>NZ_SGJB01000009.1 GCF_006861675.1 Peptacetobacter hominis | reverse complement strand
ATATCTGGCTTAATTATGGTTTGTAAGAGTCCGAACAAATCGTTCGAACAAATTTATCTGCTGTTCAGTTTTCAAAGTTCATTAAAAGTGGTGGACCATCAGGGACTCGAACCCCAGACCTACCGGTTATGAGCCGGGCGCTCTAACCAACTGAGCTAATGGTCCACTTTTGTGGTGCCGAAGACCGGAATCGAACCGGTACGGGAGGATAAGTCCCGCAGGATTTTAAGTCCTGTGCGTCTGCCAGTTCCGCCACTTCGGCACATCACCTGGCTACGACCTACTCTCCCGGGGGCCTTCGCCCCAAGTACCATCAGCGCTAGAGAGCTTAACTTCTGTGTTCGGAATGGGAACAGGTGTATCCTCTCTGCTATAGTAACCAGATTAGTTATTTATTTGTTTCACTCGCTAATGCAAGTATAATAATATCATCATTTTTTATATGAGTCAACACTTTTTTACAAAAAAAAAATAAAAAAATTTAAAAACCGCCTGAATTAGTTCTATCAGACGGTATATATTGGTGAAAATATAGCTCAAAAATATATTATTATTTGTAATCTTTTTCAAATTCATTTACAGCATCCATAAGAGTTGTTGCTATATATGCAGACGCTGGTCCACCGCCAAATGCTATTGCAACAGATGCCGCATCTAGTATTTCCTCTTTTGTACAACCAGCCTTGAATGCATTGTTTACATGTCCAACTATACAATATTCACATCTACTGTATGCTGCTATAGCAACACTTATAAGTTCTTTTGTTTTTAGGTCTATTGCTCCATCTGATAACACTGCTCCTGCAAAATTTCCAAATGCAGCTGCAACCTCTGGTTTTACTGAAGCAAAATCTGCCATCCCCTGACTACAATCTTTAGCCATCTGTCTTACATCTTTCACAACTATCTCTCCTAAATAACGTTTTCTATATTTAGATTAATACTATGATTATATTTTTTCAATATATACACTTAAGTATAGTTTTTTACAATAATCAATTTACTTATTATAGTTATCTATAGATTTATATTTTATAATTATAAATAAAAAAGCCTACAGTACAGAATAATCCGTCCCCGTAGACTTTTGTCAAAATATCTTGCTTAATATAAAGCATTAAAATATTTATATATTCTTTTCGTATTCTTTTCTCAACTTCTCCACTACCTTTTTTTCAAGTCTGGATACAGTCATCTGAGAAATATCAAGTTCAGCTGCTATTGCAGACTGCGTTTTATTAAGGAAAAACCTGTCTTTCAGAATTTTAACTTCAAGTTCGTTCAATTTTTCCATAAATTTTTCAATGAAATCTCTTTGTTCTATATTTCTGAAGTTATCTTCTTCAACTCCGACTCTATCAGACAGAGAAAGATCCTTATCATCAGAATCATCCCCTCCAGAAGCATCAAGCGAAACCGGCTGATAACTGTAGGAAGCCTCCATTGCCTCTAAAACATCTTCTTCTCTGCAGCCAAGATATTCAGCAATATCCTTTGCAGTAGGATTTGATTTTTTCTCCTGTTCAAGTATAACCCTGGCATTGCTTATTTTCTTGCTTAGTTCCTGTATTCTTCTTGGAACTCTCATAGTCCATACTTTATCTCTGAAATATCTTTTTATTTCACCTATTATAGTTGGAGTTGCAAAACTCGAAAACTCAAATCCCTTTCCCGGATCATATCTGTCTATTGCATAAATAAGCGCAAGTGATGCCACCTGATATATATCTTCATAGTCGACACCCTTGTTTATATATTTCTTTGCAAGTATCCTGGCAAGGTATAAATGTCTTTCGATAAGTATATTCCTTATATCTACATCCCTGGTGTCACTGTACAGTCTGAAAAGTTCCTTTGTATCCATATCCAGGTATTCTGAAGAACCTGCCATATTCATCATTAATAATCAGCTCCTAAATATTTAGTCATTTTTATAACTGTACCTTTATTCTCTGTCGATTCTATACATACATCATCCATAAGGGTTTTCATTATAAAAATCCCTAGACCACTTTCCTTTGGATTTTCTAAATCAGGTATTTTTATAGCTGAAACATCACAGCCTTTTCCCTTATCGTGAACTTCTATCTCAATTCCGTTGTCCATTATATTAAAAACTATATTAAATTTATCTTCATCACTATGCTTTATCGCATTTGTGCACGCTTCAGAGATAGCTACTTTTATATCTTCTATTTCATCAATGGTAAAACCTATCTTATTTGCTATGCCTGATGTTGTAAGTCTTATTATTCCTACATATTCAGGATTAGCACTTATCTCCATTTTTATCGTATCACAAGCCAATTCCTATCCCTCCAGATTAAATATTTTATCAAGCCCTGTTATCTCGAATATCTTTTTAACATTGCTTTTAGGGTTATTAAGGTATATACCCTTGTTATTGACTTTTAATCTTTTTAAAACTCCTACCATTACTCCAAGTCCTGTTGAATCTATATAGTCAAGCCCAGAAAGATTAATTCTCATATCAGCCTGTTTTTCTTCTTCCAGTCTATAAAGCTCTGCCTTGAATTTTTCAGCAGTAGATACATCAAGCTCTCCTTCAACTTCTATCATCCATGAATCATTCCGGGAGTCAAATACAGAGTTTAACTTTATTGACATAATATACCTCCTATATTATTTACTTTTTCTTTTCTTCTTTCTTTTAACAAATCCGAAAACATTTACTATACTTCCAATTTTTGTAACTGCTTCTATTATTGTATCAACATTTCCTGTTATAGATGCCGCATTTGATATTATATCCTCTATATCTCTTTCTTTTCTATCAAGTATACGATATGCTTTTTCGACAACTTTATTAGCCTGTTCTATAGTCTGACTTGCACTTGAAAGAAGTTTTGCAATGTATATAGCTGTTATCAGAGCTGATATACCTATAAGGCATGCTCCAATCTGCCAACCTATAGCGTTCATTAAAACTCCTCTCCTTCGTCGTCAAATGTTCTGCTTATGACTATATCATCATCAGAGACTTCAATATCTTCATCATCCTCAGAAAGCTCATTTATTTTATCTTTTACAGTTTCTATTGCACTGTTAAGAACCTCCTGTGGATTTTCTTTTATATCGTCAAACTTTTCTTTTGTTTCCTTTCTAAGTTCAGAACCTTTTTTAGGTGCAAGAAATATTCCTAGAAGGAATCCTATTATCGCACCAAAAATCATAAAACCGCCTTTTTTTGACATATAAATCTCTCCTTCCGATTTGAAATCATATATAGAATTATTATAGCACATTTTCATATTGAGAACTGAGAATTTTAATCTACTGTTAGTTCATATATTAAAAAAACCGTACAAAAACGTACGGTTCTTTTATATTAACAATATCTATCTCTATTTGGATTTCTTTCTATTTCTATCTGCTGTATTTTCAGTATTTCGATTTTTTTATCCTCGATGATACTGTTCACTGCATCTATATCCTTTTCATCTATTATAAGCGATATTCCACAGCATTTGCTGGCCTGTCTCGGAGTAGGAGATATTGTAGATTTTATTCCCGCATCCGATAACTCTTTTTTCAGTTTCATACCACTTTCATGGTTGTTGAAAAGTATATAAGTCTGTATTTCCTTCATAACTATCTCTTTTCCGACAGCTTCTATCTTTCTTCAAGCATTTCTATAAATGCACTTATTCTTGTTCTCATCTGCTGAGCATCGCTGTCTGTATAATCAGTTTCTATTCCTAAAACAGGTATACCTGCTTCCTTAAGGGCTTTTTCAACAAGATATCCCTCTACTGCATAAGTGCTGCAGAATTTTAGGTTTACATCTATTACACCATCTACATTGTACTCTTTTGCGTATTTTATTATATCATCTATTCTTCCTGTATTAGGTGTAAAGCATGCACATTTTATTCCCATATATCTTTCAGCTATGGCTTTTATCTGTGAATCCAGATCTGTCTGAGTTTCGTCTACAAGATTTTCAAAGTATCTTGTACCTGTACACATCTCTTCACATACAACTGCTCCACCGCTAGTTTCTATTATATTGTGTATCTTCCAGTTTGGTATTGCAAGAGGAGTTCCTGTAAGAAGTATTCTCTTAGTTCCTTTTTCAAATACGCTTACTCCTTCTTCAACTCTCTTATCAAGCTCATCACAAAGTTTATTTGTCATTTCAGTAAAACGAGCAGGATCATCATAGAATGCTATCTGAGATATTAATAATACGTCTTTTCCGCTTATTGGAAGATTTTCATTTTTTCTAAGCTCATATAATCTTTTTAATGCTTTTCTCTTTCCATTTATAAGTTTTATGCTTTCAGCAAGTTTTTCAGAAGTAACCTCATTTCCAGTGAAATCTTCCACAACTTTTTTGAAATCCTTTATTTCCTCTTCCCATGCGCGTACATCTTTTTCTCTCTTCATCTGAGGTAAATCCATTACATGTACAGGAACATCTTCAGCAAGTATTTCCCATGCTTTTTTCTTTCCATCACATGTAGTTTCACCTACATACATATCAGCTATACGGAAGAATGGACATGTTCTGTCAAGTCTTGCACCTACTGATGCTTTTATTAGAGGACATGTATCAGATGGAAGTACTTTTTCTCCACCAGGAACCCAGAACTGAGATCCTCCACAAAGTCCTGTAGCTATAGCATCTGCTGCAAATACTATTTCATCTGGAACATACACACAGAATGTACCGAATACTTTCCCACCTTTTTTCTGATGCTCTATAAGTTCTGCCGGTCTTACACCGTGTATTTCAGATACAACAAAGTTGTAGTAATCCATTCCTTCAGGTCTGTTTTCCTGAGATAAATATACATCTCCAAAAGCCTGTGGAAGAACTTCACAAAGCTGATCATGTGTGTCTACGTCCATGCCTAAGTCTTCCCACATTTTACGATAATCTGCCATTTATAAATCCCCCTTTGATAAAAAACATTAAACACATATATTTTTACAATTAAATCCTTTAATTTCACTGTAGCACAGTGAAAAACTGTTTTCAATTAGGTGGGACTCTTTTGAGTTATAGTAAAATAATATATTTGTTATACAGTATATAGATTAAATCTATACATTATATTTATTGAAACAAAAAAACTATACATCGTACTGATGTATAGTTTTTTATTCTTATACTCCTATTTCTTCAAGAGCTTTTATACATTCATCAACTTCTTCTTTTGTATTTGATGCACTGAATGCAAATCTAACTGTTCCCTGAGGGAATGTATGAAGTGACTGATGAGCAAGAGGTGCACAATGCATTCCTACTCTGGTCATTATATGATGTTTATTTTCAAGTTCAAATGCAACCATAGCATTGTCACTTTCTTCAAAATCTACTGAAACAACAGCAACTCTGTTTTCCATAGTTTTTGGTCCTGCTATTCTTGCGTGTTCAAATTTTTCAAGCTGTTTCATAAAATACTCAGCTATTTCCATTTTCTTTTTATGTATATTTTCTATTCCTGTCTCTTCAAGATATACAAGTGCAGCTCTAAGTCCTATGATTCCAGGAAGGTTCATAGTTCCACTTTCATATCTGTCAGGAAGAGTTGTAGGCATTTCAAGGCTGTCTGACTTACTTCCAGTTCCCCCTGTTATTACAGGCTCTATTCTATCTTCCATTCCAGGAGCTATTACAAATCCTCCTATTCCCTGAGGTCCAAGAAGTCCTTTGTGAGCTGTAAAGGCAAGGAAATCTATATTACACTTTTTCATATCTATTGGAAGTGTTCCAGCTGTCTGAGCTGTATCCACTGCAAATACAAGTCCTTTTTCTTTACATATTGCTCCTATTTCTTCTATTGGAAGAACTGTTCCACTTACGTTTGATGCATGAAGCATTACAACAGCTTTTGTTTTTTCATTTATAAGTTCATAAAGGTCATCAGGATTTACCATTCCCTCTACATCTGCCTGAAGCATACTGTAACTGCATCCTATCTCTTCAAGCTGTTTTGCAGTTCTTGATACAGCATTGTGTTCCATTGAAGTTATTATAAAGTGATCTCCCGGTTTTAGAAATCCCTTCATAAAGAAGTTTATTGAATATGTTATTCCCGGTGTAAATATAACGTATTTTGAGTCCTCTCCGTTGAACATTCTGCAAAGTCTTTCTCTACAGTCAAGTACAGAGTATGCAACATCATATGCTCCCCGGTAGTTTCCTCTGTTTATATTGAATGCTCCATTTTCTATAAGAGTAGCTATAGCTTCTCCAACACCAGGTGCTTTTGGAAAAGATGTACTTCCGTTATCAAAATATATTCCCATTAAATTCCCTCCTTTATTTTTTATATAAATACTGCATATTATTCATTATATTTCATATGATATAACACATATAAACATTTGTCCATTTTTCCTGTTTTTCTAATACATCGCAAGGTTTATCTATTTTCTGCAATTAAATATTTTATTAAATTTATACTTTGTAAATTAGCATTATATTTATTTTGAACTTTTTATAAAATATAAACTATAAAATTTTATTATAATTCATATTTTTCAAACATTGACTATTCTTTTCGTAAAATCTATACTATTCTTGTAAACGATTTACAAAACTAAATTAATATTAATATAGCTATAGTTTTATAGCCTGGGAGGTATGTTATGACTAATTATAGTAAAGTTCCAGTATTTGAAAACGGAATTGCACAGCCGGTTTTCCCATTCACTGACGGAAAAACTGGTGAAAATTACGATCCTTCTACATCTGACATAGTAAGATACTGTGTGTATGTAGAATCTGATTACGATATGGACGGAGACGGAAAAAGAGACCTTATAAAAGTTCTTGTTCAGGTTCCAAGAAGTGCAGTTGAAGGAAATTACAAAGCTGCATCTTTATTTGAAGCTCGCCCATACTGTGCAGGTGTAAATGAAGACGGATATCCTCACATGAAGGAAGTTGCTGAAAAAGAATATAGAAAGTTCGATTTTGAAGATCTTAAAAAAGAAGCTGCTCCTAGAGTTCCTTCTGGTTCTATAAGTCCTATGGAGCTTGCTCTTAAATCAAAAGCTTCTGACTGGTACTACAAAGATAAAGGAAACAACGACAGCATGGTTTATGAAAACCTTGAAAACTTCAACTACTACCTTGTTCGTGGTTTCGCTGTAATAATAAGTGCAGGATTTGGTGCTCTTGGTTCTGATGGATTCAACTTTGTCGGTTCTGAATACGAAAGAGATGCATTCAAATTCGTAGTTGAATGGCTTCACGGAGACAGAGTTGCATATGCAGACCGCGAAGGCACAATAGAGACAAAAGCAGAATGGTCAAACGGTAATGTAGCCATGACTGGTAGATCTTATGCTGGTACTATGCCTTTTGCTGTTGCTACAACTGGTGTTGAAGGTCTTAAAACAATAGTTCCTGTAGCCGGTATATCTGACTGGTACAGCCAGCAGAATATGCAGGGTTCTCAGCGTTACTGGCCAAAAGAGGTGCTAAATAGCTTCCTTGCATACTTCTGTTCAAGTAGATACAATGATGAAACTCTATCAGAAAAAGAGTTAGACGATATAGCTGCATTCCACCATGAGCTTAGCCTTCAGCAGTTAAAATGCGGTTCTGACTACAATGAAGAGTTCTGGGGAGCAGGAAACTACAGACTTAACTACGACAAAATAAAATGCAGTGCACTTATAGTTCAGGGACTTAACGATGAGAACGTATCTACAAAACAGTTTGAAATGATGTACAAGGCATACAAAAAATCTGGTCAGACTGTTAAAACAATACTTCATCAGGGACCACATATAACTCCTACTATGCCTAATAAAAACTACGGTATACTTATAGATGGAAAATTCTATGACGATATAGTTAACGAATGGATATCTCACTATCTATATGATGTTGACAATACTGCAGAGAAAATGCCTGAGGTTCTTGTTCAGACTAACTACGATCAGAACAAATGGGAAACTTGTGATTCTTGGGAAACTGCATACTCAATGAAACTTGAAAGCTCAGAAGCTGATACATCAGTTATAGATACTGATTGGGAAGCAGCTGGTGTATGTGCTGAGAATTTCGACGAGGCTATGAGTCTTAAATCTTCAAATATGAATAAGCGTTTTGTAACTGCTCCATTCGATAAAGCTGTTACAATACAGGGAACAGTTCATTTAAATCTTAAGGCTGCATTAAAAGACGGAGATATAGAAAACGACTTCAATCCTGAAAACCCAAATGACGCGGATTCTCTAACTATGAAACTTGGAGATTCTAAGGTTACTGGAAGAATGGACGACGTTAAACTTGTAGCTATGTTATACGATATATGCGATGAAAAATTCGATAATATACAGACTGTAGATCCTGAGAGAAATGTAATACCTGTTGTTACTGTAAAAGAAAACGGAGTAATAAACGGTGGAGATTTACCGGCGTTCAATCTTTGTGAATTTGAAACGGTTCACAAAAATTACCGTCCAATAACTCGTGCATATGCTGACCTTTGCAACCCAGAGGCTGGATATGAACCTGAAACTGCTGCAAACAGCATAGAACTTAAAAAAGGTGAATACCACGAGTACAACATATACCTAAATGCGACAAGATATACTGTTGAACCTGGACACAGCCTTGCTCTTGTAATAACTACAGAAGACCCTGTAAACTGTCTAATACACAAAACTTATTCAGTTGAAATAGACAACGCTTCTATAAATGCGACAGTTCCTGTAACTGAAGAAACAGAAAATCTTGAAATGACTATAAAATAATGTGCTATAATAAAAATTAAATTGTTAAAAGGATTGATTCCTATATCAAATTGGAGTCAATCCTTTTAATTTTACTATGTTTATATTAATTTCCTGTATACCGATTAGTTGCAATATTATATGCAAATAAGCAAAATATGCATATACTCCAAAATATGTTTTGTTTAGTGTCAAAAGCTAAAAGGAATGTATCTTTTTCTAACAACATGTCAAGCACTGCAATAGTACAATATAATTTTGTCGCTTCAATTATAATACCTATTACCTTTATTATTTTTTCTTTCATATACAATCTTCCTTTCATATATAATTTTCACATTTGTTAAAAGGATTGATTCCTATATCAAATTGGAGTCAATCCTTTTAATTTTACTATATTTATATTAATCTTTTATATACAGAGCATATGCAACATATGCACAGAAGCAAAATGCGAATACACTCCAAATTATATGTTGTGTAGTATCAAAAGCTAAAAGGGATTTATCATTTTCTAAAAACATATCAAACACTGCAATAGTACAATATATTTTTATCACTTCAATTATAAGACTTATTACTTTTAATATTTTTTCTTTCATATACAATCTTCCTTTCATGTATATTTTATTTTCCAAAATTATTTATTATACATTTTGCAATACCTTTTTTCAATTTATTCATCCTAATAATCATCTATCTCCATTTAACGTATTTTTTACATTCGAATGTTTGTCTATATAATACAGTATTTCTTCAAATAAGAAAATATAATTTGTTAAATACGACAATACTGTAATTCTTCTTAATCAATTCTTAATATTATTAAAAAAAATTAAGAATTGATTTTTATTTTCAGAATATAACTTAAAATTATAAATATAGGGGATATCGCATTAACAAACTTGTTAGTGCAATATCCCCTTTAAATTTTTTATTCTTCAGTTTCCTCGTCTTCTTCAAGATTCGCTTTTGCTATTGAAACTATAGTTACATCATCGTCCAGATTCATAAGTTTCACACCGCTTGTAACTCTCTTGAATATAGATATATCAGACACTTTTATTCTTATAAGAACTCCATCAGAGTTTATTATCATAAGCTCGTCGTCCTCATTTACCATTTCAGCACCTGCAAGACAACCAGTTTTTTCAGATATATTATAAGTTTTTAGACCTTTTCCGCCTCTTATCTGAGTTCTGTACTCTTCTATATCAGTTCTCTTTCCGTATCCGTTTTCACTTACTACAAGAACGTCCTGTCCTTCACTGCAAAGTCCCATAGAAACAACTATATCATCATCAGAAAGAGTTATTCCCTTGACTCCCATAGCAGTTCTTCCCATAGCACGGACATCTTTTTCAGCAAATCTTACAGACATACCATTTTTCGTTACAAGAAGTACATCTTCATTGCCGTCAGTAAGTTTTACACCTATTACCTCATCGCCTTCTCTAAGTCCGATAGATATAAGTCCTGATTTATTTATGTTCTTGAACTCCTCTACAGCAGTCTTTTTAACTATACCTTTCTTAGTTGCTATCATAAGGTATCCCTGTTTCTCTGATGAGTCCACAGCTATAAGTGTTGCTATCTTCTCACCAGGTCCAAGCTGAAGAAGGTTTACTATTGCAGTACCTTTTGCCTGTCTCTTTCCTTCAGGAATATCGTATGCATTAAGTCTGAATACTCTTCCTCTGTTTGTGAAGAACAGTAGTCTGCTGTGAGTTGTTGTCGTTACTATATGTTTTACGAAATCCTCTTCTCTTGTTGTAAGAGCAGATATTCCTCTTCCACCTCTCTTCTGACTTCTGTATGTATCAGCTGGAAGTCTTTTTATGTATCCGAAGTGAGTAAGAGTAAGTACTATCTCTTCTTCATCTATAAGATCTCTCATGTCTATTTCTCCATCAGCATGAGTTATCTCAGTTCTTCTAGGATCTGCGTATTTATCTTTTATTTCAGTTATTTCATCTTTTATAACTTCAAGAAGTACTGCCTCGCTTGCAAGGATTTCTTTTAGATATGCTATTTTCTTCATAAGTTCAGAGTACTCTTCTTCTATCTTGTCTCTCTCAAGACCTGTAAGTCTCTGAAGTCTCATATCAAGTATAGCCTGAGCCTGAAGTTCAGAAAGTGCAAATCCTTCCATAAGTCTTTCTTTTGCTTCAGCACCTGTTTTTGAAGATCTTATTATTTTTATTACTTCATCTATGTTGTCAAGTGCTATTCTAAGTCCTTCAAGTATATGAGCTCTTGCCTCGGCTTTTTTAAGCTCAAATTTTGTTCTTCTTGTAACTACATCCTTCTGATGTTCTATATAGTGGTGAAGTATTTCCTTTAGATTCAGACATTTAGGCTGTCCATTTACAAGGGCAATCATTATTATACTGAATGTATCTTCAAGCTGAGAATGTTTGTAAAGGTTGTTAAGTATGATGTTTGCATTTACATCTCTCTTAAGCTCTATTACTATTCTCATACCTTTTCTGTTACTCTCATCTCTAAGGTCTGATATTCCCTCTATTTTCTTTTCTTTTACAAGTTCTGCTATTCTTTCTACAAGTCTCGCCTTGTTTACCTGGAAAGGTATCTCTGTAACTACTATCTGCTGTTTTCCTTTTGGAAGTTCCTCTATTTCAGCTCTTGCTCTTACTTTAACCTTTCCTCTTCCTGTTCTGTATGCTTCTTTTATACTTTCAGTTCCCATTATTATTGCACTTGTAGGGAAGTCTGGCCCTTTTACATAGTGCATTAATTCTTCTACATCACATTCTGGATTATCTATAAGGTGAACTGTGGCATCTATTACCTCTCCAAGGTTGTGAGGAGGTATTGATGTCGCCATACCAACAGCTATACCGTTTGATCCATTTACAAGAAGGTTTGGAAATCTTGATGGAAGAACTGCTGGCTCTTTTAATGTTTCGTCGAAGTTAGGTACAAAATCGACTGTTTCCTTTTCTATATCTCTTAAAAGTTCAAGAGAAAGTCTACTCATTCTGGCCTCTGTATAACGCATTGCGGCAGGAGAGTCACCGTCTATTGAACCGAAGTTACCATGTCCATCTACAAGCGGAACTCTTGTAGAGAAATCCTGTGCCATTTTTACCATCGCAAGGTATACTGAACTATCACCGTGTGGATGGTATTTACCAAGAACATCCCCGACTATACGGGCAGATTTTCTGTACTGTTTATCCGGCATAAGATTAAGTTCGTTCATAGAATAAAGTATTCTTCTGTGAACAGGTTTTAATCCGTCCCTTACATCAGGAAGCGCACGTCCTACTATAACACTCATTGAGTATTCTATATATGACTGTTTCATTTCCTTTGCTATTTCTATTGGGAGTATTCTGCTTGTATTTTTTTCGTCCTGCATTTTCTATCTCCTCTCCTATACATCCAGATTTCTTACGTATTTCGCATTTTCCTGGATAAATTCTCTTCTTGGAGCAACCTTGTCTCCCATAAGCATAGAGAATACTTCATCTGCTATTGCAGCATCATCTATTGTAACCTGAAGAAGTGTTCTTGTATCAGGGTTCATAGTAGTATCCCAAAGCTGCTCTGGGTTCATCTCTCCAAGACCTTTGTATCTCTGTATTTCGTATTTATCTCTTCCTATCTCATTAAGAAGTGCATCAAGCTCTCTATCTGAATACACATAATATTCCTTTTTCTGTTTTGTTACCTTGTATAGAGGTGGCTGTGCAGCATATACGTATCCTTCCTCTATAAGTGGTCTCATATATCTGAAGAAGAATGTAAGAAGAAGTGTTCTTATGTGAGCACCGTCGACATCGGCATCGGTCATTATTATTATTTTGTGATATCTAAGTTTTGACATATCAAAATCGTTTCCTATACCACATCCGTATGCTGTTATCATATTCTTTATCTCATCAGAAGAAAGTATCTTATCAAGTCTTGATTTTTCAACGTTAAGTATTTTACCTCTAAGCGGAAGTATCGCCTGTGTATTTCTGTCTCTTCCCTGTTTAGCTGAACCACCGGCTGAATCCCCTTCGACAAGGAATATTTCACTTTTTGCTGGATCCTTTTCAGAGCAGTCTGCAAGTTTTCCTGGAAGAGATGTACTTTCAAGCACACTTTTTCTTCTTGTAAGCTCTCTTGCTCTTTTTGCAGCTTCTCTGGCTCTCTGAGCTCTAAGCGCCTTGTCTACTATAACTTTTGCAGTACTTGGGTTCTCTTCAAGGAATGATCCTAATTCTTCAACTGTTACAGAATCAACTATACCTCTCATGAAAGTATTACCAAGTTTTGTCTTTGTCTGACCTTCAAACTGAGGCTCAGGAAGTTTTACAGAAACAACAGCAGTAAGACCTTCTCTTATATCTTCTCCTGTAAGGTTTCCATCCTTTTCTTTTATTGCTCCATTTCTCTTTGCATAGTCATTTACAGTCTTTGTTATAGCTGACTTAAATCCTGCAAGGTGAGATCCACCCTCATGTGTATTTATATTATTTGCAAATGAATATATATTTTCTGTATATCCATCTGTATACTGCATTGCTATTTCTACTATGCAATCATCAACTTTTTTGTCTATGTATACTATATCCTCATGTATACCTGTTCTTGATTTATTCAGGAATTTAACATATTCAACAAGACCTCCTGTATAGTGGAAATCTCTTTTCTTTTCCTGTCCTTCTCTCTTATCTTCAAACACTATTTTTATTCCCTTGTTAAGGAATGAAAGCTCTCTAAGTCTATATTCCAGTGTTTCAAAGCTGAACTCTATCTCATCAAATACCTCTGCATCAGGCATGAAAGATATTATAGTACCTGTATGAGAAGATTCTCCTACAACTTTTAGTTCATCCTGAGGATTTCCTTTTATATATTCCTGTCTGTAGGCTTTTCCATCTCTATGAACTTCAGCTGTAAGCCATGTTGAAAGGGCATTTACTACAGATACCCCAACCCCGTGAAGACCTCCAGATACCTTATATCCTCCTCCACCGAATTTTCCTCCGGCGTGTAGCACAGTAAGTACAGTCTCTAGAGTTGATTTTCCTGTTTTAGGATGTACTTCAACCGGTATACCCCTTCCGTCATCCTCTACAGTTATACTTCCATCCGCATTTATAGATACGTATATCTCAGAGCAGTTTCCTGCTAGTGCTTCGTCTATACTGTTGTCTACAACTTCATACACAAGATGATGTAGTCCTCTTGGACCTGTCGATCCGATGTACATTCCTGGTCTTTTTCTAACCGCTTCAAGTCCTTCAAGAACCTGAATCTGACTTGCACCGTATTCCTGTTTCATCTAGTTTCCTCCATTCTCTGTTTTAACGACTGCACCGTTTTTTATATGAAATATCGTTGAGTTTTTCATATCAAGAACATTTCTGTGAAGGTGTTCCGCCGTTGTTATAAACATCTGAACGCCATCCAGGTTCCCGACGAGAAGCTTTTGTCTGTTTTCATCGAGTTCACTGAATACATCGTCCAGTATAAGAACAGGATATTCTCCTGTTTCTGATTTTATAAGCTCTATTTCTGAAAGCTTCAGGGATATCGATGCCGTTCTCTGCTGCCCCTGAGAACCGTAAAGTCTTGCATCAAGACCGTTTACAGATATTGTTATATCATCTCTATGTATACCATATCTTCCCGATCTCATCTCTATATCACTTTCTCTTTTTTCCAGAAGAAGATTTCTGAGCTTTTCAGCCAGTGTATGTTCATCATCATTTTCGCATATATCCAGCTGACTTTTATATGCTATTGTCAACTCTTCTTTTTCTCCTGTGAGCTTTTTATGTATATCCTTTGATATTGCAGCAATTTTATTTATAAACTCTCTTCTGTATAGTGATATTTTTCCCCCATAAACTGAAAGACTTTCATCATATACATCAAGAAGGTTTTTATCTATATTGTATCCTTTAAGCATTCTGTTTCTGCTTGCAAGAATTTTATTATAATCAACTAAAAGAGAATAATATCCCGGTATTATCTGGCTTATCTCTCTATCTATAAAACTTCTTCTTTCTTTTGGACCATCTTTTACAAGCTTCAAATCTTCAGGTGAAAATATTACAACGTTCATATTTCCAAGAAGTTCTCCAAGCTTTATTATAGGAATCTTATTAACTTTTATCCCTTTTCTGGATTTTCCTATCATAATTTCTATCATTCCATTTCGGCCGTTTTTCTCATAAACACCGCCGGCATATAAATTATCTGTATTAAATTTTATAATTTCTCTATCTCTGTTTGTTCTAAAAGATTTTCCAAAAGAAAGCATGTAAACCGCTTCTACAATATTTGTTTTTCCCTGTCCATTTTCACCTACCAGAAGGTTTACATTATCATTGAATTCGATATACAGCTTTTCATAGTTTCTGAAATTTACAAGCTGCAGATTTTTTATTCTCATAACTGTCTATCTCCCGAAGACTATACAATTGTTATTATTTCGCCTTCAACCTCTACAGTATCCCCGCTTCTCAGTTTTTTTCCTCTTCTTGTTTCAACTTCGCCATTTACTTTTACAAATCCGTCCTGTATAAGTATTTTTGCATGTCCACCTGTTGATACAACATCGGCATACTTTAAAGCCTGATCCAGTTTTATATAGTCAGAATCTATTTTTATTTCCACTGTAAATCTCCTCCTTTTGTTGTTCTATATATATGCATAAAAAAGCATACTAACTATAATTATACCATAATAAAGCCCTGTAAAGCACAAAAAAATCAGACTATCGAACTGATGGTCTGATTTTTATTTATAATTATTATCTTATTTGCACTGTTTATATGTTTGATGAAATTCTTACCGGAAGAAGAAGATATATATATTCTATATCATCTACCGGTTTCATTATACAAGGATTTACGTTTGTAGTAAATTCCATATAAATTTCTTCGCTATCTATGTTTTTAAGACCTTCCATTATGTATCTTGAGTTGAATGCTATATCAAGATAACTTCCTTCTAATTCTATTGAAACCTCTTCATATACATTTCCTCTATCTGTGTTTGAAGTTATAACCATTACATCATTTTTTATAGATAATTTTATAAGGTTATTTTTCTCAGACTGAGATAGTAAAGCTGCTCTTTCTATACTGTTCAGAAGTGATTTTGTTTTTAATCTAACCCTTGAATTACATTCTTTTGGAAGAAGTCTCTTATAATCTATAAAGTCTCCTTCAAGAAGTCTTGTAACAATAACAGTATCGTCCATTATGAATATTGCATTTTTATCTGTAAATCCAACTTTTATATCTCCTTCTCCAGACATAAGGCTGTTTACATCAACAAGTGTTTTCCCTGGTATTATTACCTTTATATCATCGTTAAGTCCGTCTATAAATGAACTTCTTACCGCAAGTCTATATCCATCGATAGCAACCATTCCGGCATTTCCTGAAGAAACTTCAAACATTTCTCCCATAAGAACAGGTTTTGTCTGATCCTGTGATGTAGCAAATGAAGTCTGTTTTATCATTTCTTTAAGTATTGCCTGAGGTATTGTACTCATATTTTCTACATGTACATCCTGATGTTTTGGATATTCGTCTGCAGAAAGTCCTTTTATTGTAAATCTTGAACTTTCACAAGATATATATATATTTGAATTTGAATCTGTCTCTATCTGAACAAATGAATCAGGAAGTTTTCTTATTATATCTCCAAATAGTCTGGAATCAACAACTATGCTTCCATGTTCTTCTATTTCAGCCTGTAAAGTTGTTTCTATTTTTATTTCAGAGTCAGAACCTGTAAGTCTAAGTTGCCCATTCTCAGTTGATAATAGAATACCCTTTAATAAATCTATAGTTGTTTTACTGTTTATTGCTTTTTGAACTATTCCTATTTTATTTGCAAGAACCTTCTGGTTGCATATAAGTTTCATAGAATTTTCCTCCTGTATGTTTTTATTTGTGGATAACCTATTTTTTCCAAAAAACAACAAAATAAATAAGTAACTTAGTAGTAATAGTAGTAGGTGCTGTTGTTAATGTTGAAAAGATATATCCACATTGAAATATCAATATTTATACCTGTTGAAAAAATGTTGATAACATTAAAAAAATAAATATAATAAAATGTGTATAAATATTAATAAATTGTTATACACATTTTATCAAGATAATATTAACATTGTATTTGTTGATAAAAATTACTATCCTTTAAGGTCATTTGTTATCTTTTCAATTTTCATTCTTATATCGATATTTTCCTGAATATCTTTAGATATTTTATCGCATGCATGAATTACAGTAGTATGGTCTCTTCCACCAAATTCTTCACCTATTTTAGGCAGAGAAAGGTCTGTAAGTTCTCTTGAAAGATACATTGCTATCTGTCTTGGATATGCTATTGCTCTTGTTCTCTTTTTTGAATTGAAGTCTTCCATTTTTATATTGAAAACCTCTGAAACTTTTTCTTTTATTCTTACAACGTTGATTTCTTCGCTTGTGTATGAAGAAAGTATGTCTTTTAAGGCTTCTGTAGCGACTTCAAGAGAAATTTCTTTTTTTGTAAGAGATGAAAAAGCCATAACTCTGGTAAGTGCGCCTTCAAGCTCTCTTATGTTTGATTTTACATTTTTTGCTATGTATTCAGTAACTTCATCAGGAACTGAAACATTGTCCATCTGTGCTTTTTTTCTAAGTATTGCTATTCTTGTTTCAAAATCAGGGGGCTGTATATCTGTTATAAGTCCCATTTCAAATCTTGATCTTAGTCTTTCTTCAAGTGTTGGAATATCCTTTGGAGGCCTGTCACTTGAAATTATAATCTGTTTGTTTGCCTCGTGCAGAGTATTGAAAGTATGGAAAAACTCCTCCTGAGTTCTTTCCTTTCCAGCTATAAACTGTACATCATCTATAAGAAGAACATCTACATTTCTGTACTTGTTTCTAAACTCTTCATTTTTATCGTCCTTGATAGAGTTTACAAGTTCATTTGTAAATTTTTCAGATGACACATAAACAACTCTCTGAGTAGAGTCGTTGTCAAGTATATGATGTCCTATAGCCTGCATAAGATGTGTTTTTCCAAGACCTACACCCCCATAAAGAAACAGAGGGTTATATGATTTTGCCGGAGCTTCAGCAACAGCGACACATGCTGCATGGGCAAAGCTATTACTGTTTCCTATGACAAACGTATCAAATGTGTATTTTGGATTAAGATTGGAGATTGATCTGCTGTTCTCCTTTGATTCTGATTTTGAAGGTCTAACCGATGGCTTTTCTATTTCGCTTTTATCTGTAATTGTTTTTATTTTATATTTTCCAGAAGTTACTTCTGATATTGCATGTTCTATAGAGTTTTTGTATCTTCCGTCGATGAAACCTCTGATATTTTCCTTTGCATATAAGACAAACGTATCGCCTTCTATTCTTACAGGGATAAGAGGCTCTATAAAACTTTTAAAAGCAGGCTTTGCAACCTCTTCTTTTAGTATGAGAATAGATTTTTCCCATATAGAGTTTATATCCATCTTCGTGTCCTCCAATTCTTTAGTAGTCTTTATAAAAATTATCAACATGATTATAAACAACGTACAAGTTAAAAATAAAGTAGTGTTGATAAAATAAAAAATCTGTTGATAAAATATTAATTGTTTAATGGATATTATAATAGGTATAAATTTATAAACAATGATATAATTGCTGTATAAAGATTATAAACATACAATAATTATTGAAAATAGGTCAGAATAAACTAAAAATGATATACTTATTCACAGAGATATCCACAGATTGTGCATAAGTGTTGATAATGTTTATAATTTTATCCATAATATAAACAAGTATAATTATAATATCAGAATAAAAGGTAAACTTCAATAACTTATCCACAATATATTTAAAATGATTTATTTTTTTATCAACATAATCTGAAATAGAGTAATTTAAACGAAAAATCGGATTCATTGTATAAATAATCCACAGGAAATTATTCAAAATAAAGGAGAGTTTGGATATGGAATTAAATGAAATAATGAAACAGAAAAATTTTGCGGTAGTAGGAGATACACTTAATAAAGAAAAATACGCATATAAAATAAAACATGAGCTTATAGAGAAAGGATATAACGTCTACTCTGTTGGTAAAGAATTAAAATCACTTAATGATATAGAAGATGAGATAGATATAATAGATCTTTGTATACATCCGGCAAAAGGAATAAATTTAATAAAAGAATGTAAAAAGAAATTCAAATGTATTCTTATACAGCCAGGTGCAGCTGATGATACTCTTATAAAATATCTGGATGATGAAAAAATACCTTATATAGAAGGATGTGTTCTCGTAGGACTGAGACTTTATTCTCAGAAATAAATATATGGACTTTTATATGCTGTTAATATATCATATATAATAAGAAAAATAGTCCCTCTGATAGGCAAAAATACGTTGACAACAGATACCAAAGTATTTATAATAATATGTGTTATGTTTACTTTGAGGGTAAAAGTATGTTTTTATAAACGGAAATTAATTGTGAAAGGAGTGCTATAGAATGAAAAGAACTTATCAGCCAAAGAAAAGACAGAGAAGTAAAGAACATGGATTCAGAAAAAGAATGAGAACTTCTAATGGAAGAAATGTTTTAAGAAGAAGAAGAGCTAAAGGAAGAAAGAGATTAACTCATTAATTAAAAAAGGCCGCTTTAAAAGAGTGGCTTTTTTTGTAAAAATTAATGCCTTAAGCAGCGTTTATGGAGGCAGTTATGGAATTTAATAATACCACAGGAATCAGGAAAGACTACGAGTTCAGAAGAATATACAAAAATGGTAAGTCATTTGCCAATAGATATATGGTTGTATATGTAATGAAAAATAGAACCGATAATACAAGAATAGGAATTTCTGTTTCTAAAAAAGTAGGAAATGCTGTTACCAGAAACAGAATAAGAAGAATAATAAAAGAGTCATATAGACTCAATGTAGATCCAAAAGTAAAAAAAGGATATGATCTTGTATTTATATCGAGAGTCGCTGCAAAGGATGCAGATTATAAAACAATAGAAAAATCTATTTGCGGTCTTGTAAAAAAGGCCGGGGTATTAATATAGAAATCTTTTTGGATACTGGAGGCGATATTTCGTGAATAAGGAAAATAATGAAGATAAGAAAAAAGTAAATATTCCATCGAGAATATGTATAGCTCTTGTCAGATTTTATCAGATTTATATATCGCCACTCAAAGGACCGACATGCAGGTTTTATCCTACATGTTCTCAGTATTCAATAGAGGCTTTTAAAAAATACGGATTTATAAAGGGGCTATGGCTTACAGTGAAGAGAGTTTCAAAATGCCATCCATTTCATCCTGGAGGCTATGACCCTCTGAAATAAAAATACTTAGGAGGAACACGAAGTGACCCAGTTAATAGGAAAGTTTTTTGGACAGATACTTAGTGCTATATACGGTTTTACAGGAAGCTACGGAATAGCTATAATACTGTTTACATTTTTAGTAAAACTATGTCTGACTCCGCTTACTATCAAGCAGACCAAATCTACTGTAGCAATGCAGGAGATTTCACCTAGAGTAGAGGAGATAAAGGAAAAATATAAAAATAACCCTGAAAAACAGAATCAGGAAATAATGAATCTATACAAGACAGCCAACATAAATCCAATGTCAGGATGTCTACCATTACTTATACAGTTCCCTATACTTATAGGACTGTTCAATCTTCTTAGAGACCCGGTAGGTCTTGGAGCATTTGCAAATCAGGCTGCATTTGAAACTGCAAACGGAGCCTTTTTATGGATGGCAAACCTTACAAGTCCTGACTATATTCTTGCGATATTATCAGGAGCAAGTGCATTTATAATGCAGAAAATAATGACTCCATCTGACCAGCTTAACGGACAGATGAAAATGATGACATATGTAATGGCAGGTATGTCTCTTTACTGGGGATTCATATTCCCTGCAGGGCTTACACTATACTGGACTGTAAGTAATATATTCGCTATATTACAGCAGCTTATAGTGACAAAACCTCTAAAAGCTAAACTTGAAGCTGACATAAAGGGGGCTAGTGGAAATGGCAAAAATACTAAATCTAAGAAGTAAAACAAAAGAAGAAGCAGTAAAAAAAGCAATAGAAGAGCTTAAAGTATCAGAAAATGATATAGAAATAAAGGAAATAGAAGCTCCTAGCAAGGGGTTTTTAGGAATTATAGGATCTAAGGAAGGTCTTTATGAGATAACAGTCATTGAAAGAGAAACTGATGTGGCAAAAAAATTCATAGAGGATATGCTTAGAAATTCAAAGGTAGATGCACAGGTAAAGGTTGAACAGGTTGACAACCTTATAAAAGTTAACATTATAGGTGACGAAGCCGCATGCCTTATAGGAAGAAGAGGAGATACTCTTGATTCTATACAGTTCCTTACAGGTCTTGCTCTTAACAAAATAAATAAGGATTCACACACAAGAGTTCTTGTAGATATAGAAAACTACAGAGAGAAAAGAGAAGAGTCTCTTGTTAGATATGCAAACAAAATGGCGAGAGAAGTTGCCAGAACAAAGAGAACTAAAAAACTTGATTATATGAATCCTTATGAAAGAAGAATAATACACTCTGCTCTTCAGAATGACAGATATGTTATAACATACAGTGAAGGAACAGATCCATACAGAAGACTTGTAATAGAGTATAAGAGATAAAAATCCGGCTGTCGCAGTAATAATTAACAGTTATTGCGACAGCCTATTTGTTTTTTGATATAATATATAGATAGGATATATGAACGGAAAAAGAGGTGATATATTTGTTTATAGATGATACTATAGCAGCAATAGCAACAGCTCCAGGTGAAGGTGGTATAGGAATTATAAGAATAAGCGGACCTGAAGCATGCGATATTGCTGAGGAAATATTTGTTTCTATGTCAGGTAAAAAAATAAAGGAATATCCTGCGAGAACACTTATATATGGATATATAGCAGATGGGGAAAAAAGAATAGATGAGGTTCTAGTGGCCTTTATGAAAGGTCCTAATTCATATACTGCTGAAGATGTAATAGAGATAAACTGTCACGGTGGTTTTCTTTCTGTAAAAAAAATTCTGGAACTTGTATTTAAAAAAGGTGCGAGACCTGCTGAAGCAGGAGAATTTACAAAAAGAGCCTTTCTTAACGGAAGAATAGACTTATCACAGGCAGAAGCAGTAATAGATGTAATCAATGCAAAAACTGACAAGGCACACGAAGTTGCGGAAACACAGCTTGAAGGATCTCTGTCAAAGAAGATAAGAGATTTCAGAGACAAGGTTACAGAGCTTCTTGCACAGGTTGAAGTTGCTATAGACTATCCTGAAGAGGATATAGAATTTATAGCATACAGTACACTTGAAGAAAAAACAGCGGAACTTCTTGAGGAGATAAAAGAACTTTATTCTACAGCAGACAGCGGAAAAATATTCAGAGAAGGTCTGAAAACTGTAATAGTTGGAAAACCAAACGTAGGGAAGTCTTCTCTTCTTAATAGAATTTTAGGTGAAAACAGAGCAATAGTAACAGATATACCTGGTACTACAAGAGACGTAATAGAAGAGTTTGTGAATATAAGAGGTATTCCTCTGAAAATAGTCGATACAGCAGGAATAAGGGAAACTGACGATGTCGTTGAAAAAATAGGGGTTGAAAAGTCAAAAGCTTCTTTTGATTCGGCGGATCTTGTAATAATGATGGCTGACTCATCGAGAGAACTTTCAGATGAGGATATGGAAATACTTGAAATGATACAGGGAAAAGAAGTTATAATGCTTCTTAATAAGATAGATCTTGAGCAGAAATTAGACGAGGAAGTTATAAAAAAATATGTAAATGAAGACAATATAATAAAAATATCTGCACTTCAGAATGAAGGTATAGACAAAATACACGATAAAATAGAGTCAATGGTCTACAAAGGCGATATAAGAAGTACATCTGATGTAGTAATAACGAATACAAGACATAAGGATGCGCTTTACAATGCTATGAAGTCAGCAGAAGATGCATCTTCTGCAATAGCAGATAGAATGCCTCTTGATTTTGTAGAGGTCGATCTTAAAAATATATGGGATTATCTGGGACATATAAACGGAGATACTGTTACAGAGGATCTTCTTGATAATATATTCCATAATTTCTGTATAGGAAAATAATTAAAATACATAAATAAAAAGTTTCACGGGAAACTGTAGTATGAAAGGTGAAAAATTATGATAAAATTCGAAGCTGGAAACTATGATGTCATAGTTGTAGGTGCAGGTCATGCGGGATGTGAAGCAGCTCTTGCATGTTCGAGAATGGGGCATAAAACCGCGATGATTACGATGTCGCTTGACTCGATAGCTGCACTTGCCTGTAACCCGTCAATAGGTGGAACTGGTAAAGGACACCTTGTAAGAGAGATAGATGCTCTTGGCGGAGAGATGGGAATAAACATAGACAAAACATTTATACAGAGCAGAATGCTTAATACTGCAAAAGGTCCTGCTGTTCACTCTCTGAGAACACAGGCAGACAAGTTCAGATATCATGAAGAAATGAAAAAAACTATAGAGAACCAGGAAAATCTGGACCTTATAATGGACGAGGTTGTAGCTATTGACCATGAGGGAAATACTGTAACAGGTGTAATAACAAGAATGGGTGCAGTATATAAATCAAAGGCTACAATACTTGCTACAGGTGTATATCTTAATTCAAAGATATTCATAGGAGAAGCATCATTCAATGAGGGGCCAAATGCGCTTGGATATTCTGCATATCTTACAGACAGCCTTGTAGATCTTGGTCTTAGAATGAGAAGATTCAAAACAGGAACTCCTTGTCGTGTACATATGGACAGTGTTGACTTTTCAAAAATGGAAAGACAGGATGGAGATGAAAAAATAGTTCCTTTCTCTTTTATGAATGAAAAAATAGAAAAAGAACAGGTTCCATGTTATCTTACAAGAACAACAGCGGAAACTAAAAAGATGATAGAAGAAAATATAAAGAGATCTGCAATGTACGGTGGAGAAATAGAGGGTGTAGGACCTAGATACTGTCCTTCAATAGAGGATAAGATAGTAAGATTTTCAGACAAGGAAACACATCAGCTGTTTATAGAACCGGAAGGACTTAATACAAAGGAGATGTATGTACAGGGACTTTCTACATCACTTCCTTTTGAAATACAGAGAGAAATGTACAAGACAGTACAGGGACTTGAAAATGTAAAAATAATGAGACCTGCATATGCTATAGAGTACGATTGTATAGATCCGACACAGCTTAAATTAAATCTTGAGATAAAAGGTGTTGAAAATCTTTTCAGTGCTGGGCAGTTCAACGGAACTTCAGGATATGAAGAAGCAGCTGCACAGGGACTTATAGCGGGTATAAACGCTGTCAGAAAAATAGAAGGAAAAGAGCCGTTTACACTTGATAGATCTGAAGCCTATATAGGTGTTTTACTTGACGACCTTGTTACAAAGGGTACAAATGAACCGTACAGAATGATGACTTCGAGATGTGAATACAGACTTTATCTAAGACAGGACAACGCCGATATGAGACTTACAGAAAAGGGATACGAAGTAGGTCTTGTAACAGAGGAAAGATACAACAGATTCCTTGCAAAGAAAGAAGCTGTAGAAAAAGAATTTGAAAGACTTAAAACTGTAAGAGTAACTCCAAATGAAGCAAATGAAACAATGGAAAAACATGGTTTTTCAAAACTTAATGTAGGATTATCTCTTTATGAATTCCTGAAAAGACCGGAAGTTACATATGCACTTATAGATGAGATAGGAAAAGGAGCAGGAGAAGATGTTCCTGACTATGTAAAAGAGCAGTGTGTTGTAGTAACAAAATACGAAGGATATATAGATAAACAGCTGAAACAGATAGACCAGTTCAAAAAACTTGAAAGCAGAAAACTAAGCGAGAACATAAACTATTCTGAAATAGAAGGACTTAGATTAGAGGGCAGACAGAAACTTGACGCCATAAAACCGGCATCTGTGGGACAGGCATCGAGAATTTCGGGGGTATCTCCTGCAGATATATCTGTTCTTCTTGTATATCTTGAACAGATGAGAAGAGGTAGAAAAAATGACTAATGTTGATATATTAAAAAATGGAATAGAAAGCTTTGGAATTGAAACAGATGAAAGAATGATAGAGAGATTCAAAGACTATAGAGAAATTCTTGTAGAATGGAATCAGAAGATGAACCTTACAGGAATTGAAGATGAAAAGGAAGTATATATAAAACACTTCCTTGATTCGGTATCAGCTGTCAGCAAAGGATATATAAAAGACGGCATGTCAATAATAGATGTCGGTACAGGTGCAGGATTTCCTGGACTGCCATTAAAGATATGCCTTGAGAATATAAAACTTACACTTCTTGACTCTCTGAATAAAAGAATAAACTTTCTTCAGGAGGTGTCATCACAGCTTGAGCTTGAAGGTGTAGAATTTATACATGGAAGAGCGGAGGATTTTGGAAAAAATCCTGATTATAGAGAACAGTACGATATAGCTACAGCAAGAGCTGTTGCAGGTCTTCCTGTTCTTATGGAATTCTGCGTTCCGTTTGTAAAAAATGGTGGGTATTTTATATGCCTTAAGGGTCCTAATGCAGATCTTGAGCTTGAAGAATCTCAGGCTGCAATGAAGGTGCTTGGTGTTGAATTTATAGAAAAAATAGATGTAAGTCTTCCGGAGACAGACTTAAGTCATAATATACTTGTATTCAAAAAAATAGAGAATACACCTGCAAAATACCCAAGAAAAGCCGGTAAACCGGCAAAATCGCCGATAAAATAAAAACTGAAAATAAATTCAGAAAAGAGGAGAAGTATGGAAGATAGAAAAGTCATAGAAGTACCTGTGGAAAAAATAATTCCAAATCCATATCAGCCGAGAATGCATTTTTCTGATGAGCTTTTAAATGAACTTAGTGAATCCATAAAGATGCATGGTGTTATACAGCCGATAATGGTAAGAGAAAAGGGAGATTTATATGAAATAGTAGCAGGGGAAAGAAGATTTAGAGCATCAAAACTTGCTGGGCTTAAAACAGTTCCGGTAATAGTAAACAACAATATAGATGACAATGCTTCTGCGGTTCTTGCACTTCTTGAAAATCTTCAGAGAGAAGATCTTGATTATATGGAAGAGGCAGTAGGATATAGAAATCTTCTGAGGGAACATGGATTTACTCAGCAGCAGCTTGCTGAAAAACTTGGAAAGAGCCAGTCTACAATAGCAAACAAAATAAGACTTCTAAAACTTCCTGAAGAAGTAAGAAAGTCAGCTGTTGAAAAAGGTCTTACAGAAAGACATACAAGAGCTCTTCTGAAACTTCCTAATGAAGAGCTGATGTTTGAGGTAATAGACAAGGTAGCAAAAAATGAACTAACTGTAAAAAGAACAGAAACCCTTATAAAAGAAATAGTGTCTGGTATGGAAAATCCTAAAAAACCGGAGAAAAAAAGAAATATAAAGGCTATGATAGATATGAGAATATATCTGAATACCATCAAACAGGCATATGATATGATTCAAAATACAGGAATAGATGCAAAATATAAAGAAGTTGAAAAAGACGACTATGTAGAAGTAACAGTGAGAATACCAAAAAGAAAATAGATAAAAAGGCATAGAAATATTATTTCTATGCCTTTTCTGAAATGGGGAGAGAAATATGGAAAAATTGTCTTCAGATAAAATAACAGAAATAGATATATTCAGGATATATCCGAATAAAAATCAGCCCAGAAAAAACTTTGATAAGGAAAAAATAGAGGAGCTTGCGGACTCCATAGAAAAATACGGACTTCTTCAACCTATAATCCTAAAAAAAGACAGCAATGATAATTACATGATAGTAGCAGGAGAGAGAAGATATACAGCGTGCAGACTTATAGGAATGAAAAAAATACCGGCTATAGTAAAGGATATAAGTTATGAGGAAGTGGAAAGACTGGCGATAATAGAAAATCTTCAGAGGGAAAATCTGACACCTATTGAAGAGGCAAGAGCATATAAAAGGCTTATAGATGTATATAAAATTACGCAGTCAAAGCTTTCTGAAATGATGGGAAAAAGCAGGCCATATATAACAAATTCAATGAGACTTCTGAATTTAAATGAAGAAGTAATAGAGCTTTTGGACAATGAGAAAATAACGCCGGGACACGGGAAGATTCTTCTCAAGGTAGAAGACCCTGAACTTCAGACAAAACTTGCAAATAAAATTCTAAGAGATAAGTTGTCAGTAAGAGAGCTTGATTCCATTGTTGAAAATATGTCTGAAAAGCCGAAAAAAAAGAAAGAAAAACCGGTATATGAAAAAGACCTGTTCATAATGGAGGCAGAAGAAAACCTCAGAAATATATTAGGAACAAAGGTAAATATAACCAGAGGTAGAAAAAGTGGAAAAATAGAAATAGAGTACTACAGTGAGGAAGATCTTGAGGCAATTATATCGATGATAACAGATTAAAAATCATATAATAAAAAACACCGCTTTAATAAGCGGTGTTTTGGTATTTAATTAACTATTCAACAGTATCTGCTTCATCAGACTGTTCATCAGAAGATGTTGCATCGTCAGAAGAATCGTCTCCATCTTTTACAGTAAGGAAATCTCCTGCTCCAAGATGGATATGTCCACTTTCATAGTCCCCACCATCAACTGTAAGAAGTATCTGTTCTGCATCAGTATTTTCAATCATAGTTTTTACAACTGCATCAAGCATAAGAGATTCAGCTGAACTTCCAAGATTTGAATTTACAAACTCACTGCTTACATCAAGAAAACCTGTTGGAATTCCATCTGCTTCACTTATATCGTAACTATTAAGTTTTGCATCTTTTGAAATTACATCAAGTTTCTGAAGTTCTGCAAAAAGATTTTCTGGTGTTACTTTGTCAAGTTTTACAGTATTTTCAACAAGTTTATCGCTGTCTATATCATATGTGTATATAGACGCTTCCTCCTGTTTTTCTGAGCTGTCGTCAGAATCGGCATCTTCTTTATCAGAAGTTTTATCTTTATCATCATTGGTATTATCTTCTTTAACTGATTCCTTTTGAGAAGTGGCAGAGCTGTTTTCTTCGCTTATAGCTTTCTGGCATCCAGCAAATGAAAGAGATAGCGATAAAGCAGCCAACAGCGCTAAAAGTTTTTTGTTTTTCATATTGATGACCTCCTTTGTAGACATCTATTATATACTAATATTATACCCTTTTAAAGGTAATATTAGTATATCAAAATTGTAATCTTTTTGAAGATGATTTATATAAAAGTTTACAAAAGTATATCGATAATAATTATATTACAATAGAAAAAAACTATAATCGTCAAATATGGCGTATGATAAAATGAATATGGAAAGTAAAAATGAATATGGAGATGATTATCTATGATAAAAGTTGATGCAAGAGGACTTGCTTGTCCAAAACCAGTAATAAACACAAAAAAAGAACTTGAAAAAATATCAGAAGGTGTTGTTGTTACAACAGTTGATAACACAACAGCAAAAGAGAATCTTCTTAAACTTGCAAAATCACTTCACTGTGATGCTGAAGTTATAAGAGAAGAAGACGGAGAAATAGATGTAAAAATAATAAAAGGTGAAGCATCAGATGATGACTGCACAAATGAAAACAGCGATATATCAGATCAGGTTGTATTTATATCATCAGATAGAATGGGATCTGGAAACGATGAACTTGGAAAAGTTCTTATAAAAGGATTTGTTTATACACTTACAGAAACAAAACCATATCCGAAGGCTGTTATACTTGTAAATGGAGGAGTTACTCTATCTACAGAAAATGAAGCTACAGTAGAAAATCTTAAAAAACTGGAAGAGGCAGGAGTAGAAATACTTTCTTGTGGAACATGCCTTGACTACTACGGACTTAAAGACCAGCTTAAAGCAGGTACAGTAAGTAATATGTACGATATAGTTGAAACACTTAAAGGTGCGTCAAATACTATAACAATAGGATAGTCTATACGGATGCATTCATATCTGATTCTGATATGAATGCATTTTATTTTATATTGAAAATAAGAAAAAATTATCATATACTTAGTTTAAAATATTTTCAATCAGGTAAAAAAGTTGTATAATACTGAATATAGATACTTTTCTGATAATTATTCTGGCGACAAAGGAAAAGTTTATTTGAGAAATTATTATACAAAAGTTATAAGCCTGATGTTTGAAAGGGGTTATAAATTTGGAAAATATGTATATTGTTTCATTCAATTCAACTCATCATGCGATAAAGTCAGAAAAACTGATAATAGAGGATGGGTTAAAGGCGACAACACTTCCAACGCCGAGGGAAGTTACAGCTAGCTGTGGTATATCTATAAGATTTGAAAAAGACGATATGGATAAAATAAAAACAATATTGGCCGAAAATAAAATAGAATACAGAGGTATATTCTGTATATCAAAGCATGAGGACGGAACAAAGGTCGCTCATGAGATAAACTAGGAGGTGTTTTGTATGCCGATGCAGCTTCAAGTAGGAGACAGAGTCGAGCTGAAAAAACAGCATGCCTGTGGATGCAAGGAATTTGAAATTATAAGGACAGGTATGGATATAAAGATAAAATGCGTCGGATGCGGAAGAATAATAATGCTCGATAGAGAAACCTTTGAAAAAAGAGTCAGAAAACATATTTCAGCTAAGTAAATTGTATACAATATTTGTGATTTTGTGATACAAAAATAACATTCAAAAATCCTAAATAGCATGTATTATTTAAGGAAATTCTGATATAATATAATTGCAAGTCAAATAATTGAAATAAACATTTTCATGGGGGTGCTTTATTATGGCAGTAAAATTTGCAAAAAGATTAGACAACTTAGAGGGATCAGCAATACGTGAATTATTAAAATTAACAGCTAGACCGGAAGTAATATCATTTGCCGGCGGTATGCCAGCTCCGGAATTATTCCCAGTTGAAGAAATGAAAAAAGTTTCTGTTGCAGTTCTTGAAGAACAGGGTAAAATAGCTTTACAGTATACAACAACTGAAGGATATAAACCATTAAGAGAAAAAATAGCAGAAAGAATGAACAGAAAACTTAAAACTAATGTAACTGCAGACGATATACTTATAACAAGTGGATCTCAGCAGGGACTTGATTTCTCAGGAAAAGTTTTCTTAGATGAAGGCGATATAGTATTATGTGAAAGCCCATCATACATGGGAGCTTTAAACGCATTCAAATCATATCAGCCAAAATTCATAGAAATACCAACTGATGAAAATGGTATGATAATGGAAGAACTTGAAAAAGTTTTAGAGGAAAACGACAGAGTTAAAATGATATATGTTATACCAGATTTCCAGAACCCATCAGGAAGAACTTGGCCTATGGAAAGAAGACAGAAATTCATGGAAATCATAAATAAATATGAAATACCTGTAATAGAGGATAACCCATATGGAGAATTAAGATTCGAAGGTGAATTCCTTCCATCATTAAAATCTCTTGACACTAAGGGACTTGTTATATTCCTTGGAACATTCTCTAAAATATTCTGCCCAGGATACAGATTAGGATGGACTTGTGCAGCTCCTGAAATATTAACTAAATACAATATATGTAAACAGGGAGCAGACTTACAGGCATCTACAATATCTCAGATGGAAGTAAACAAATTCATAGAAATGTATGACCTAGATGCTCACGTTGAAAACATAAAAGCTTGCTATGTTAAACGTAGAGACTTAATGTTAAAAACTATGGAAGAAGAATTCCCAGATTGTGTTAAATTCACTCATCCACAGGGTGGTCTATTCACTTGGGTAATACTTCCAGAAAACGTAAATGCTTCTGAAATGGCTCAGAAATGTCTTGAAAAGAACGTTGCATACGTTCCAGGAGATTCTTTCTTCCCTAATGGTGGAGTTTACAACTGCTGTAGATTAAACTACTCTAACATGCCAGAAGACAAGATAGTTGAAGGTATCAAGAGAATGGGTGAAGTTTTAAGAGCTGAACTTGAAAAATAATAAATATAAGAAATCATAGGGGATGCGTAATGCATCCCCTTTTTTAATCAATCACAAAGATCAGCTTTTATGAAATAAAATATTGACCTTATAAGTTATCTATGGTAATATATACAAGTATGAGAATTTAAGTTCTCATTTCTCTGCTCTGATACAATATCAGAGCCGTTAAGTCCAAAGGGAGGTGAATTGTAGTGAGAGATTACGAATTAGTTTACGTTGTTAAACCTGTACTAGATGAGGAGTCTAGAGAGGCTGTACAGAACAGAATAAAGGAAATAATAGAAGCTAATGGTGGAGAAGTATCTAAAGTAGATGCTTGGGGTAACAGAAAACTAGCTTACCCAATAGCTAAATTTACTGAAGGTTACTATACATTAGTTAACTTCAAAGCTTCTGTTGAACTTCCAAAAGAGTTAGACAGAAACTTAAAAATAAACGAAAACGTAATAAGACACATAATAGTTGCTTGTGCATAATAAAGTCTTATTTTAATAGGTGGTGTTTTAATGAATCAGGTAGCATTAGTCGGAAGACTTACTAAAGATCCGGAATTAAGATATATTCCAGGAACAGGAACACCAGTTGCCACATTCACTCTTGCTGTAAACAGAGATTTTACAAAAAGAGACGGCACAAGAGAAGCTGACTTTATTCCGATAGAAGTGATGGGAAAAGCTGCAGAATTCTGCGCTAATTACCTTTCAAAAGGAAGACTTGTAGCATGTCAGGGACAGATAAGAGTCGACAACTATCAGACACAGTCAGGCGAATGGAAAAACTTTACAAAAGTAAGCTGTAGACAGGTTGATGCTCTTGAAAGCAGAAAATCAGTTGAAACTTCTGGAATGGGAGGATTCGACGGAGGATACAGCAACAATAATTTCAATAATCAGAATGAACCAGCCTTTGAACCTGGTGGTCCGTCTCCAGATTTGGACCCAAATGGTTTCGGAGCTGTGGACGATGACGATATACCATTTTAATAAAAAGGAGGGAAATTGGTCATGATGAACAAAAGAAGACGTAAGAAAAAAAGAGTTTGTCAGTTCTGCGCTGATAAAAACGCTAAAATAGATTACAAAGATACTCAGAGATTACAGAGATATGTAACTGAAAGAGGTAAAATATTACCAAGAAGAATATCAGGAACATGTGCTAAACATCAGAGAGAATTAACTAAAGCAATAAAAAGAGCTAGAAATATAGCACTTTTACCTTACACATTAGACTAGTAAATAATAACGGATTAAATCCTATCAGCTTTGCTGATAGGATTTTTTTCATATGTTATAAAGCTTGCAGTATACATGCAATTATATAAGACTTTAATATATATTCTTTTGTGATATAATATTAATATTAGGTATGTTATAACTGAAACAGTAAATATATTAATCTTATATGTAAAATGACAGGAGTGAAAAGATGATAAAATCTGAAAAAGATAACAAAAGAAATATATCAGCTCTTCCTGTTTTTGCGATAATTCTATCACTGCTACCTTTTTATATTCCTATAGTTGGAATGATATCATTTGCAGTAATATGTGTACCATTTGCTATGGCATCTATGGAATCGAAAAAAAGAAATCCATGGTCGCTTTTAATATTGTCATTTATAGCACTGATGCTGTTTACGGATAATACATATGCAATAAGGTCGTATATAATATATATACTGCCGTCGGTAATATTCGGGAGAATTGTGGCGGAAACGTCGGAAGAAAAATCAAAGAGTATTGGAAATCCTGTATTCTTTGGGATAACACTTTATATGGTTGGAGTAATAGCGTACGGGATAATATCAAAGTATATGCTCAACGTAGATGTGCTATGGGATTTTATAAATTCTGTACAGAAGAATATAACAGCTCAATACAGTAATATACCACAGGAAAATATGAAACAGCTGAACTCCATTATACCTGGAAATATAGAAAATATAGTCAGAAATATGATTGTAACACTTATATTTGTACAGGGAATATTCTATTCCATGACAACCTACTATATAAGTACGTCTATTATGAAAAGAAAGGGTTCAGACAATATAAATGGAAGTAAAATAAGAGAATTCTATTTACCGGGAAATCCTATAATCTATGTGGGAATATCGTTTATACTTGTATTTATAGCAGGTGAAATAAGCAGCAATATAATGGGAAATGTAATACTTTTCAATATGCAGATGATATTTGATATGCTGTTTATAATACAGGGAATATCTGTATGTATATTTTTTATAATGAAATCAGCTGAACAGAAGGGAAAATCATCTGTAATACTACCGATAGGAATACTTGCGTTTCTGACAGCAATAGGAGGAATGGTTCTTATGGCAATAATAGGTATTCTGGATAGCTTTATGGACTTCAGAATGCTAAAGTCAGATACGAGAAAGTTTATATAGGAGGATAGCGATGGAGATAAAACCTAAAATGAAAAAAAATGTCCAGGAATACGGGCTATATACACTTTTAGTCATCGTTCAGGGTGTAGTTTTATCGACATATAATCCTGTAGCTGCAATAATATTTATGTGCCTTCTTGGAGTTGTACTTTATAGAGCTTTAAGAGTAAATGAAGCCAGAACGTACGAGTGGAATGAATATATAGAAAGCCTGTCTATAAAAATGGACGAAACATCAAAGAAAACTATAGAAAGCCGGCCCATACCAATATGTGTAATAAAATTCAACGGAAAGATATTCATGTATAATGAATTGTTCTCAGAAATAGCCGGTAAAAGAAGTCTTCTAAATGAGGATATAGATGAAATTTTTGAAGATATAGAACTGGACAAGGATCTTAATGAAGGTAAGGAAATGTATACTGATATAGTACACAATGGAAGACAGTATACAGTAATATACAAGGTTATAAAAAATGGAGAAGATTCGAGCTCAGATTATATGATGATACTCTATATGATAGATAGAACAGAGTATAGAAAGATGAGAAAGCAGTATCTCGACAATAAAAATGTAATAGGAATTATAGAAGTAGATGGATATGATGAAGTTTTAAAAAGTGCACGGGAGGAAAACAGATCACTTCTGACAATGGACATAGAAAGGACTCTGTCAGAGCTGGAAACTACGTCAAAAGCAGCACTTAAAAGAATATCTGGCGGTAGATTCTTTATCGTTATGACGAGAAAAGAACTAAAAAAACTTGAATCAGAAAAGTTTGAAATACTGGATAGAATAAGAAATATAAACAGAGGAAACAGCCTTCCTGTAACTATAAGTTTCGGTATAGGTGTAGAAGGAGAAACTGTAGCTGATAATTTTAAAATGGCTACAGGTGCGCTTGATCTTGCCCTTGGAAGAGGTGGAGATCAGGTTGTAGTAAAAACAAATGACAACTTCGCATTCTATGGAGGAAAGTCAAAGGCAATAGAAAAGAAAACAAAGGTAAAATCAAGGCTGATAGGTCATGCACTTAGAGAAATAATAATGCAGAGTGAACATATACTTATAATGGGGCATAGATACCCGGATATGGATGCAATGGGGGCAGCTGTCGGAATTTATGATATATGTAAATCATGTGACAAGAAAGCAAATATAGTTCTTAGCAGTATAAATGAAGCGATAGATATATTTGGAAATAAGGTCAGAAAAAATGAATACTATAAAGGAATATTTATAAATCATTCAGATGCAATAGAACTGTGTAAAAAAGATACTCTTGTAGTTGTTCTGGATACACATAGACCAAGCTTTACTGAGTGTCCGGAACTTCTGGATATATCAGAAAAAATAGTTGTAATAGACCACCATCGAAGAGGTGTTGAATTTATAAGCGATACAGTTTTATTATTCCACGAAATATATGTATCATCTACCAGTGAAATGGTAACAGAACTTATACAATATATGGATCAGGATATAAAAATAAACAAACTGACAGCAGATGGACTTCTTGCGGGAATATGTCTTGATACAAAGAACTTTGCATTCAAGACAGGAGTAAGAACATTTGAGGCAGCATCATTCCTTAGAAGAATTGGTGCAGATACAATAGAGGTCAAAAAACTGTTTAATTCAGATATAAGTGACTTTATAGTAAAAGCGGAAATAATACAGAATACAAAGATAATAAACAACAGAATATGTATAGGATATACTACATCTGAGATAGATAATGTAAATATAATAATAGCGAAAGCCGCTGACGAACTTCTAAGTATAAGAGATGTGGATGCGTCTTTTGTACTTGGACAGAAAGAAGGAAAAATATTTATAAGTGCCAGATCCCTTGGGGATATAAATGTTCATGTAATGATGGAAAAACTTGGAGGCGGAGGTCATATAGACATAGCCGGTGCACAGCTTAAAAATGTATCATTACAGAAGGCTTATAAAATGGTACATGAAATAATAGAAAAGTATCTTGAAGAAGAGAATCAGAAGGAGGAAAAATAGATGAAAGTAATACTATTAAAAGACGTAAAAGGAACAGGTAAAAAAGGAGAAATGAAAGAAGTAAGTGATGGATACGCAAGAAACTTCCTTTTCCCTAAAAAAATGGCTATACAGGCAGATACAAATGCTGTAAAAGAACTTAATGAAAAGAAAAAATCACAGGAATTCCATGCAAAGAAAGAATATGATGAAGCAGTTCTTCTTGGAAAACAGATGGAGGAAATAAATATAGAAATATACACTAAAGCCGGTGAAGGCGGAAGAGTATTTGGTTCTATAACATCAAAAGATATAGCAGAACAGCTTAAAAAACAGAAAGGTATAGAAGTTGACAAAAGAAAAATACTTCTTGATGAGCCTATAAGAACTCTTGGATCAAGAAGAGTCGAAATAAAAATACATCCTAAAGTAACTACAAATATAAGAGTGGATGTAAAAGAAAAAAATAAATAATATCAGGTGATGATATGTCAGAAATAAGAAGGGTGCCACCTCATAGTGTCGAATCTGAACAGTCTATACTTGGATCTGTACTTCTTGATAAGGATGCTATGATAACAGTGGCAGAAACAATAAGACCGGGAGATTTCTACAAAGATGCTCATAGAATAATATACGAAAGTATGCTTACTCTGAGCAATAAAAACGAGCCGATAGATATGGTTACTCTTACAGACGAACTGAGAAGCAGAGGATATCTTGACGACATAGGTGGAATAAGCTACCTTACAAGTCTTTCAACAATAGTTCCTACAACATCGAATGTAAAATATTATGCTGACATTGTAAAGGAAAAATCAGTACTTAGACAGCTTATAAAAGCGTCAAACGATATAATAAATATGGGATATGAAAGTGGAGGAAAAGCCCGGAATGTTCTTGAACAGGCCGAGAAGAAAATATTCGATATATCCCAGGAAAGAACAAGCGATGATTTCAAAAGAATAGATCGGGTTCTTATGGATACCTATGAAAGTATAGAATCTCTTTATACAAATAGAAGCGATTTTACAGGTGTTACAACAGGATTTAAGGATCTGAACAAGAAGATAAACGGACTTCAGAAAACAGACCTTATACTTATAGCGGCGAGACCTGCGATGGGAAAAACAGCATTTGCTCTTAACCTTGTTCAGAATGCCGCACTTAAGGGAAATGCATCTGTGGCTGTATTCAGTTTGGAAATGTCAAAGGAGCAGCTTGCACAGCGTATGATATCAGCTCAGTCGAATGTAGAGCTTAAAAAAATGAAAACAGGAACTCTTGGAGATGCCGATTGGCCTAGAATTATAAATGCAATGGCTGTTATGTCAGATGCTAAAATATTCATAGATGATACTCCAGGCATAAATATAAGTGAACTCAGATCAAAGTGTAGAAAACTGAAAATAGAAAATGGACTGGATCTGGTACTTATAGACTATCTTCAGCTTATGGAATCAGAAGGCAGAAGTGAGAGTAGACAGCAGGAAATATCAAAAATTTCAAGATCACTAAAGATACTTGCAAAAGAACTTGACTGCCCTGTAGTTGCACTTTCTCAGCTTTCAAGAAGTCCGGAGCAGAGAGCAGATCACAGACCTGTACTTTCGGATTTGAGAGACTCTGGGGCGATAGAGCAGGATGCCGACATAGTAATGTTTCTATATAGGGATGAGTACTATCATTCAGACTCGGAAAAAAAGGATATAGCAGAAATAATAATTGCAAAAAACAGACATGGAGAAACCGGATCTGTGGAACTTGTATGGATGGGAGCTGTACAGAGATTCGGTGATAAAATTAAAGAAATATAAATTTAATCCACAGAACATAGGTTCAAAACACCTTATTCTGTGGATTTTTTTGCACAAATATAAAAGAATGTTGAAAAATAAACAAAAACTTATCAACAGTATACACAGAATTAATGTGGATAAATATTGATAAGTTTGAATAAAAAAATTGAATAAATTTATGCAAAAAAGTGTTGACGAGGAATAGCATTCTGTATATAATATTACTTGTGGCTGAGAGAGCCACAGCAGAAGATGGTCTATTAGCTCAGTCGGTAGAGCACTTGACTTTTAATCAAGGTGTCCCGCGTTCGAGCCGCGGATAGATCACCATCTCTGGCCCGTTGGTCAAGCGGTTAAGACACCACCCTTTCACGGTGGTAACAGGGGTTCGATTCCCCTACGGGTCACCATTTACAGTGGGGTTATAGCTCAGCTGGGAGAGCATCTGCCTTACAAGCAGGGGGTCACAGGTTCGAGCCCTGTTAACCCCACCATAAAACAGAACTCGCTGGTGTGGCTCAATTGGTAGAGCAGCTGACTTGTAATCAGCAGGTTGTAGGTTCGAGTCCTATCACCAGCTCCAGTATATAGAGATTATCGAAAGATAGTCTCTTTTTTTATGTAAAAATTAATATATATGTTATTCATACCGTTTTAGGTGTCGTTCAGGCAATATCTATTGCTTTATACTTTTATATTGATATTATAAAAGCATAAACACAGTTAATTACATTGTCTGAAAGGAGACATCGACATGAAAAATATAAATAAAAAAGACAGCATAAAAAACAAAAGTTTTCTTATAATGCTTATAGTTGTTGTTATTGCATCAGGATTTCTATTTTCTGTAAACACTATACAAATTTCGCATCTTGCAGGAAGAGCTGATGTGTATAACAATATATTTGGAGATTACGATACAGAATACGTAGATATAGAAAAAGAAAAAATGACATCCGTAAAAAACGACGCTAATATATATAGCTCGGATAATGTCCAGAATCTTGGAAAGCTTATAAACACAAGAACTGGTATGAGCAGTGAACTCAAATCTATAAATGGATATGATGATAAAGAAAAGAAATCCTATTTTGAGGAGAAAGGTAGAGTTTTAGAGGGTAGGCTTCCAAAAAATAATAATGAGATAGTAGTTGATTATGACACAATAATAAATCTTGGACTTGGAGAGAATCCAATAGGAAAAACTGTAAACTTTGAACTCAGAAAAAATTATATGTCTGAGAATGGGGAACAAAAGGTGTATTCCGATATGAAAAAATTTGAGATTGTAGGTCTTGTAAAGAGAAAATACTACGATAAAGATATAATAAATCAGGTGGATGTAGGTCGGAATAATATCAGACGGACGAGTTATATATATGGAAACTTTGATGGAAATACAATTATTCCAGATGAAGCCGTAAGTTATGATTTACTTGTTAAATTCAAAGGCGGAGAAAAATTTACATCAAAAGAGTTGATAGACAATATATACAATACAGCAAAAAAATACAACATAGGGCAGGATTCTATATATCCTGAAAAATACAGTATAAATCGGATGAAAACTACTGAAAATGCAGTAGGAAACGTATTGCGTACAGAAAATGTTATACTTGCAGCTGCAGTAATATTTGTAATATGCAATATTATAAGTTCTGCATGGAGAAAAGTTGTAGAAAAAGAAGAAATAAACGATATAAAATCATATATAATAAAAAAATCGGCTATGATAGGTATATATGGAACTGTTCTGGGAATTATTTTTGGGGCAGCAGTCTCAAAACTTTCTCTTATTGTATTGAGGGATGAACGGATTAAAAATATAGCAAATGATACTCTATATATACATATAAATACTATTATGTATGTTGTGCTTGTATCTGTAGTATCTGTTGCAGCTGGAACTTCATTGGCGATAAAAATGACATCAGAAAAGTCGAGGGTTTATTCAAAGGTGATGAATATTATATCTGTTATTATGAGTATATATATAGTTACATATACAGTAATAGGAATACCTCAAAAGATGGACTATAGTTCTTCTGATATAGAGTATATCCATGATCTTGAAATAAATACTCCGCTTAATAGCGATATAGACAGATTTAAAACAGAGATAATAGATGTAGATACATTGAATAAATACAAAAATGTAGGGACAGTGGATAAGCAGTATCTAAAAACAGCGGGTATAACTGTTGATAGTGAATCTACTAGCGAAGATTTTAAACGTATTATGGGAATAGATAGAAAAGGAATGACAGAGTATATAAATCATATTAGATTCATAGATAATGTAGCTATTTCGGAAAAAATAAGTTCTTCTGTTGAAGATGGAAATCCAGATGAACTGAAAGATATAGGAAAATATGTAAATGTAGCTTTATACAACTATGTTTATGATAAATATACAAATAAATACAGTAAAGCATATAATCAGATTAAAGTAGGAGATATTATAAATATATCTGTAAATCACCTGAGTGGAAATAAGATTGAAAAGAGAACTATACCTGTAAGAGTATGTGCAGTTTTGAACGAAACTTGGGGGAAAGAAGGCAATCGGATAAGGGATTCAAAGCCGGAAATAATTGTTTCTGACAGGAATGTAGATACAATGATTGGCGATAGTACATATAATAATATATATGTTGATTATGATAAAGATATAAGTAAGAATAGTATAGATAATATAGAGTTTTACGCGGAACATTTTATATCTAGATCTATTCTAAGCAGAAGTATTTCTGAAAATAAACAGGTTATATCTAAACATACAGCATATGAAAGAAATTATGTAAATACATTGTATGCAGTAGGATTGGCTATTATAAATACCGTGTATCTACTGAAATCTGATTTTATACGATTAGATAAATCGAGAAGAAAATCAGCAACCAAGTAAAACCACCTTAAATTTATAAAAGGGAATTTTTGTGAGCATTTAGCTTATGAAAATTCCCTTTAAATTTTTTGAGAAAATATTTTATTTTAAGTGAACCTTTCAGACAGTTAAATCATCTAATAGATGAAAAGAAAATATAGTACTATATAGACATGAAAGGATGATGTATGAATTGAACACAGAAGTATTTAAACAAAAGGTAATCCGGTCAGAAGATACATTATACAGAGTGTCAAAATCCATACTTATCAATGACCGGGACTGTGAAGATGCCGTATCATCTGCAATATTAAAAGCTTTCAGAAAGAAAAATACACTTAGGGAAGATAAATATTTTAAAACATGGCTTATAAGAATTCTTATAAATGAATGTTACAGTATAAAGAAAAAGCAGAAAAAAGAGGTGTCTTATGATGAGTATTTTGAAAATACCGCATCAGAGAAAAAAGAAGATTACTCAGACCTTTATCTTGCAGTTTCAAAACTCCCAGATAAGATAAGAATAACACTTCTTCTTCATTATATAGAAGGATATTCAGTTGATGAAACAGCAGATATTCTTAAAATACCATCAGGAACAGTTAAAAGCAGATTATCAAAAGGAAGAAATCTTCTAAAGATTGAGCTTGGAAGTATGGAGGTGTGTTATGAATAAAAAATATTCAAAGGATATATTTCCTGAAACTCCAGAGAGTTTCAAGGATACAGTTAGAATGACTCTTGATAGTTTACCTGAAGAGGAGGAGCATAGTATGAAATTCAGATTCAGAAAAAGAGGAATATTAATAGCAGCAGCAATTATGGTAGTTGGGACAACAGTTTTTGCAGCACAGAATATAACAAGTATAGTTGGAAATTCAAGTAATATAGCTTTTTATGAAGAACTTCCAACAGAAGATCAGATAATGAAAGATTTTAGTTTTAAACCTGTACTTCTTGAAAGTTTCAGCAATGGTTTTAAATTTGATAAAGCCTACAAGGAGGACACAGAAGGACTTGATGATAATGGAAACTCAGTAGATAAAGCAAAGAATGTAATATTTGATTATAAAAAAGGAAATGAAGTAGTAACGCTTGAATCATCTGCAAAGAAAATAGGAACAGATCAGATATCAAACCCTGTTGATTCATATAAGGGAACAGATATATTCTATTCAGAGGATATGTATAAATTTGTACCAGCAGACTATGAGATGACAGAACAGGATAAGAAAGATGAAAAATCTGGTAAATATATATTCAGTTATGGAACAAGTGAAGTTGAAATACAGAAGTTTAAACATATTTCTTGGGAAAAAGGGGGAGTATATTACTCATTATACGGAATGGATTTATCCATCTCAGAGGATGATATGATACAGATGGTACATGAGGCCATAGATGCAAAATAGCAGAAGTGAGAAATATAATCAATAAAATAATAATGAAAATCATTTACAGTTAATCGAGAATGTGTTATATTTAATTCAGGTCAGACAAATACCCCCTTGTCTGCAGGGGATAAAATAAAAATGCCTTTAGTATTTGCGCCGATTAAAATTACACACTTCTTGATCCGAGAACCGCTACGCGGTTCTCTTTTTTTATATTATTTAATATGTAAATTAATGAGAAATAAAATCAACAAAAGAAAGTGAAAATCATTTACAATTAATCGAGCGTATGCTATATTATATTCAGGCTTAAAAATTATCGCGGCAAATTTAATTTTTAAGGAGAATAGATAAAATGGCAAAGATGATGGGACCAAGATTCAAACAGTGCAGAAGACTTGGACTGAATGTATGTGGACATCCAAAGGCGATGGACAGAGCAGGTAGAGGAACTTCAAGAGCTGATAAAAAACTTTCACCGTATGGGTTACAGCTTCTTGAAAAACAGAGACTAAAAGCATATTATGGTGTACTTGAAAAGCAGTTTGCAAACTATGTGCACAGGGCTGAAAAATCAAAGGATTCTACAGGGACAGTACTTGTACAGCTTCTTGAATGCAGATTAGATAATATAGTGTACAGACTTGGGATAGCTTCGTCGATAAGACAGGCAAGACAGATGGTTGTGCATGGGCACATACTTGTAAACGGAAAGAAAGTTGATAGACCTTCATATGGTGTATCTATAGGAGATGTTGTTTCTCTTAGAGAAAAATCACAGTCCAATGAAATGTTCAGAAAGAATTTTGAAAACGGATCACTCGATGTATATCCATATCTTGAAAAAAATATGGAAAACTTCTCTGGAACGCTTATTAGAAAGCCTGAAAGAAATGAAATACCAATAGAGATAAATGAAATCCTAGTGGTAGAATATTACTCAAAATTATAGTATCACACCACAGAGCCTTGTATATACAGGGCTCTTTTTATATTGATTGAAAAACCCCCGATTAAACGGGGGTCAGGAGGAAAAATTATTTTAAAGGATAAATTCTGAATGAAACTTTTCCTATGATATTTTCTGAAGAGATGAAGTAGTCTGTTTCTACATCGTCTATAGGGCGATTATCGCCAAATATGAAGAATTTTCCATCTGGGACTGTATTATCCAGATCTCCGTTTGTATCGTATATCAGATAATCTTCATTCCGTTTTTTGCCATTTATATAAATATGTCCATTTTCTATTTTCAGATGTTCTCCAGGAAGTCCTACAATTCTTCTTATATCGTATCTATTGGAATTGGGAAGTTTTACATATACTATATCTCCCCTTTTGATATCGGAAAATTTATAGGAAAATCTGTTGACTGCCAAAATGTCATCTTCCTCAAATTGTGGGTACATGAACATATTATCTAGTTTAACAGGTTTAAATATTATACAGGTCGCTAAAAATACTAATAATACAATCGACAAAACTATTTTCTTTGGAGTTAATATCTTCTTGTCTTTGAACATAATATGTTCACCTCTCTATATGCAAATAAAAATCGTTTATTTTGATTAATTGTTTTTATCAGTATCGTTTATGATTTTACCATCGCTTATAGTTATTATTCTATCTGCAGTTTCGGCTATTTCCTGGTTGTGAGTTATCATTACAAGTGTCCGGCCGAAGTCTTTTACTGTATTTTTCAGTATTTCCATAACTTCTTCAGTAGTTTTTGAGTCAAGGTTTCCTGTTGGCTCATCGGCAAATATTACAGATGGTCTGTTTGCAAGTGCTCTTGCTATTGCAACCCTCTGCTGCTGTCCACCGGAAAGCTCATTTGGGAACTTTTTCACCTGTTCTTCAAGACCGATTGCCTTTACTATACTGTCGATGTATATTTTATCCGGCTTCTTACCGTCAAGAAGTATAGGTAAAGCGATGTTGTCGTAAACATTTATGACAGGGATAAGGTTGAAGCTCTGGAATATAAATCCAAACTCCTGTCTTCTTATCTTTGAAAGTTCATTGTCGCTAAGGTCGTATAGATTTTTGTCTCCAAGCATTACAACTCCATCTGTAGGTTTATCAAGACCTGCCATACAGTGAAGAAGTGTACTTTTACCAGAACCGGATGTACCTATTATAGAAGTGAATTTACCTGTTTCTATTTGAAGATCTATACCGTCTACAGCTTTTACTGTAGTATCTCCCTTACCGTAGTATTTTTTCAGATTGCTTACTATAAGTGTTTTCATATTAAAAACCCCTTTCAAAATATATTGATGTCTTTGACCTTAAAATACCATTGTAAATATGTTCGTTCAATAGATATGGCCTGAAATGCAGTTAAAATGGCGCGAAATGCAATTTCAAAAGTAAGTATATAAGTTTTCAATTATTTCCTACAAAGGAAAGGATGGTATCAACGTTGAATATAGATATATAAAACATTATGGGAGGGGATTATTCTATGGACAGAGTTGAAATAATAAAAGGCGATATAACAAAGCTCGATGTGGATGCAATAGTAAATGCGGCAAACACATCTCTTCTTGGAGGTGGTGGAGTAGATGGAGCTATTCACAGAGCTGCAGGGAAAGAACTTTTAGAGGAATGCAGAACTCTTGGTGGATGTATGACAGGAGATGCAAAAATAACAAAAGGATATAATCTACCTGCCAGATATGTAATACATACAGTAGGTCCGATATGGCATGGTGGCGACAGAAATGAGGAAAAACTTCTTAAAAGCTGCTACAGAAGATCGATAGAACTTGCCGTAGAGAATAATCTTAAAAGTATAGCTTTTCCGGCTATAAGTACAGGAGTATACGGATATCCACCTGAAAAAGCGGCAAAAGTTGTATCGGATGTTCTTTGTGAAACCCTGAATAAATACGATAAAAATAGGGTAGAAAAAATAATACTTGTGTGTTTTGATGATTTAACATACAATCTTTATAAAATGTATATAAAATAAAAGACAGTGAGGTGTTGATTATGAAGATAACTTTTTTAGGACATTCTGTGGTACTTATTGAAAATGGAGAGTTTAAAGGTATAGTAGACCCTTTTATAACAGGTAATCCGATATGCAAATACAGTGATGAAATGTTGGAAGGACTTACTCATATATTTGTAACACATGGACATGGAGATCATCTGGGGGATACAGTTTCTCTTGCTCAGAAAAACAATGCGCTTGTGGTTGCAAATCATGAGATAGCGCACTATCTTTCAAAGAAAAATCTGAATGTACACTCTATGCATATAGGTGGAAAATTTACATTTGATTTTGGAACTTTAAAAATGACTCCTGCACTTCACGGTTCTGGTATAGAAGATGGAGAAGATATGATATACGGTGGAAATCCATGTGGATTCCTTTTTGAAATAGATGGCAAAAAAATATATCACGCAGGTGATACTGGACTTACTATGGATATGAAACTTCTTGAAGATGACCATATTGATCTGGCATTTCTTCCAATAGGTGGAAACTTTACTATGGATGTAAAGGATGCTGCAAGAGCTTGTGAATTTATAAAGCCGGATAAAGCTGTTCCTATGCATTACGATACATTCGGAGTAATAGAAGCAGATCCTTTGAAATTCAAAAAAAGAGCTGAATATGCAGAAGTTGTAATACTTAAACCAGGTGAATCAATAGAACTCTAGGATAAATATCAAGTATAAATAGAAATACCCGGATTTACATTATGGAATGTACTCCGGGTATTTTTTATAGTCTGTTTTCCCATCTCAGGTCTTTTCCTATGAAATGAAGAAGTCGGAAGTTTCCTATTATCCTTGAAAAAGTTCTCTGAGAATATGATTCTCCCAGTTTTATAGGAGAAAGGTTCGTAGAGATTATAGTTTTTTTGCCAGTCAGAAGTCTGGTATTTACAATATTGAAAATCTCACCTGTAGTAAACGAGTTATTGAGCTCAGTTCCTAAATCATCTATTATAAGGAGATCACATTCGAAAAGATTTCTGTAACTCTCCTCATTCATTCTGTGGTCGCCTTCTTTTCTGAATTTGTAGTTTTCAAGAATCTCAAGTATTTTAAATGCAGTCTGATATATGACTACATATCCCTGATCAAGGAGTGATTTTGCTATACAGTTGCACATATATGTTTTTCCAAGTCCGGTACTTCCGAAGAATAAAAGATTATCTCCGTTATCCTCTTTGAAATCCGCTATGAATGAATCACAGATAGATATAATTTCCATCATATTCTGCTTTGGAGATTTATTTTCCTTTTCATCTATCTCATCAGAAAATATATTCATATCAAATTTGTCGAAGTTTTCCTTTTCAAGAATTCTTGTCATATTTGACATTCTGTATGCTTCATTTATAATTTCCTGCTTAAGACATGAACATTTCTTTCCACCAGGTAGAAATCCTGTGTCTTTGCATTTTTCACATTCATATTTTATTTCCAGATAATCTTCAGGAAAATTATTTGCTATCAGAAGGCTTTTTCTTTTCTCTGATAATGTTTCTATTTCTTTTCTGCATTCAAAGGCGATTTCCTCTCTTGAAGAAGTTTTCTCAAGTGCAGCTTTTGTCATTTTTAGTCCGATGAATGCTATTTCTCTATCTATTGTTTTTATTTCAGGAATCTGTTCATATACCTGAGCTCTTCTTTTTTCAAGCATATACTCGTCATTATCTCTTTTATTCTGATATTTAAGCAGAATACCTCTAAGTTTTTCCTCTTTCATACAATCACCGCCTTCAATATCTATTTAAACTTTCTGCTCTGACTTTTCTTTATAAGATCGTTTAATTCGTCGGCAGAATATCTTGTAAATGTCTCATCAAAATTTTTGAAAGAGTTATTCTTTGATGGAGTTGAACTTTTCTTTTTAGTTGAATTCTGTTTTGCATCTTTTTCTTTTTTTTCTCTTTCTTTCTCTGCCCGTTCAGCTTCTTCAAACTTTCTAAGTTCTTCAATAGTTCTGATGGAAGCATCAGCCCATTTTTTTATTATACCGTCTATATATGCTATCGAAGGGTTTGAAATATTTTTTGATTTTGAACAGGCTTCAAGTGCAAGCTCTATGTCTATATTATAAACATCGAACCATGTATTCATAACATCCTTTTCAGATTTTGACGGTTGTCTTCTGAAGCCAAGATAATCGAATACTGCTCTATACATCATATATCTTTCGCTCTGAAGAGCCATGCTGTTTTTTACATCATCAACTGTATAAAAACATGAATCATACCAGTTTCTAAGTATACTTTCTATGTATTTTACCGGCTTTGATGTACCTGTTCTGTCCTTTGTAATCTGATAGGCAAGTACAATCATATCGGGACTCATATTAAATTTCTCTTTTATATCAAGAAGAGAGATTTTTTCGCCCGGTTCCAGATATCTTCCTACTATTTTGTTTATTTCATTGAACATTTTTCTGTTTTGCGTGTTTTCAGATTTTAAAACTATCATATCTGCATCTGATGAGATAGGAGAAGTTTTGTTGAAATCCATATAGTTAAGGTTCATAAACTCTACAGAAAAATTGAATCGATTGTCGATATCATCTCTATGTATTTTTACTATATTCTGTGATTCCCAGTATTCCCATGCTTTCAGCACATCAGAAAGTGGAACATTGAGATTTGACGCTATATATTCATTTCCCTGTTTTGGGTCCGGATTTGCCATAGTGGCTGTTTTGTATCCAAGTAGATAGACCTTTACAGAAAGCCCGTCAGCCATTGGCATAAATAAATCTATAAATACGTTGGGGATAGTAGTCTGACCAAAATCCCTATCGTTATTTTCGACAAAAAACATTATATCACCTCACTATAAATTATATCATCTAAATACCGCTTTTGTTAATTATACAGGAGAATGAAAATATGGTAAACTATGGTGTAGTGCAAATGCTAAAATTGGGTAGCTATAAAATATAGTCTACTTTTGAAGATAATAGATGATATAATAATTTTTATATAGTTTTAGAGGTGATAGATTTAATGATAAAGTATTGTTCAATAGGCAGTGGAAGTTGCGGAAACTGTCATTTTGTAGGATATAAAGATACAAATATACTTATAGATGCGGGACTTAGTGGAAAAAGAATATCTGATGGTATAAAGGATATAGGAGAAGATGCGGAAAAACTTAGAGGTATATTTATAACACATGAACACTCAGACCATATAAAGGGAGCTGGGATAGTATCCAGAAAATACAATATACCCATATTTGCAAATATAGAGACATGGAGAAGTATGAAAGAAAAGCTCGGAAAAATAGAAAAGGAGAATATGATAGTATTTGAAAATGATAGAAACTATTCTCTGGGTGATTTAATAATAAGACCTTTTTCAATAGAGCACGATGCTGCAAATCCTGTTGGATATAATATGTGTGCAAATGGAGGAAGCGAAAAAATATCTATAGCTACGGATATAGGGATAATAACCGAAAATGTAAGAAGAAATCTGTACAGATCAAAGCTTGTTGTTCTGGAATCTAATTACGACAAGAATATGCTTATGGCGGGATCTTATTCGTATGCACTTAAAAGAAGGGTTATGTCAGATGTGGGACATCTTTCAAATGACGAGGCAGGAAAATTCTGTGTAGATCTCATAAAAAACGGAACTGATAGAATACTTCTGGCACATCTGAGCAAAGAAAATAACTTTCCTGAGCTTGCCTATGAAACATCAAAGGGTATACTGAAAGAAAATCAGATGAGTATAGGGAGCGATGTAAACTTAGATGTACTTCTTAGAAACAGTATTTCTGATATATACAAAGTGGCACCATAGAATAAGTGGAGAATTTTACAATAAAATAAAAAAAGATTGAATATATGGAGGAGTTTAATGAATATAACAGTTATAGGAGTAGGAAAAATAAAGGAAAAATATCTGAAACTAGGGATAGACGAATTTTCAAAAAGGCTTTCAAAGTACTGCAAGCTGGATATAGTCGAGCTTGACGACGAGAAGGCTTCGGAAAAACTGAGTGAAAAAGAAATGATAATGGTAAAGGACAAAGAAGGAAAGAGAATTCTTTCAAAGATAAAGGACAACAGCTATGTAATAGCACTTGCTATAGATGGGAAAAATCTGTCTTCTGAGGAACTTGCCGACAAAATAAGCGATCTTGCAGTCAGGGGAAACAGCAGTATTACTTTTGTAATAGGAGGTTCGCTTGGTCTTTCTGATGAGGTGATGAAGAGGGCTGATTATAAGCTGTCTTTTTCAAAGATGACATTCCCACATCAGCTTATGAGACTTATACTTCTTGAGCAGGTGTACAGAGCTTTCAGGATAAATAATAATGAACCTTATCATAAGTAGGTGATACGATGGTATATCTTAAGGAATTTGTATTTCCAAGTGAAAATGCAGAACATTTATTTATAAGTGGAATAAAGAGTACCTGTTATAAAACATTCTATCCGTTTGGAATTATATCGAAAAATCTGTTTGAAAGGATTGATTTCAGTCCGATTACTATACTTTATGGGTCAAATGGATCAGGAAAATCGACAGCTTTGAATATCATTGCAGAAAAAATAGGAGCAGATAGGGAATCTGTATTTAACAGAAGCGACTTTTATGGAAATTATGTCGATATGTGTGATTTTGTAATGGATGATTATGATTTAAACGAGATAAAGATAGTAACAAGCGATGATGTATTTGACTACATACTCGATATAAGAAATACCAATGAGGGAATAGACAAAAGAAGAAGCCGGCTACTTGAGGACTATATAAATACAAAAGAATCGAGAGCAGTTATGAAATCTCTTGATGATTATGAAACGATAAAACACATAAATGAAGTAAGAAGAAAAAGTCGGTCAAAGTATATAAATGAAAATCTGACAAAGAATCTGAGAACATATTCAAATGGAGAAAATGCATGCAGATATTTTCTCGATAGTATAAAAGAAAATGGAATATATATACTGGACGAACCTGAAAATAGCCTTTCTCCAAAAAGGCAGATAGAGCTTGTAAAATTTATAGAGGATTCTGCAAGATTTTTCGGCTGCCAGTTTATAATTTCGACACATTCACCATTTATATTGTCCATGAAAGAGGCAACTATTTACAATATGGATAAATGCCCTGTATCGATAGATAAATGGACGGAACTTGATAATGTAAAAGAGTATTATAATTTCTTTATGGAACATAAAAATGAATTTGAATAGAAAAAGGGCTATCATTTAAAATGACGGCCCTTTTAAATTTATATAAAATTATATAGCTCTAGTGTATTCTTTTAACCACTCAGCTTCTTCTGCAGTAAGGAATGGAGATATTTTTTCAAATACCTGTCCATGATACCAGTTAAGGTAATTTTTCTCTTCTTCAGTCATTAGCTCAGGATTTATACCATCAAGGTCTATTGGAGCAAATGTTATAACTTCGAAGTTCATGAACTGTCCGTAGAAGTTTTTCTCAGCTTTTCTACAAACTATTTCGTTCTCTATTCTTATACCGTGAGATCCCTCTATGTATATACCTGGTTCGTTAGTAGTTATCATACCCTCTTCTAAAACAGCAGAGTCGAATCTTTCAGGAACAAGTTTCCATCTGAATCCGTTTGGAGCTTCGTGAACATTAAGAACGTGTCCTATACCGTGTCCAGTACCGCACTGATAGTCTATTCCCATCTTCCACATAACTCCTCTTGCAAGTATATCAAGGTTGTATCCGTGGCATCCGTAAAGGAATTTTGCCATAGAAAGTCCTATCATACCTCTAACAACAGAAGTGAAGTGAAGTTTTAATTCATCTGATAATTCTCCAAGTACAAAAGTTCTTGTTATATCAGTAGTTCCGTCAAGATACTGTCCACCAGAATCAAGAAGGAACAGATGCTCAGGTTTAAGTTCAACATCAGTTTCTGGAGTTGAAGAGTAGTGCATCATGGCAGCGTGCTCTTTGTAGGCAGCTATAGTTCCAAATGATGTATCAAAGAAATCTTTATTTTCAGCACGAAGTTCAGCTATTTTAGCCTGTGCAGAAAGCTCAGTTATTCCACCTTTTGCAACGTTGTTCTTTAACCAGTACATAAACTTAGTTATAGCCACACCGTCTTTTATATGTGCATTTCTTGTGCAGGCAAGTTCAGTTTCGTTTTTGCATGCCTTGAAGAATAATGCAGGGTTGTAGTCTACTATTTTTTCAGCTTTTATGTTGTTGAATACAGCGTAGTTAAGTTTTGTTCCATCTACTAGAACTTTTTCGCATTCGCATATTCCTTTAACATATTCATATATATCGTTGTATGGAAGTATTTCAACGTTCTCTTTTGCAAATTCAGCTTTTAATTCATCTGAAAGTTTAGCTTCATCTATGAAAAGAACAACTTTGTCAGTTGTTATTACAGCATAAGATAAAACAACAGGGCTGTGAGCTATATCTCCACCTCTCATGTTGAAAGTCCATGCTATATCGTCAAGAGATGTCATTACATGGCATGTAGCTCCTTTTTCAGCCATTTTTTCTCTTGTTCTCTGAAGTTTAGATGAGAAAGATTCACCTGTGTATTCAATACCAAGCATAAATGCCTTTGCATCAGATAAAGAAGGTCTTCCTTCCCATATAGAGTCTACAAGATCATACTGATATTCTATTTTTATATTTTTTTCAGCAAGAACTTCTGTAAGTTCGTTACCTTCGTTTGCACATATTACTCTTCCGTCAAATCCAAGAACTGAACCTTCAGCAAGGTTTTCAAGAAGATATTCAGTAGTTGTAGGGAATCCTTCAACACCCATTTTCATAAGTTCAACTTCACTACCTTTAAGCTGATTTTCAGCCTGTATAAAGTATCTTCCGTCAGTCCAAAGACCTGCAAAGTCTTTTGTAACTATAACAGTACCTGCAGAACCGTTGAATCCTGATATAAATTCTCTTGATTTGAAGTAGTCTCCAACATATTCACTCTGGTGAAAGTCAGCAGATGGTATCATATACGCATCTATATTCTTGTCAGCCATTGCTTTTCTTAAAGCAGATATTCTTTCATTTATATTCATATTAATCCTCCAATAAAAGGTATTTATGTATCTGATTTTTAATCAGACCGTACAAGATAATGATATCATTTGCCTTTTGTATATTTCAATAAAAGCGATTTTTATATCAATAGTTTTTATGTATTATACCGAGGATTATAAAACGTTAATATATACATATATTAAATATATTTTTGTATATATAAGTGTCGATATCAATAAAAATATATTATTGTTCTAATAAAAATATGAATCGCAAATGCTAAAACAGAAGATTTTATTATTGTTTATAAAGATTGAAAACATCTATAAAATATGGTAAAATCGGAAAATGTATAAATTTAGAGCATAGGAGATTGATAAAATGGAAAATTTACCAAACTGCCCGAAATGTAACTGTGAATATACTTATGAGGATGGAAGTATGATAGTATGTCCTGAATGTGCATACGAATGGAATCCAGAGACAACAGTAGATGAAAATGTAATAAAAGACGTAAACGGAAATATATTAAACGATGGAGATTCTGTAACAGTAGTTAAGGACCTTAAAGTTAAAGGAAGTTCATCTTCAATAAAAATAGGAACAAAAGTAAAGAATATAAGACTTGTTCCAGATGCAGCTGACGGACACGATATAGAGTGCAAGATAGATGGATTTGGTGCAATGAAACTTAAATCAAGTGTTGTAAAAAAAGCATAGTAATATAAAAGGATGATTTGATAACTCAAATCATCCTTTATCTTTATGGTTATTAAAATCAAAAGTTATTTAAAATACTTCAAAACTTAAATATCATTAAAATACATCGCTCATTATATGATTTTTAAGATAATCATTGAAAATAGCATATTCTTTATCAGTAATCTTTTTAGGATAGCTCATAATTACCAGATTATGCCCTTTATTTTCTTCCCTGTAAGGTGGATGAATATGAGAGTATATATTTTTAAAAAATCCACATCTTTCGTAGAAAGAAAGCCTACGAATAGAAATATCGTCTATAGGCGGATCTATTTCAAGAATAATAACCTTTTGTTCTGAAGAAAGAAGTTCAAGAGCTCTCTGTCCATATTTTCTATTTCTCATCTTAGGAGATATACATAGATGCTCCACATATATAAAATTATCTTTTTTCCAGCAAAGAATGATTCCTACGAATTTCTTATTATCCAAAATAAGATTGAAATAGTAGTTTGGATCATCCATTATCTTTAACTGAGAATTAGATTTTCTCTGTTCATGTAAAGGAAAGCTTATAGAGTACAATTCCATAGCTTTTTTATATTCTTCAGTATCTGAATTTGTAATGCGTATAAATTCCATATAATCCCCTCTTGCTAAATAGTATTTTAAATATTATATCAGAATATACTACATAACTCTATCTGTATTAAGCCATTTTCCCTTCCATGTATAAAGAACCATAAGTACAGCACCGATAAGCCAAGATATAGGATAAAGTGCGTATACGGCATCTATAGTATTGAAATAAGGAAGTACGAACTGTATACATAAAACTCTGAACAGACAAAGTGAAACAAGAAGAACTATCATAGGTGGTATAGTTTTTCCTGTACCTCTTACAGTCCCTGCAAATGAATGCATTATACTAAGCAGGAAGTAGAATGGACAGAAGAATTTCATGGCTTCCATTCCAGCCTGTATAACAAGGGCATCTTTTGTAAATAGAGACATTATCTGGTGAGAGAATGTAAGAAGTAAAACTCCTGTTACAATCGTATAGATAAGTCCGATTATAAGTGTTATTGTGGAACCTTTTTTTACTCTGTCTATCTTCCCGGCACCGTAGTTCTGACCTGTAAAAGTAGTTATTGCCATACTTATACTCATTACCGGAAGTATATTGAATCCATCTATTTTAAGATATGCTCCGAATCCTGCCATAGCCTTTGAACCGAATATATTTATACTTGACTGTATAAGTACATTTGAAAAAGATATTACAGTATTCTGTATAGCTGTAGGAAGTCCTACTTTTATTATTTTTAGTGCCATATCTTTATGTATTTTTATCTTTTCAATACATACACTGTATACGTCGTCTACCCTTATAAGGAAATATAATGCAAGGATACATGATACCATCTGGCTTATGTTTGTTGCAACAGCTGCACCCATTACACCCATTCTGAAAGTTTTTATAAAAAGAAGATCCAGAAAAATATTTACTGTAGATGCGACACCAAGATAAAGCAGAGATCTCTTTGAATTTCCGACAGCGTTAAGTATTCCGGCTGCCATGTTATATACTACGTTAAATAGAATACCAAGAGAGAATACTCTAAGATATACAACAGATTCACCCATTACATCTGATGGCGTTCTCATCCACTGAAGAAGCTGAGGTGTAAAAAGTATACCTGCTATAGACATTGTAATTCCAAGAACAATAGAGATTGCAAGTGATGTATGAACAGCCTTCTGTATTCCTTCTCTGTTTTTTGCACCGATATACTGCGATACAATTACACCTGCACCGACAGAGGCACCCTGACAGAACGATATAAGAAGGTTTATAAGAGAAGTACTCGAACCTACCGCAGCAAGTGCATTACTTCCGACATAGTTTCCGACAATTATGGAGTCCACTGTGTTGTACATCTGCTGAAGCAGATTTCCAAGTATAAGTGGAACCGAAAAAAGAAGAAGAATTTTTACAATGTTCCCCTCCGTCATATCAGACGCTTTTTTAGTTTTTGGGGAATGACCTACCGAAAGAGATTTGTTTGCGATACTATCTGCATTTGAACTCAAAAGAACACACTCCATTTCAAATAAATTATTTTTAATATCTGAGTTATATATTATCTGTCTGAAAACATTAGTGTTATTATGCTATTATATAATGATTTTGAAATACAATAATATTTCCAAAAACATATTATAGAACACTTTTTTGCTAATATCAAATATGATATTTATATAACGAGATATAGAGTGAATTTTTATTAAGATATTGAATGTATATTTTATCAATTTGAGCATATTATTAAAAAATAAAAGCGAGAATTGCATCAAAAGATAAGCAATACCCGCTTTTGTTTTGAAAAAACTTAATTAATTAAGAAACTATTTCCTGTGTTTTCCATATAGGAAGATTATCTTCAAAAGAGACAGAAAGTCTTCCGGAATCACATAGATATGAAACCATGGATCTTATTGTGCTTCCTACAAGTACATATTGTCCCATATTCATTGTAAGATCATATGAACTGAATATATTTGATATAAGTTCGTCCATAGAAAGACCATCTCTACAGAAAAGCATTATTCTATCAAGTATTTCTATGACTTTGTTTCTATTCATAGAAACAAGTGAATGTATGTCGTCAGTTACATCCGCATGAGACGGTACGAAAGTTTTACATTCCATTTTTTCAAGATAATCAAGTGTTTCAAGAAATCCCTTTACATCGTATATAAATGAAATGTGGTATTTTTCTATTGTTTTTCTGCCGAATACAGAATCGGCAATGAAACATATATCGTCAGGTGTTCTTACCCCTATCATATCAAAGAAGTGACCCTTTAGATTGAAGATTTCAAATCCTTCAGGAAGTTCAGCTTCTGATATATCCAATGCAGATGATGGTTTTGCCATCAGAAATTTATTTCTAAGAGATGAATCCGGGAATCCGCCGTATAAAAAAGAAGGCTCAAGCACCGGGTGCTCTGTAAAGCATTTTTCTATTCCGGATGTATATATTTTGCAGCCTGTTCTTTTCTGAAGAAAATTATTTCCACCTATGTGGTCTGCATTTGAATGTGTATTTATAATAGCCTCAAGTGTCCAGTTGTTTTTTTCAAGTATTTTTAAAATCTTTCTTCCGGCATCGGAATCATTACCACTGTCTATAAGAAAAACTTTATCCTCAGATGTCTTGTAGATTCCTATTTTTGAAGGACAATCGATATAATAAGTATTTTCTGTAATCTGAACTAAGTTAAACATAAAAATCCCTCTTTCTATAAGAATTAATTAAACTGACCAATCGATAAGTATGATTAAAAAATAGTTTACTATACAATTATAAAATGATTATTCTGAAAATTCAATATATATAAATGTAAACTATATCAAAAATATAGGAAGTATCAAAAGGCGTATATATACATATACAAGTATATCGTTGCAAAAATAAAATAGATAAAAGTTTAAAAAAATATTTGTGATTTTTTGACCCGCGGGACACAAAATGACACATCAGGAAAACTTTTTTTTCAAATGTTACATAGTATTATACAAAAAATAGTGACGGAAAAATGATGCAAAAAGTAGTAAAATAGCACGTTTCAGCGTCAAAAATATACTTTTTTAATGACTGAATTTATGATATATTAAACATAGTAACAATTGACAAAAAATATAGAAACAACTGAGAATAAACGAATTCAAAAGAAGGAGGAGAAATTATGATTTATTCAGCAGAAGTATCTAATATGTGTAAAATAAACAAAGGGCCAAACCACGGTCCAGCTCCAATACCAGAAGAAGGTAAATGGGTAAGAGCTAAAGAAGTAACTGATATAAGCGGTCTTACTCACGGTGTAGGTTGGTGTGCTCCACAGCAGGGTGCTTGTAAACTTACATTAAACGTTAAAGACGGTATAATACAGGAAGCTCTTGTTGAAACTATAGGATGTTCAGGAATGACTCATTCAGCTGCTATGGCATCTGAAATACTTCCTGGAAAAACTATACTTGAAGCATTAAATACAGACCTTGTATGTGATGCTATAAACACAGCTATGAGAGAAATATTCTTACAGATAGTATACGGAAGATCTCAGACAGCTTTCTCTGAAGGTGGACTTCCAATAGGTGCAGGTCTTGAGGACCTTGGAAAAGGACTTAGAAGCCAGGTTGGTACAATGTATGGAACTTTAGAAAAAGGACCTAGATACCTTGAAATGGCAGAAGGTTATGTAACAAAAGTAGCTCTTGACGAAAACAGCGAAATAATAGGATACGAATTTGTTAACCTTGGAAGAATGATGGAAATGATAAGCAAGGGAACAGATGCTAACGAAGCTATGGAAAAAGCTAAAGCTACTTACGGAAGATTTAACGACGCTGTTAAATACATAGACCCAAGACATGAATAATATCTAAAGGAAGGTGTGAATAATATGGCATTATTTGAAAGTTACGAAAGAAGAATAAACCAGATAACTCCTGTATTAGAAAAATACGAGTTAGGTTCATTAGAAGATTGTAGAGCTCTTTGCGAAAGCAAAGGATTTGATCCATACAAAATAGTAAAAGAAACTCAGGCTATAGCATTTGAAAATGCAGGTTGGGCATATACTTTAGGTGCTGCAATAGCTCTTAAAAAAGGATGTACAAAAGCTGCAGATGCTGCAGAAGCTATAGGTGAAGGACTTCAGGCATTCTGTATACCTGGTTCTGTTGCTGACAACAGAAAAGTTGGTCTAGGACATGGTAACCTAGGTGGAATGCTTCTAAGAGAAGAAACTAAATGTTTCGCATTCCTAGCAGGACACGAAAGTTTCGCAGCTGCTGAGGGAGCTATAAAAATAGCTGAAAAAGCAAACAAAGTTAGAAAAGAGCCATTAAGAGTTATACTTAACGGACTTGGAAAAGACGCTGCTTACATAATATCAAGAATAAACGGATTCACTTATGTACAGACTGAATTTGACTACTTCACAGGAGAATTAAAAGTAGTTAAAGAAGTTCCTTTCTCAAATGGAGAAAGAGCTAAAGTTAGATGCTACGGAGCAGATGACGTTAGAGAAGGTGTTGCTATAATGCACAGCGAGGGTGTTGACGTTTCTATAACAGGAAACTCTACAAACCCAACAAGATTCCAGCATCCAGTTGCAGGAACATACAAAAAAGAATGTATAGAGCAGGGTAAAAAATACTTCTCAGTTGCTTCAGGTGGAGGAACAGGAAGAACACTTCATCCAGATAACATGGGTGCAGGACCAGCTTCTTACGGTATGACAGATACAATGGGAAGAATGCATTCTGATGCTCAGTTTGCAGGATCTTCTTCAGTTCCAGCTCACGTTGAGATGATGGGACTTATAGGAATGGGTAACAACCCAATGGTTGGTGCTACAGTTGCAGTTGCAGTTGCAGTAGAAGAAGCAAGCAAATAATAAATACTAGAAAATATAAATATAAAGGGCAGTCTGATAACAGACTGCCCTTTTATAACGGGGAGGTAATATGAAGAAACTGGCTTTTTTTGATGTTGATGGAACGCTTATAGACTGTTCAAACGGAAAAATGGGTATGAGTGAAAGAGTAAAATCTGCCATAAAAAACTTTCAGAAGCGGGGAAACAAGGCTATGGTTTCTACAGGTAGACCATTTGCATTTCTTACAAAAGAACTTATGGAATTTGGATTTGATGGATTTATCCTGGGAAACGGAGCACAGGTAACAGAAGGCGAAAAAAGAGTTCATTTCAATGCTATGGACAAGGATTTTGTAAAATTTGTGGTTGAAAACTGCGATAGAATAGGAATAGAATACTGTCTTCAGGGAGAAAAATACTCTTATTCAAAGAAATTTTTCAATGAACTTATTTCGTATTATGCCGAATATGAAATAAGTACGGATTATTTTATATTTGATTTTAATCTTGATGATATAGAGGTATTCAAAATAGAAATGCTTCCTGTAAGCAAAAAAGGAGATATGTTCTGTAGAAAGCTTGACGAGCTTGAAGATTACAACTGTTTTAAAAACTATCCGGCAAGAGCATATGAACTTTATCCTGTGAGCAATTCAAAGGGAAAAGCGGTATCAATAGCAGCGGAGTATATGGGCGTAGATATTGAAAATACATATGCTTTTGGTGATGGAAGAAATGACATAGAAATGATTGAAATGTCAGGGCATGGCATAGCGATGGGAAATGCCTGTGAGGAACTTAAAAGTGTGGCAAAGGAAATGACTGAAACTGTAGAAAATGACGGGATAGCTGCATATCTTGAAAAACTTGTATAAATCGGACTTAAAGGATATTTCCTCGATTATATAGAATATAGAATTATATGCGAAAGTAGATTTATAATCATGTATCAGAAAAGAGGCGTATCCTAATGAAAGAGGAAGAAAAAATCTTTGCAGGGAAACTATTTGACTGCAGAATAAAAGAACTTAGAGATGTAAAACATAAAGCACACGAACTGTGCAGAAAATTCAACAATATGGATGAATACGACGAAGCAAGACTTCCGCTTGTAAAAGAGTTCATCGGCAGTATAGGTGAAAAATATTATTTTCAGGGGCCAATACAGTTCAACTATGGAAGTCATACATTTATAGGTGAAAATTTTCTGGCAAACTTCAATCTTCTTGTTATGGATGATGGAAAGGTATTTATAGGAGATAATGTAATGTTCGGTCCTAATGTAAGTATTCTATGTACAAATCATCCACTTATAGCGGATGAAAGAATCAGAATGGAATATGAGGATGGGCATGTATCAATGTCAGAATTTGCAGGAGAGATACATATAGAAGATGATGTGTGGCTTGCTGCAAATGTTACGGTAATAGATGGTGTTACAATAGGAAAAGGTGCCGTAGTCGGTGCAGGAAGTGTTGTTACAAGGGATATACCCGCAGGATGGCTTGCGGTAGGAGTTCCGGCAAAACCTATAAGAAAAATAACAGAGAAAGATTCAAAAATGCATCTTTTATAATATATATAAAATCCCGGTCTCAAACGATACAGTTTTGTATCGATGGACCGGGATTTTTGATGGTTTATATGATGATTTAATTGTTTATGCAAAAGCAAGTTCGAAAGAGTTTTCAAATCTACCAGAGTATTTAGATAAAAGTCCTTCATACTCAAGAGTAAGTCCAGGAAGATCGAAGAAATCATTCGGCTGAACAAAGAAGTGCTCCTTATCAAGTATATTTATTCCACTTTTTGAAAGTACATCCGCAACAAAACTTGAACATACATATCCGTATTCCGGATTTCTCTGTATACCAAGAGGTATAGTTATAAGAGAAAGAACATCATATCTATATAAATTTCTTCTGTCTGCTATATCCTCTATATTTTTATGAAGAGATTTAAATGATTCCTCTGAGACCTCCATAGAATAAACTCTACATATAGTATTCTTTCTTATTTCATAAAGCCCTTTGTCTATACCCTCTTCAACAAATCCCGCGAAAAGTGGATTTCTTGGATTAAGTCTTCCAAAAGAGTACATAGTATTAAGAGATTCATCAAGAGCTATTGATATATGAGAATATGGTTTTCTGCTTATTCTTTTTATAATACTTGAAAGAACTGTGCCTGTATAAGTCGATATTATATATATTTTTTTCATTATAATTCCTCCCTGCTGATATTCATTATAATTGCATCTATATATTTCCTATTTTGGTTGTTATCTATTTTATAATTCAATTATATTGCCGAAATATTAAGTAAAACATATCAAAAAACTTAATAATTTCTAAATATGTAGCAAACAGTCGCTTTCATATCTTAATAAATATTGCAAATAAAGTCAATATGATACATATAGACTTCACGAAAAAGTTAAGATTGTGTAAATGTTTTTTTATGGGAAAACTGTTATAATGTAATAAACAGATTGATAATTGAGACAATTATAATCTAGATGGATTTTATGGAGGTATAAATATGGCACAAAAGCAAGGTATCAAAAAAGTGGTATCTCTTTTTTCGGCGGTTGTAATAGCTGGGGCTGTTACAATACCTTATGTATCGTATGCTGATACATATTATGGAATACACAAAATCGAGTATACCGATGAATTCAAACAATATATAGAAGACTATAAAAATGGAGATACAGAAAAATACGGGGATAAAATACCATCTCCATATGATGTAGAAGGAACAGAAATAAAAGGAAATGCTTCTGGTATTTCGAGATATGCTTCTGCAAAATATGACCCAAGAGAGATTGATAAAACCACACCTGCCAGAGATCAGGAAAATCTTGGAGTATGCTGGGCATTTGCAGGAATGACAGGAATGGAATCATATCTTATGACAAATGGATATGGAGAATATGACCTGTCAGAAGAACACATGAGATGGTGGGCAAAAAACGGAGAAAATGGATGGAACGTAGGAGACTATGATGGTACATCGAATCTTCTTTCAATGGGATATTTTGCCTCAGGAGAAGGTCCAAAATATGAATCAGATATAAAATACAATACACATAAAACAAGACCTTCAAATCAGGACAGCGCAAAAACAATAGGATATACAGCAGATAATATAATATATGTAGAAAACACTACAGAATCAATAAAAAATGCCATAATGAAATATGGAGGAGTAGTATCTGGATACTATGATAAAGATCGGTATAGAAGTGAAGATGAAAACTCATACTATATAAACGTAAATCCAGGACAGAACCACGCTGTAACAATAGTAGGCTGGGATGACAACTACAGCAAAGATAACTTTACAGGTCGGGCTAAACCTTCAAAAGATGGAGCCTGGTTAATAAAAAACAGCTGGGGAGATTATAACGATGAAGATGGATTCATGTGGGTTTCATATGAAGACCGGACTCTTAGAAGAGAATCAGACAACTATGCAATAAAAAGCCTTAGAAAAAATGAGGGCGAAAAGATATACCAGCATGAAAATGGTGGATATGCAGCATATGGAGGAACATCTTTTACAGTTGCCAATGTATTTAACTTCAATGGAACTAATGAGACAATAGAAGGCGTTACAATAGGAAATGAATCTATAGGAGCCGAGTACAATATATATTATGCACCTGTTGTAAATGGAGTTCCTCAGAACAAAAACATGACAAAACTTGCATCTGGAACTTTCAAAGAAACTGGTTATATTACAGTACCTGTTGATTCTACATACATACCAAGTGGAAAAGGTGCTATAGTTGTTCAGATGAAGTCAAATGGAAGAAATCTTGCGGCGATACTTGCAGAGGAAAATATAGCAGGTGTAGACTGGTTTGAGGCAAAGGCATCAAAAGGAGAAAGCTTTAAACTTTCATCTTCAGGTAGTTTCCAGGATATGAATTCTAATACATCAAATCCTATGAACTTTGCAATAAAGGCTGTAACAAAATCAAACGTAAGTGAAGATGATATTATAGGAGCAAATAGATATGATACAGCTGTAAAAACAAGCCAGAAGGGATGGAGCAGTGCTGATACGGCTGTCATAGCAAATGGAAGTGCAATAGTGGATGCTCTTACAGCAACACCTCTTGCAGAATCTGAAAATGCACCTATACTTCTTACTGACAAAACATCTCTTAAAGATGTAACAAAGAAAGAACTTCAGAGATTGGGTGTAAAAAAAGTATATCTTATAGGAGGTTCATCAGTATTATCTTCAAGTGTGGAATCTCAGATTAAGTCTATGGGAATTACTACAGAAAGAGTATACGGAAATAACAGATATGAAACTGCAGCTGCAATAGCCTCAGAAATGATTGAGTCTGGAAATGAAATAAAAGAAGCAGCAGTTGTAAATGGAATGACTGGACTTGCAGATGCAATAAGTTTTGGTGCTGTAGCGGCTGAAAAAGGTATGCCGATACTATTAGCTGACAAAAATGGAAATCTTACAGGTTCAGAAAAAATACTTTCAGAAAATAATATAGAAAAGACATATATAATAGGTGGAACAGCAGCTGTACCTACATCAGTTGAAAGCAAGGTTAAAAATCCTGAACGTATAAGTGGTAAAAACAGAAGTGAAACAAATGCAAAAATAATACAGAAGTTCTACACTTCCTCATCGCTTGATTACGCATATGTTGTAAAAGATGGAATGCAGGCCTCAGATCAGCTTATAGATGGACTTTCTGTAGGAGTACTTGCAGCGAAAAATCATTCTCCAATAGTACTTGCAGGAAAATCTCTTTCAGATGAGCAGAGAAGTGTACTTTCATCAAAGACTATAAATAAAGTTGTTCAGGTAGGTGGCGGACAGAATATAAACGCTGTACTTGAACTTAGAAACAAATAAAAATAAATAAATCATAAAACAATTTATGATTTATTATAATAGATACAAACTATGATATATAATAATAAAAATAAGCGAGGCAGAAAACTGCCTCGCTTTATTTTTCAGCAATTGGATTATACAATCCTATATATTATCATTATATCAGTCAAAAATCTTTAGATGAGCACAAAACAAGAATTTTACTGATTAATACTAGTTTTCATCTGAAGCTTCAAGCATAGTTGTAAGTTTTTTGTTTAATGCAAGAAGTAGTACTGCAGATATTATAAGTATAACTGGTATAGCTATGAATACCTGTAACATACCCATTTTATCCATTATACCCTGAACGTATCCAGATGCTTTAGAAGCTGCGAAAGTGGCAAGTGTCCAAACTCCCATTAATACAGTTAAGTATTTAGCAGGAGCGTGCTTAGATACCATTGAGTTTCCTAGTGGTGAGAAGCACATTTCTCCAAGAGACTGGAATGCTATAAATCCGAATAACCAAGCAACAGAAGCTTTGATTGATGGATCAAGGCTTGCACCTCTTGACATTTCAGCACCAACCATGAATACGAAACCAGCTCCAAGGAATATAAATCCAAGAGCAACTTTCTGAAGCATTGATAAGTCTCCCTGAGGTCTGTTTGCTAGCTTAGTCCATATAGCGGCCATAACAGGTCCAAGAAGTATACATAATAATGCATTGAAAGTAGTTTCTATCCATACTGGAGGAACTGCAAAGCTTCCTACGTTCATATTAACAAAATTCTGCATGTATAATAGAACTGAAGTAGAAGCCTGATAGTAGAATGTCCAGAATATTATAGTGAAAGCAGATATTATTATTATCGCTGTAGTTCTTTTTTTCTCAGCTGGAGTAAGAGGTCTGTTAGCATCCTCTTTAGAAACCTCGTGATGCTCAGATCCACCTAATCTGCTCTGAGGTAATTTACCTGCATCTCCTAAAAATCTCCATCCAAAGAAGAAGAAAGCAGCACATACAAGCATCATTGCACCAGAAACAGCGAAACACTGTCTGAATCCGAATACTACATGTCCGTCAACAACAGTTGCAAAAGTATTTGCATAAAGGAATCCCATTATAAGAGAACCAAAGAAAGAACCTATGTTAACGAAAGAATATAATATAGAGTATGCAGAGTCTTTACGGCTGTTGTCATCATAAAGCTCTCCAACAAGAGCATTAAGCTGACCTTTGAAAAGACCTGTACCTATAGAAACAACAGCAACAAGAGCATGTACATACATAACTGAAGTTGCAAAGTATCCTATAAACCAACCTGCAGCCATTATAAGAGCACCTATAACAACACAGTATCTTGCTCCTAACCATCTGTCTGATATTATACCACCTATAACAGGTGCAAGATAAGTAAAGGCTATAAGGTTTGAACCTATTATAGCTGCATCTGCAGCTGAAACACCAAGTCCTCCGTTAAGAACAACTTCGGCTAAGAATAATAATAATAGCGATTTAGAACCATAGTATGCAAATCTTTCAAATGTGAAAGTAAGACTGCAGACATAAAGTCCTTTTGGGTGTTTAACTGAAGTATTATTTCCCATTAAAAAACCTCCGTATTAATTACATATATTTTGTATGAGACAGTTTGAAAACCATATTTAAAAAATAAAGTACAAAAACGGTATCCTGCCCCAAGACCATCTTATTATATATTAACTTTAAACAAAAAATCAATACTTATTAAAGAAAAAATAGAAAAAACTAATTAAACGAAATGTAATATTCGGAAGGAAGCGAACTATATTTTGTTATTTAAAAAACAAACTATTTTCTGATATATACTACTAAAAAATAAAAAAATTCAAAAAATTGTATAATACGATAATTATAAAAAATTGCCTGTTTAGTAAAAATCTTATAAAGAAATGATGTTAGAGTATTCAAATACTGTTATAATATGTAATGTATACAATTGTGTAGTAACAGAGTTATCGATAGGAGGAGTTTAATATGCTTGAATTAAACAATATATCCTTCAAAGTAGAGGAAAATGGGGAAAGTAGAACAATAATAGATGACCTTAGTATTTCCTTTGAAGAAGGAGGATTTTATGTTATAACTGGTCCAAACGGAGGAGGAAAATCAACTCTTGCCAAACTTATAATGGGAATTTCAGAACTGTCTGAAGGTCAGATACTATTTGATGGAGAGGATATAACAGATAAAAATATAACAGAAAGAGCTAATATGGGAATAGGATATGCGTTCCAGCAGCCGCCTAGAATAAAAGGTATGACTGTTGAAGACCTTCTTAAAATAGCACACAAAGGGGATCTTCCTGAAGAGGAATGCTGTCAGTATCTTGCAGATGTAGGGCTATGTCCAAAGGAATACCTTTCAAGAGAGGTGGATAACTCACTTTCTGGTGGTGAGATGAAGAGAATAGAGATAGCTACAATACTTGCAAGAGACCTGAAAATAGCAATATTCGACGAACCTGAAGCTGGAATAGATTTATGGAGTTTTGCAAAACTAAATGAAACTTTCCAGAAAATGCACAAAGAGAAAAACCATACAATAATAATAATCTCACATCAGGAAAGAATACTTGAACTTGCGGACAAAATAATCGTTCTTGAAAACGGAAAAATAAAAACTATGGGAACAAAGGAAGAAGTTCTTCCTTCTATATTAAACCAGGTAAATGGAACTGTATGTGCTATACAGGGAAAGGAGCTTTTCAATGAATAATATAGAACTTAATCTTTTAAAAGAAGTAGCCGACATGAGAATGGGAAAACCACTTATGGGAGCTTTCAATATAAGAAGAAACGGCGAGGGAATAGAAAGAAAATCTACAGAAGACGTCGCTATAATACCTAAGACTGACAAGCCGGGTATAGATATAATAGTTAAACCTGGTTCAAAACCGGAAGATGTACATATACCTGTAATAGTTACAGAATCAGGTGTAAAAGACAAGGTGTACAACGACTTTATAATAGGTGAAGGAGCTGAGGTTACAATAGTTGCAGGATGTGGTATACACAACTGCGGAAGCCATGACAGCCAGCACGACGGTGTACACAAATTTATACTTAAAAAAGGTGCAAAATTAAAATACACAGAGAAACACTACGGTGAAGGAACAGAGGGAGCAGGAAAAAGAATACTGAACCCTGTTACAATAGTTGAGATGGAAGAGGATTCATACTGCGAAATGGAAACTGTTCAGATAAAAGGTGTAGACTCTACAAAGAGAGACCTTGATGCAACTCTTGGCAAAAATGCAAAAATAGTTATCCTTGAAAGACTTCTTACTCACGACAATCAGTTTGCGGAGTCAAATATGGAGGTTGTTCTTAAAGGTGAGGGATCATCTGCTCAGGTTATATCAAGAACTGTAGGGCAGGACAACTCTGTACAGGTGTTTAACCCTAGAGTAATAGGTGAGGAGCAGTGTACAGCTCACGTTCAGTGCGACTCTATACTTATGGGAGATGCAAAAATAAGATCAATTCCTGAAATAGCGGCGGAACATCCGGATGCTATGCTTGTACACGAGGCAGCTATAGGAAAAATCGCAGGAGATCAGATTCTTAAACTTATGACTCTTGGACTTACAGCAGAAGAAGCTGAACAGCAGATACTAAACTGTTTCCTTAAATAGATTAATTGAAAAATATATTATACGGCTATGTATGTTAAAAATAACAGCATGGCCTTTTTTTCGTCTAAATATAAAACACCGAATTTCAATATAGACTTAAAAAATATGTAATATTTTCGGAAAATACAGTTTTTTTAATTGTATTTATAGAAAATAATTGTTATACTTATACCTAGAGAAGGTTTTCTGAAAATCAGAAGCCGATATTTATTTTATCAGATGGAAGGTGTATTCAAATTATGAAAGACAAAGTTTTAGAAAGATTACTTAGATATGTAAAAATCGATACTACATCAGATTCTACAAGTCCAACTTGCCCATCAACTGCTATACAGTTTGACCTTGCAAGAGTACTTGAGGCTGAATTAAAAGAACTAGGTCTTACAGATGTATCTTTAGATGAAAATGGATACTTAATGGCTACATTAAAAGGAAATACTGAAGGTGTTGAAACAATAGGATTCATATCTCATATGGATACTAACGAAGATGTTTCAGGAACTAATGTAAATCCAAGAATAATAGAAAACTACGATGGAAATGATATAGTTTTAAATGAAGAACTAGGTGTTGTAACAACAGTTGCTGAAACTCCAGAATTAAAGAGATTTGTTGGAGAAGATATAATAGTAACTGATGGTACTACTCTTCTTGGAGGAGACGATAAAGCTGGTATAGCTGCTATAATGACAGCTATGGAATACCTTATAGCTCATCCTGAAATAAAACACGGAGACATAAAAGTTGGATTCACTCCTGACGAGGAAATAGGTAGAGGAGCAGATAAATTCGACGTTGAAAAATTCGGAGCAAAATACGCTTATACACTAGATGGTGGTGTAGAAGGTGAATTAAACTACGAAACTTTCAGTGCAGCATCTGCAGTAGTTACAATAAAAGGTAAAAACGTTCATCCAGGTTCTGCAAAGAACAAAATGGTAAACGCTTTATATATAGCAGGTAAAGTAATGGAATTATTCCCAGAAAGCGAAAGACCTGAAACTACAGAAGGATATGAAGGATTCTATCATATAAACGAATTAAGCGGATCTGTTGAAGAAGCAAAAATGGTATATCTTATAAGAGACCATAATAAAGCTAAATTCGAAGAAAGAAAAGAATTCTTCGCAGCTCAGATAAAAGCTATATCTGAAAAATACGATGGAAGAGTAACTGTTGAAATAAAAGATCAGTACTACAACATGGAAGAAAAATTAAAATCTGTAATGCATATAGTTGATATAGCTACAGAAGCTATGAAAGATCAGGGAGTAGAGCCAATAATAGTACCTATAAGAGGTGGTACAGATGGATCTAAATTATCTTTCATGGGACTTCCTTGTCCAAATATATTCACAGGTGGACTTAACTTCCACAGTAAAAACGAATGTCTTCCAATAAGATCAATGGTTAAGGCAGCTGAGGTTGTTGTAAGAATAGCTGAGAAATTTGCTGAAAGAGCTTAATTAAATAGTATATGAAAAGGCTGTAGAATTTAATCTGCAGCCTTTAATTTATATTTTTTATAACAAGTTTATTCAATTCTAACATTTACAGGACTTATGGTAAGATTTCCTCTGCCGGTAACCGTATACCAATTACCTCTTTTTAATTTGATTTTTTCTGATGTTCCAGATGTAATATATCCGACTGTGTACTTTTTACCTGTTTTAATATCAGTAAATACCACATCAGTATCTGCATCGCCGCTTACTTTTACAGTCCCTAGAAGAGGTTGTATCTGTTCTGATTTTATAATAGTTTCACTTTCTTTAAGTGTGAATGTATGTGTTTTTTGAATATAAGTATAAGAGAAAACCGCAATTACAAATACTGCTATTATGCATGGAAATATAAATTTCTTCATTGAAATCCCCCTTAATATCAAAATAGATTTTTTACATTCGAATGTTTGTCTAATATGATACAGGATTTCATCAAAATATAAAATATAAAAGTGTAAATAAGACAATACTGTAATCCTTCTTAAGAAATTCTTAACGCAAAAGAATATGTATGGTATTGGAGATTGCAGAGTTATATTACATGAAAATAAAATTATTATTTATAAGTAAAATTTACAAAAGATTAGAAAATCAGCTGATATAAAAATACTGCCTAATCGACGTATTGTCAATCAGGCAGCATTTCGCAAATTGTTCTATTTTACTTTACTGATTTTTTCTTTATCCCATAAAAATGCCTGTTCAGGGTTATTAAGAGCTATAAATATATTTTTCTTGAAATCAGGCATTTCATCCTGCATGCGGACGATAAGTTCTTTTATATACTGTCTTTTAGTATTTCCGTCTGCCGGGCATGGATTTTTAACAATCTTGAAGTTCATCTCCTCAGCGGCTTTTATAATCATGTATTCTTCGACATATATCATAGGTCTTATAACAGTTATACCGGTTCTGTCCAGATAAGACTTTGGAGAGAATGAGCTGACTCTTCCTTCGTAGAACATAGACATAAGAAGAGTTTCAAGTGCATCGTCTTTATGATGACCAAGGGCTACTTTATTGCATCCAAGTCTGACAGCGTGATCGTTCAGCGCACCTCTTCTCATTTTTGCACATAGAGAACATGGATTTTTCTCTTTTCTTATATCGAATACTACTTCTTTGATGTCTGTAGGTATTTCGTGAAGTTCTACATCTAGTTCTTTACAAAGTTCGTGAAGAGACGAGTTGTCTACACCGCCCATCTGAAGGCATATCGCTATAAGTTCAAATTTCTCAGGAGAAAATCTCTGATAGCTTTTCAGTATGTGTAAAAGTGCCATACTGTCCTTTCCACCTGAAAGACCTACAGCTATTTTATCCCCATCCTGTATAAGATTAAAGTCCTGTATTGCTTTTCTCGATTTGCTTAAAAGTTTCTGAAGAATATTCTTCAAATATTTCACTTCCTTTCTCTCGTGATAAATTCTATTTTTCTGATGACGCAAATATTGCAGCTTTATCGATTATTTCGTCTGAAATAGATATTATAGACTTATTGTCGGTATCTACTACTATATCAGCTACACTCATATATGAAAAACTTCTTTTGTCCATAAGTTCTTTTATAAAATGTTCGTTCATATTTCCGTTCAAAATAGGTCTTGAGTCTGAATTTTTTACCCTTATAAGAACAGTCTTTGGTTTTGCCGATAAAAGAACGATGATTCCATTTTTTTTCAGATTTTCAACGTTTTCATGCCTCAGTACAGTTCCACCGCCACAGGAGATTATACAGTTTTTCATATCTGATATCTCGGATACAACCTCTGACTCCAGGTTTCTGAAATATTCCTCTCCGTAATTCTCAAATATCTCGATTATACTGCATTTTTCTCTTTTTTTAATGAGTATATCTGTATCTATTTTTTTTCTTCCCATGGCTTTTGAAAGATAGTCTGAAATCGTCGTTTTGCCAGATCCCATAAATCCTATAAGGACAATATTTTTATTCTTTAAGCACCTGAATCTGTTTTTCATAGTGTAAATCGCCTCTTTAAATAATATTTATACCTCAATTATATCAAAGAAAACATGGAAATTTTCTTCGTTTTCTGTAACCAATCTAATATACCATATTATCAGCGCGAATAAAATAAAAATGAAAAAGTTAAATATAAATAAATTTTAAGAATAACATTATAATGCTGTTAATAATATACGTATATAATGATAAAAAAAGAAAAAGGAGGACAGGCAATGGATACAATATTTGAAAACAGATACAGATTTTCAGACAAAATGATGAACGAATACGTATATGGTGTTCTTATGAAAAAAACAATAATATATGGGATAATAATACTTATTGCAGGAATTGCAGTTTTTGCATGGAGTATTGTCAGAGGAAATATTCTGTTTACTGGAATATACGGTGCAGTTATATTTATAGTTGCAGCAACTCTTGTTTTTGCCCCAAAGCTGACAAAAAGAGAGCTTAAAAGAAACATATATACGATGCATAAGGGTGAGCAGAAGGAAACAATTGTAAAATTCTCAGATAGAATATATATGAAAGAGGGAGAGCTTACAATGACAGTGGATTATACTCAGATAAGAAAAATAATAGATATGAAAACAAGTATAGTTCTTTATATGGGGAGCAACAGCGGAGTTATACTGTCAAAGAACGGTTTTGAGTGCTCTGATATAGATGACTTTATGGAATTTATAAAAGAAAAATGTATCAATGTTAAATAATCAGAAAATACAGATATATCTGAGTTATACATAGCCGTTCCTGTTTACAAAAATATAAATATAATATATAATATATATCAGTTTAATTCTTATCAAGAATCGGGGGAGAGAGTTAGCTCAATGATCCTGATACCAACCTGAAAGGTGGTCCTGCTAACAGCGATAAGTAAAAAGGATTTTATGCTCTTCTTATCTATCGCATAGATAAGGGGAGTTTTTTTATATATAAATCCGAAAATGTATCAGACTTAAAGTCTTCAAAATACAGAAAAAATATAAATATATGAAAGTAGAGGATATAAAAATGGAAAAAGTGGAAAGTTTTAAACTGGATCATACAAAAGTAAAGGCACCTTATGTAAGAAAATGTTGTGTTTTAGATGGAGAAAAAGGGGACAAGGTTACAAAATTTGACCTTAGATTTTTACAGCCAAACGTGGAGGCTTTTGGAACTGCTGCTCTTCACGGACTAGAGCATCTTCTTGCTACATATCTTAGAGAGACTATGGACAATATAATAGACCTTTCACCAATGGGATGCAGAACAGGATATTATCTTATAATGTGGGGAGATGTTGAGCCTGCATACGTAAAAGAGGGACTTGAAAAAGCACTTGAAATGGTTCTTGATACAGATGAAATACCAGCTGCAACAGCAGTTGAATGTGGAAACTACAGAGACCTTTCTCTATTTGGAGCAAAGGAATACGCAAAGAAAGCCCTTGAAGAGGGATTCTCTTTAAACATATATGGCGAATAATGAATATATAAATCCTGAAATAGACAGAGAAGAGGTTCTGAGATATTTATGCTATCGAGGCCAGAAACTCGAGGATGATTTTTCTGATTCTATAGACAGGATAAGGGAAAAGACGAAATCTGTAATTACACCAAGAGCTGTATATGAAAAATATCCTATAGAAATACATGAACATGGAGTTGAAATAAAGGGAACAAATCTTGTTCTCGATGGAAAGGATATAAAAAAACTCCTGAGAGGATGCAGGGAGTGTATTCTTCTTGCAGCTACAATAGGGGTCGATATAGAAAGAGAAATCAGAAAAAGAGAGTATTCGAACCTTTCAGAAAGTCTGATAATGGATTCATGTGCGACAACTGCAATAGAGGAAGTATGCGATATAGTACAGGCTGAGATAGAAAACAATATCTCAAAATCAGGAATGAAGATAACTATGAGGTACAGCCCCGGATATGGAGATCTTCCGATATACAGAAATACAGAAATTCTGAATGTACTTCAGGCTCAGAAAAGAGCCGGAATAACTATAAACAGCAGTGGAATAATGATACCGAGAAAGTCGGTTGCTGCAGTTATAGGGATATACAATCCGGATGAAACCGGAGATATAAAAAGCAGTAAAAAATCATGTAAAGAATGCAGATGCTACAGCACATGTGTATATAGAAGAGAAAGCGGGGGATTTTGCTGTGGAAATCAGGGAATATCTTAAACAGGACAAAGTTCTTATATTTGATGGAGCTATGGGAACAATGCTTCAGAACAAAGGACTTAAAACAGGTGAAAATCCGGAAGTATTTGCTTATAATAATCCGGAAAAACTAGTTGATATACATAAACAGTATTTTGATGCGGGAAGTAATGTCGTACTTACATGTACTTTCGGATGTAATGAACTTAAACTTCCAGAAGGATATACAGTTGAGATGATAATAGAAAATGCCGTAAAAAGAGCAAGAGAGGCTATGGAAAAATCATCTTCACAGAAGGAAAAATACATTGCACTTGATATAGGACCTATAGGTGAAATGCTTGAACCTATGGGAACTGTAAGTTTTGATAGAGCATATGAAATATTCAAAAGACAGGTTGTCCGGGGAGTAAAAGCAGGTGTGGATGTCATAGTTGTAGAGACTATGATGGACCTTTATGAAATAAAGGCAGCTGTACTTGCAGCAAAGGAAAATTCAGATCTTCCTGTATTTGCGACTATGACATTTGACGAAAGTGGAAGAAGTTTTACAGGATGTCTTCCAGAAAGTATGGTATATACAATTCAGGGACTTGGTGTAGATGCAGTTGGAGTGAACTGTTCTTTGGGACCTGTTCAGATTCTTCCTATAGTTGAAAAGATAGCAGCTGTTTCTGATATACCGGTTATGGTACAGGCAAATGCAGGACTTCCATCTATGGTAGACGGAAAGGCAGTATACGATATAGATATAGAAGACTACTACAGAGGAGTAGAAAAATTTGTCGAAACAGGTGCCAAGATAATAGGTGGATGCTGTGGAACAAATCCTGATTATATAAGAAAAATATCGGATAACATAGATTCCATAAAAATAAAGAAAAGACATAAAAAATACATACCTGCAGTATGTTCTCCATCAAAGGTTGTAATGATGGATCAGCCGCTTGTAGTAGGTGAAAGAATAAATCCTACAGGAAGAAAGGCATTTAAAGAAGCCCTAAAAGCAAATAATACCGATTATGCTGTAAATCTTGCAATAGAGCAGGTAAACGGTGGAGCTGATATTCTTGAAATAAATACAGGACTTCCAGGAATAGATGAAAAAGCCGCAATGGTAACTATACTTAAAGAGGTTCAGTCTGTCACAGATACTCCTGTTCAGATAGACTCATCAAAACCGGATACACTTGAAGCAGGACTTAGATACTGCAACGGAAGAACAATTGTAAACTCTGTAAACGGTAAAGAAGAGTCTATGAATGAAATTCTTCCACTTGTACGGAAATATGGAGCATGTGTTGTAGCTCTTACTCTTGATGAGGATGGTATTCCGAAAAGAGCAGAAAAGAGATTTGAAATAGCAAAAAAAATAATAGATAGAGCAGAATCATACGGAATAAGAAAGTCAGATATAATAGTCGATTGTCTTTCTCTTACAGTATCTGCACAGCAGGAAGAGGCATACGAAACATTGAGAGCCATAAAAATGGTAAAAGAGCTTGGAGTGAAAACAACTCTAGGAGTTTCAAATATATCATTCGGGCTTCCAAACAGAAGAGCAGTGAATTCAGCATTCCTTACTCTCGCACTTGGAGCGGGACTTGATCTTGCCATAATAAATCCAAATGACGAGAGAATGATGGAAGCGATGATGTCTTATAAGGTCCTTAGAAATATAGACAGCGGATGTACAGAATATATAAAAAGATACAGTGAAATGAAGCAGGAAAATACCACTTCTCAATCAAAAGGAGATACACCGCTGAATATTCTTGTAGAAAGAGGAATAAAGGACGAGGCAAAAGAGAAAACAATTGAAATGCTTAAAAATCACGACGAGCATTATATACTTGACGAAATACTGATACCTGCACTTGACGAAGTTGGAAAGAGATACGAAAAAGGGGAAATTTTCCTTCCTCAGATGATACAGTCTGCCGAGGCTGTAAAGGCATCTCTGAATGTAATCAAGGAAAAACTGGCATCAGAAAATACTGGGGATAAAGTTTCGAAGGGAAGAATAATAGTCGCAACAGTTCAGGGGGATATCCACGATATAGGAAAAAACATAGTAAAAATAATGCTTGAAAACTATGGCTATGAAGTTGTAGACCTTGGAAAGGATGTTCCTGTGGAAAAAGTTGTTGATACAGCAGAAAAAGAAAATATAAAACTTGTAGGACTTAGTGCACTTATGACGACAACTGTTCAGAGTATGAAAGATACAATAGAAGCGCTGAAAACAAGACTTCCTGACGTGAAGGTATTTGTCGGAGGAGCTGTTCTTACTGAGGATTATGCAAAGGAAATAGGTGCGGATTATTACTCAAAAGACGCAAAATCTGCTGTGGAAATCGCTAAAATAAATTTATAAATCAAAAAAAGGTATTTAAAAATCTTTGGATTTAGTGTATACTAAGATGTATATTTTGTATATAATATAACCAGGAGAAAAGTCGCATAAAAGGATTAAAGTAGCGAGTGATTCTTTGTGTGATTTTATATGGAAATATTTTATCAATTTATCGTCAACATTAAAAAGAGGCTGTCGCATAGCGACAGCTTCTTTTTTGTTTTGTGAATAAGTCTGTGTATAAAATTTTTTGTGGATAACTATATGTGGATAAGTATCCTAGAAAGCCCAGTTTCCATTTATAAATATATCGACAGTTTCGCCGTCTGATTTTATACCTGTAATATTCATATCAGAAGAACCAATCATAAAATCCACATGAGCCATACTATCGTTTACACCTTTTTCATCAAGCATATTATCTGGTATATTTTCACCATCTTTTATATTGGTTCTGTATGCAGCTCCTATTGCAAGATGACATGATGCATTTTCGTCAAAAAGAGTATTGAAAAATACAGTGTTTGTATCTGATATAGGAGAGTTAAATGGAACAAGTGCAACTTCACCGATGTAGTGAGATCCCTCGTCTGTTTCTATAAGTTTTTTAAGTGTTTCAAATCCCTTTTCAGCAGAGAAATCTATTATTTTTCCATCTTTGAATGTTATTGAGAAATTGTCTATTATATTTCCTCCAAAAACAAGAGGTTTTGTACTGAAGACAGTACCGTTTACACCAAATTTATGTGGCATGCCGTATATTTCCTCTGTAGGAATATTAGGCGTAAACTCCACACCTGAAGGATCATATGCGTTTCCGCTCTGCCAGATATGCCCATCTGGAAGTTTTATTTCAAGATCTGTCTTATCAGATTTGAAATGAAGAGCCTTGAAATCCGCGTTGTTCAGAAAATCAGTTTTTTCTTTAAGAGATAGGTTGTGTTTTTTCCATTCTTCAACAGGATTTTCAAGGTCGGCCCTTGTGCATTTGAAAATAGCGTCCCAAAGCATTTTCACTGCGTTTTCAGGTGTCTCATCTGGGTATACTTTCTGAGCCCATTTTTCTGTAGGGCATGAAACAATACTCCATTTACACTTGTCTGTAAGAGTATATGAGCGCCATTTTTTAAGAGCTTTTCCGGAAGCTTTCTGAAAATCAGCGATTCTCTGAGGATCTACATCTTTAAGAAGATCGGGATCTGTTGCTGAAACAGTAAGGAAAGAACCGCCCTCTTCAGCAATTGATGTATATTTGTCGGCCTGCCACTGTGGATATTCATTGAATGAATCAGAAGGAGCAAGTTTATATGTGCTTAGCGTACAGTCATCATCGCTCCACTCTACATGAACTCGCTTTGCACCGCATTCATATGCATATCTTACAGCAGCTCTGGTGAAATCTGCACATTCGATAGGAGAGCGAACAAGAAGTGTTTCTCCGGGCTGTACATTTATGCCTGTTTTTACCGAAAGTTCGGCGTATTTTTCTAGATTTCGTTTAAAGTCCATTTTTTTAAACCTCCATTTCTGATAGAATTATATTATAAATAATATTATATCATCAAATAGATAATATACACATTTTTGTGTATAATAGGATATAGCTGAAATAATTGAGATAGATAAAACAGGAGGAACACATGGAACTAAGTGAAGCCATTTACTATAGAAAAACAACTGAATTTTTTTCAAATAAGAAATTAAAAGAGCATCTTATAGAAGATGTAAGAAGAGCATGTAATAATATAAGTTATATAGATGAGGATTTAAACATAAAAGCTCACGTAATAGATAAAGGACATCTGATACATTTCCTGATGGGAAAAGAATGTAAAATAAAAGCGCCGCATTATATAGTTGTAACATCAGAAGGTGGGAAAAATCATCTTCAGAATGCAGGATTTGCGCTTGAGGAAGTGGTTCTTTATATGACAAGTCTTGGAATAGCAACATGCTGGCTTGATTCACATCTTACAAAGGCGGATATTCTGGATTGCCTTCAGACAGAGGAAGATGAAAGAGAGTTTGTAAGAGATGAAAGCGGTTTTGAGGTATCAGAAATGATGAAAGATGCGGAGATAGATGAAAATATAGGAGAACCATGTACAATAATAGCATTTGGTATGCCTATAAAGTCAGAACCTCTTTTCAGAACAAGATTTGCAGTACCTGATAGAAAACCGATTGCAAAGATATCAAAGGGAATGACAGGAAAGTGGGAAAATGTAATGGAGCTTGTAAGAAGAGCTCCGTCTGTTAAAAACTCTCAGCCATGGTATGTATCAAAAGAGGGTAATTATATACACTTTTTTGAAAAAGTACCAAGAAAGGCACAGCTTAAAAATATGAGTGCGATAAGTATGGGTATTGCACTTAAACACCTGGATATAGCGTGTAGAGAAAATGATATAGATATAGTATATAAAGATATGGAACTTAGAAATAGAATCGGTGGAAGAGAATATTTTATATCAGTTGAAGAAAGAACAAATGCGGATGTAGAAGAGGAAATACAGGAAGAAATGTAGAATGCCTATTTAGGGGGTGTTTATATGTATAACTGTGCATCATGTAAAGGACAGGGATGTTATGCAAACGACGAGAAGAAAATGATGAAAGTTTGTCCTACAAAAGATAAAGAAATGAGAGAAAAAGCAAGAGCTCTTTATCACGAGGGGGATAACATGAAGATTGCCCATAATGCGGCAGAAGTAGAGGCTCAGGGGTACTGTCAGTGGACCAGAATAAAAGAGATAATAGAGTTTTCTAAAAAATGCGGATATAAAAAACTTGGTCTGGCATTCTGTATCGGTCTTTCTGATGAAGCTGAAACAGCCCGGAAAATATTCAGAAGTCACGGATTTGAAGTTGCATCCATAGCATGTAAAAATGGAGCTATACCAAAATCTGAAATAGGTATAGAAAGTGGGTGTACCGTATCCAGAGAACCTGATGAAGAAAATATGTGCAATCCTATAGGACAGGCATTATTTTTGAATGAGGAAAAGACAGATTTGAATATACTGTTTGGACTTTGCGTAGGACACGATACACTTGCCATAAAATACATGGATGCGCCTGTTACAGTTCTTGTAGCAAAGGACAGAGTTACAGGGCATAATCCGATAGCAGCGATATACAATGCAGGTTCATATTTCAAAGAAAGATTAAAACCTGATGATGAGCAATAATAATTGACATCATATACAAAAAACAATTATAATAGATATAATAAAATCCTTATGCCTGTTTACAAGAGTATAAGGATTTTCTGTGTACGAAAAAGTGATTTCGCTGAGCGGAATTTATAAGAAAATAAATATATAAAGGAGATATCTGAATATGATAAACGGAAAAGAAAAACTTATAGTTGCAATCGATACTGATGATTTTGACAAGGCTAAAGTTCTTATAGACAGCCTTGAGGACAGTGTTGATATATTCAAGGTAGGTCTAGAGCAGTATGTTGCTACAAGAGGAAAAACTCTTGATTACCTTAAGGAAAAAGGAAAAAAAGTATTCCTTGACCTTAAATTCCACGATATACCAAACACTATGAAAAGTGCAGTAAAGGCAGCTGTAAGAGATAATGTATGGCTTATGACAATACATGTTTCTGACTTTGAAGGAATGAGACAGTGTGCTGAAATAGCAAAAGAAGAAGCTGAAAGACTTAACATAGAAAAACCGCTTATAGTAGGTGTTACAGTTCTTACATCTCTAAGCAACGAGGATCTTCAGGATATAGGATGCAGCTATACTGCTGAGGAACTTGTTATAAAAAGAGCTCTTCTTGCAAAAAAATCAGGAATAGACGGTGTAGTTTGTTCAGCAAGAGAAGTTGACAAGATAGTAGAGGTATGCGGAGATGATTTCGTTACAGTATGCCCTGGTATAAGACCTGCTTCAGCTGAGGTTGGAGATCAGAAGAGAGTTGTTACTCCAGCAGACGCAATAAGAAGAGGAGCTAAGTACATAGTTGTAGGAAGACCTATAACTAAGGCTGAGAATCCAAAACAGGCTGCTATAGATATAGTTAAAGAAATAGAAAACGCATAATAAAAGAATATAGAGGTCAAAAGCAGCATTCAGGCTGCTTTTTGACTTTATAGAGAGATAGATTATAAAAGAAAAAGGAGATAAAAAATGCTTATACTTGCAGATAACTGGAAAGATTACGAGCTTATAGACATGGGTAACGGAGAAAAGCTTGAAAGATGGGGAGATATAGTACTTAGAAGACCGGATCCACAGGTTGTATGGCCAATGGAAAAAGAATGGGCTTTATGGAAAAATCCTCATGGACACTACCACAGAAGTAACAGAGGTGGGGGACACTGGGAGCACAAGAAAAGATATCCTGAAAAATGGGTTATAAACTACAAAAACCTTAAGTTCAATATAAAGCCAACAGGATTTAAACATACAGGTCTTTTCCCTGAGCAGGCTGCAAACTGGGACTGGATGATAGACAAAATAAAAGGAGCTAAAAGACCTATAAGAGTTCTTAACCTTTTTGCATATACTGGTGGAGCTACAGTTGCATGTGCATCAGCAGGAGCTGAGGTATGCCACGTAGACGCTGCCAAGGGTATGGTTACATGGGCAAAGGAAAATATAGAAACATCAGGACTTCAGAATCAGACAGTGAGATTTATAGTTGACGATGTTGTAAAATTTGTAGAAAGAGAAATAAGAAGAGGAAGAAAATACGACGCTATAATAATGGACCCTCCTTCATACGGAAGAGGGCCTAAGGGTGAAGTGTGGAAAATAGAAGACAAACTTTTCGACTTTGTAAAGCTTTGTATGGACGTATTATCTGATGATCCTCTATTCTTCCTTATAAATTCATATACTACAGGATTTTCACCGATAGTTCTTGAAAACGTGCTTTCAACTACGATAGGAAAAAAAGTAAAAGGTGGAAAAATATACGGAGGAGAAGTAGGTATACCGGCATCAAGAGATGGTAAAATACTTCCATGTGGTATATTTGGAAGATGGGAGAGATAACAATGGTTAAGGTTATCTATGAGGACAATCATCTTCTTGTAGTGGAAAAACCTGTGAACATACTTTCTCAGGGCGACAATACAAATGACGATGATATGGTCAATCTACTAAAAAAATACATAAAAGAAAAATACAACAAGCCGGGAAATGTATATCTTGGACTTGTACATAGACTTGATAGACCTGTAGGCGGTGTAATGGTGTTTGCAAAGACGTCAAAGGCTGCCTCAAGGCTTTCTGAACAGGTAAGAAACAAGACATTCAAAAAATCGTATAAAGCTGTTATACATGGAACTATGAAGCGAAAATCGGATATGCTGGAGGATTATCTTTATAAAAATAAAAAGACAAATATGGTAAGCGTAGTATCAAAAAATCACAAAGAGGGTAAATTCTCTCAGCTGTATTACGAAACTATAGGAAATAAAGATGGATTCAGCCTTGTAAAAATAGATCTGAAAACAGGAAGATCACATCAGATAAGGGTTCAGTTTGCATCGAGAAATCATCCTCTTTACGGAGATCAGAGATACGGTCAGAATGTAAATAAAGTCGGTCAGCAGATAGCTCTATGGTCAAATGTAATAGAACTTGTACATCCGACAACAAAGGAAAAAATGAAATTCGTATGCGAGCCGCCGAATGAGTATCCATGGAATCTTTTTTCGGGAGTGAAGTAAAATGAATCATTATACAGGATTTTATATAGACAGACCTCTTGGAAATAATGTATTTTCATACGAGGAAAGAGAAAATAAAAGTATATACGTTCCAGAACTTATAGAAGGAACGCTTTGCGATGTGAAAATCGGAGAAAAAGTGGTATTCAATGAGATAGACGATGATGGAAATGAAGTAAAGGCAAAAGGTCTTGAAAGAATGGTTGAATGGGATACAGAAGATGGAAAAAAAGTGTATATATTTGACAATCACAACCATGCGTTCTATTTCTGGAACGACGCACTACATCAGAATCTATTCAAAAGAGGATGTACTCTTGTACATGTAGACCAGCATAAGGATACCAGAGTTCCTGAAAACTACGATGTAAATACAGATGATATGGACGATGTATTTAGATACACAAATGAGGTTTTGAATGTAGGAAGCTTTATAAAACCTGCTATGGAGAAGAAAATATTTTCGGAGCTTATAATAATGGATAGTACTTATAGCCTGAAGGAAAATGTAAGTGGAGAATATGTTCTGGATATAGATCTTGATATATTCTCTACAGACATGGACTATATACCATTTGCAGATAGATTTGACAGAATACAGGAACTGATAAAAGGAGCGTCAGTCATAACGATAGCGACGAGCCCATATTTTATAGAACAGGATAAAGCCATAAAAGTATTAAAAGAATTGTTCAGTTATGATATAATATAATAGTTATACCGTGAAACAGGAACATGATGAAATGCAAATAAAATAATTATTATTAGGAGGAAAAATCATGGGATTATATGAAGCATGGAAAAATTTAAGTGAAAATCATGAAAGTCAGGAAGCTGAAATAGAGTTCTGGAAAGAGTACTTATCAGTAGAAAGAAATATATATAATGAAATATTAAACAATAAAACTCAGGTTGTAGAAGGAACTCCAGCTGAACTTGCTGAAAAATATTCAACAAATGCTGAATACTTCATGGGATTCATAGATGGAATAAGCGAAAGTCTTCAGGAGGATATAGATCTTGACGCTATAGAAGCTGATAAAGCTATATCTTTAAAAATAGACTGGGAAAAATTATACTACAACATGTGTGCAGCAGAAGCTAACTGGTTATATGAGTTAGAGGGATGGAATGATATACTTGCTGCAGATACAAGAAAAGCACTTCTTAAGAAGTACAAAACAAGCAAGACTGTAGTTAAAGAAAACAAAGTTGGAAGAAATGATCCATGTCCTTGTGGAAGTGGAAAGAAATATAAAAAATGCTGCGGTAAAAACGCATAGTTATTAAAGTATAAAGTTAATGCTGCCCAATAGTATTATTGGGCAGCATTTTTTAATCTGAAAGAATTTTTATAAGTTCAAGACACAATGCTTTTGCTTTCTCAAGATCTTCTATAGAAATATGTTCTTTTGTAGAGTGAACATTCTTCATATTCAGTCCAAGATTTACCGCATTTATTCCATTTTTTCTATATACATTTGCATTACATCCACCACCACATGATAGCGGATTAAATTTTAAATTTAGATTAGAACATGCTTTTTTGAAATCTTTTACGATTTCATCATCTTCAGATATATTGTATCCTGGAGTTCCGTACTTAAGGTCTTCTTCAAAGGAAGCACCATTAGATAAACATATTTCTTTAAAAGTATTTTTTACATTTTCTATAAGAGAAATAAGCTCATCTTTCAGATAACTTCTTGCTTCAAATTTCATTTCAACGGAACCCATTACAACATTTGTAGCAGTTCCACCAGAAATTACTCCAATATTTGAAGTTGTATTTTCATTTATTCTCCCGAAATTAAGTGATGTTATAGCTTCTGAAGCAACGCATAATGCATTTATACCATTTTCGGGACATACTCCTGCATGAGCTTCCTTTCCAATAACTTTTAGAGTGCCTTTACATCCATACGGTGTTTTTAAAATCATTGAGCCAACATCACCCTCACCATCAAGGACAAATACATATTTATGATCTTCAAAAATATTCAAATCCAAGTTTTTTGCTCCCTGAAGACTTTTTTCTTCACATACACTAAATACAAAAGTAAGTGGTGGATGAGGCAATTTTTTTTCTATTATTTCGTGGATTATTGAAATCATTACAGCAATACCACTTTTATCATCGGCACCTAGTATAGAATTACCATTGGTATATATTATAGAGTCTTTTATAATAGGATTTATAGCATTGCAGGGTTCTACAGTGTCCATATGGGCATCAAATGCTATTGGTTCACCTTGTCCATCAATTTTGACAATTATATTTCCGCAATTGCCATCGATAAGTATTCCTGCATTATCTTCGTATATATCGAGATAATCTTTATAATACGAAAGAGATTTTTTTATATAATCAGCCACACATCTTTCATTTTTTGATGGAGATGAAAGCTTCACAAGATCAAGAAATATAGATAAAATATCCATTTTTTATTACCTTTCTATATATATTTTATAAATTCATCATAAGAAGAGATATCCAAAAGTTTTTCTTTATTTTCATTTAGATATCTATATATGTATTTAAAAATATTTATATTTTTAGTCATACTTGCACTCATCATGGTGATAAGTATATCTGAAATATTGTTGCCCTCTACAGTGACATTTTTATCAAGATGTATATATATACACATACAAAAATTTTCTTTTTTACTTATACAGTGAGGAATTGAAAAATTGTTTATTACCAGAGAATTACCGGAAGCTTCTCTTTCAAGTATACGTGAAGCCTCATCTGCATTTATAGCGTTACAGTCACAGAGCTTTCTACATATATCTGAAAGGATATCTCTATATGTCTGAGAAGGCTTAACAGAATATGTAAAGCTGTACTCCTTTGGAAATATAGACTGTATATTTCTATTTATACTTATATTTTCAAGTTTTTCTTTTATATTTGAAATTTCATTTTCGCTTAAAATATACGGTGCAGAAAAAACCGGTATATCTGTATGTATATCTTTTGATGTACCATTGAGTATTATCGAAAATGATTTAATGCTATCTAAATCAAGTCTATCTGTTATCTCAACATTACAGTTAGAAACACTGGATTCTATTAATTGCTTATTTATATTGGCAATAGAATTTATATTTGAGTATATAAGTATGTTGTGTTTGTGATTTCTCATATCCTCCATACCAACAGTAAAATAAAGCCCGATTAAATCTCTGTTTGGAATCTGATATCCATATAATTTTTCCATATAATTTATAAATATTATACTAAGATCAAATGAAAAAGGATAAAGTGCTTTGATATTAGATATATTATAAACTTCGTAATTTTTCAGATATGCTGGATAGCATAAAATTCTCTTAAGATGATGATAAAGCTGAGAAGCAAGTTTTGGATTATCAAATCGTATTGAATTTTCAGCTTCGATAAGAGAAAGTACATTTTCTATTTGAGATATATTAAGATTCAGATTTACAGATATACAATAGTCCGATATTGAAGATAATGTAGCTATATTTTCAGGAGTGAAATCTATATCACAATATTCAAAAATATGCTCAAAATCAGTGTTGGTATCCTTATTCTTTTGCCCTTTAAATACAACAGATGAAATAAACAAATCAGCTATATCTGAGGATATAACGTTTGGGAAATACTCTTTTATCTCAGGACTATGTTCTATACAATTGCATAACTTTTCATATTCAGCAGAAGTTATGTTCATTTTATCCAAGTAATACCCTGTATTTCCGCTTATAAGGGAACTTAATAAAAAACATTTTTTCTCTGTTGATTCATTTAGATGGTGACCTTTATTTGAAACCTCTATATTCATAAAAGAAGAATATTTCTCTTTTATAAGGTTTAATTTTTCTGAAACACTTATTCTTGATAAATACAGAATATCGGATAATTTTTCTATAGTAAGATAATCATTATTTATAAGTTCAAAAATAATTACTTCCTCATCATTTATAATTTTTTCCATAAAACTGTTATAAGCTTTTCGATCATTTATTATTATTTTATATCCAGATCCTTTTACATTCACAATAAGCTGACCTATATCATTGCTTTCGAGAAATTCCTTTATAGTTGATAAATCCCTCATTATAGTTCTTTTGGATTTCATAACAACTCCAGCAATATTTTCAGAAGATATAGGAACTTCTGATTTTGAAAGAAGATCTATTATTGACAATTGTCTATCATTAAGCATCTTTATCACCCTCTATATTTCTAAAGGCATATTTTATTTTTTCTATACCATCAAGTAACTTTTTCCTTGGGCACCCAAGATTCATTCTCAGGAATCCAGTTCCGTTTTCTCCATACACGTCACCTGACATTATTCCTATTTTACCATCAATAACAAGAAGTTTCTGTATTTCTTCAGATGATAATCCTGTTTTTCTCATATCTATCCATGCCAGATAAGTAGATTGCGGCATTTTGAATGAAATAGAAGGAAATTCTGTTTCAAAGAATTCTTTTAGAAGAATCATATTAGATTCTGTATAAGAAACAAGTTCATCTATATAGTAATCACATTTTTCATAGGCACTCATAGTAGCAATCATACCCATTATTGCCGCTGAATTTACAAAATCCTTTTGTCTTGTCTGAATAAGAAAGTCTTCTCTAATATCCGAAGATGGAACCAGTAAATAAGAGCCTCCCAGTGCAGGGATATTAAATGTCTTTGAAGCGGAGTTTACAAGAATAATATTTTTATATATGTTGTAGTATTTTAGAATAGGAATATGTCTATTTTCCCAAAGTACAATATCACTGTGTATCTCATCGCTTATAATAAAAACATTATATTTTTTACATAGAAGTACTATTTTATCAAGCTCCTCTTTACTAAAAACTTTACCGGTTGGATTGTGTGGAGAACACAGAAGTAGTATTTTGCTTTTTGAAATACTTTTTTCAAAATAATCAAAATCAATTTTATAATCATTATCAAAATCAAGAGGAATAGGATTTATTATTCTATTATTTTTTTTAATTACATTTATAAATGCATCATACATAGGATCGAAGACTGATATTAAATCATCTTCTTTGCTTAACATACGAATAAGTACAGATACACTATACATTACACTTGGACTATACAATACCCGGTTTTCATCTATGCCAGTGCTAAAAGATTTTTCATAGTGTTTCTTTATTTTACTTTTGAATTCGTGATGATTCCATCTTGTATACCCGAAAATTCCGTGCTCGAGAACCTTTTGAAGATCATCAATAATTTCTTTGGGTGCTCTAAAATCGGTATCAGATATGGAAAATGGAAGAAGATCGCTAACTCCGAATCTGTCTTGTATATAATCCCATTGAGTACAAAAAGTTCCTTTTCTATCTATTATTTTATCGAAATCATGTTTCATAAATAAAAACCTCACATATTACAGATTGATTATAAAAGAATAAAGAAACAAGTGTATCGTATTGATACACTTGTATAGTTATTCAAAAATGTTTTTTACTTTGCAAGAGCAGCTTTTTTAGCACGATGTTTCATCATCATCTGTTTAAATACAAGTATAAGAATTACATTAAGTGCTACACCGAATGCAAATGCAAGATAGAATGCCCATCCAGGAGTCATAAGACCAAGAAGAGGGTCAAATACTCCAAGTCCTGGAGCCATACGTTCTATGCCAAGCATTATAGTAAGAACACCTGTTATTCCACCAGCTATAGTATTTGCTGATATCATTGGGATTGGATCAGCCATTGCAAATGGTATTGCAGGTTCTGTGGCTACTGTACCACCAACAATAATAGCGGAAAGTGCCATATCGTGTTCCTCTTCAGAGAACATTTTAGGTCTAAGAAGAGCAGCTATACCTGCAGCAACAGGTGGAACAGATGCAACAACACCGACTATCGCATACCAAGTAAATATTTTCTCTGCAACAAGAGAGAAGCAGAAGAACCAGGCAATTTTATTTATTGGTCCACCCATATCAAATGCAAGCATTGCACCTATAAGGAATGCTAGAGGATATTTATACTGAGGTGGTACACTGTTAAGGAACTCAAGCATTCCTCCCATAAGTCCGGCAAGGAATGGTCCTACAAGATAGAATGTGAACGCACCAAATATAAATATTGTAACAAATGGTATTATAACAAGGTTCATAAGTGATTTTACAGTCTGTGGATAGTTATATGATTTTATCCATTTTACAAAATAACCTATTGTTAAACCGAAGAATATTGCTCCAAGGAATCCACATCCAGATTCAGTTCCAAGCATATCTTTGTTATTTGCAAAATAAGTTATAATGAATGCAGGAGCAAGACCCGGTTTATCAGCTATACTATAAGCTATGTATCCACCCATAACAGGTATCATGAATGTAAAGCCAAGGTAACCAATCTGCTCCATTATCCATGCAAAAGAAGCACCGCCATCTTCAAAGCTTGTATAAGGCATACCAAGTCTCATAAGTACGTTTGCAAGTGCTACAAGTACACCACCACCGATAACAAAAGGAAGTGCAGCTGATATACCAGCCATAAGGTGAGACATTATACTTCCCCGAGCAGCTTTCTGGCTTCCTAGTTTTATTTTAGTATTATTAGTATTGGAATTATTATTGCTATTATCAACACTGTCATATACGACAGCTCTCTCTTCAAGATGATCGAAAATAGTTTTTACTTCTTTAAGAGCATCACTGACTTTCATATCTATTACTTTTTTACCTGCAAATCTTGCTTTGTCTGAATCTGAAAGACCCTTTCCGACTGCAAGTATAACGTAATCAGCTTCAGCAATCTGCTGATCTGTAAGTCTGTTTTCTACACCACTTGCACCCTGTGTTTCAACATGTATCTCATGACCAAGTTCTCTGGCTTTTTTTTCAAAAGCTTCAGCAACCATATAGGTATGAGCTATACCTGCAGGGCAGTTTGTTATAGCTACTATTTTAAGATTCTTCATTTGAAAAATTACCCCCTTATGAAATTTAAAAATTATTAAGCTATCACTTCATTTATTGATTTAAGAACATCCTCTTCTGAAGCATTTTTAAGGACATCTACAAAATCTTCATGCATAAGTTTTCTTGCAAATTTTGAAAGTGTTTTAAGATGAAAATCATTCTGATCATCTGGAGCTATAAGACACACACAGACATTTACAGGATCTCCATCAAGTGATTCCCATTCAATATCATTTGAACATCTTACAAAAAGTATACCAGCTTCTTTGACACACGCATGTCTTGCATGTGGTATCGCTATTCCATTTCCAAATCCAGTAGTACTTTCGGTTTCTCTTTCACATAGAGCCTTGAAAAATGTATCTGAATCAGAAACTTTTCCAAGTTTAAATGCCATAGAAGCAAGTTCTTTTAATGTTTCTTCCTTAGTAGTTGTATTCAGGTTAAAATTAACGTTTTCTTTTGTAACTAAATTCATAAATCATATCTCCTTTCGTTAAATTCATTATATATAAATATTCGAAATTTAAAAATTACGATAATGTCATAGGGGGAATGACAAACTATAAATCAGTAAAGCTTTTGTCAAAATCGAGTGACAAATTCTTTATACAAAAAAGGGTGAAAGATAATCTATCACCCTTATAAATAGTCTAAAAGCCGTGTAAGAACCCAGTTGTTATGATCTTTAAGATAGTATATACCCTGAGATGACATAATTCCCTCATCGGATAACTCTCTGAAAACCATAGTACTATTTCTGAATTCCTGAGCTTCATGTCTGGTTGTAAAAACAATTCCTCTATTAAGGCTTCCTGTAATAAGTAAAAGCTCCATATCATCTTCTGATTTTATTCTTGAAGATTTTATATTGCTTGTTCTTGCCAGATAATCTGTGTGTGTGTCCAGTATATATACATTTGAATCCGAGTTTTCTATATCTGACATACTTACACTCACTTTAGTCGAAAGTGGATTTTCCTTTGGAATCATAACTCCAAAAGGACAGCTTCTGATAGCCTTGAAGGCAATTTCGTCAGGAAGAGTAAGTGATGGAGAAACGTAGGCAAGAATAACATCGTATTTGCCTTCCAATAAATAGTTCGCATAACATACATCCTGACATCTGTCGAACGATATATCAGCATGAGGATATTTTGATTTAAGAGAAGAAACTGTGGCATCAAGTATGTTTAAAGAACTGAAACCATACATGCCTATAGACAGTTTTCCCTTGGAATACATAGAGCTGAATTTTGTTTTCATAACAGCATCCTCATATGCTTTGAGAATTTTTACCACTTCTTCATAAAAAACCTCTCCCCGTGGAGTAAGGGATACATTTCTACTGTTTCTTATAAAAAGTGGAGTTCCGAGTTCATCTTCAAGACTGTGTATATGATGGCTTATTGCAGGTTGGGCAATATGACATTCCTTCGCTGCTTTTGTGAAATTTTTATTTCTGGCAACGCTTTCGAAATAATGAAGTTTTTCTATTTTCATTTTAATCACCGTAAATATAGATTTTAATTTATGTAGAGACATTATATCTCTATATACTATTATAAATGAAATTTCATCTGTTAACAAAATAAAATTGTTAAAATGAAAACGAAAATAGTAAAAATATATATAAATAATAAAATATAAGGAATACTGTATTATATATGAAATTATATTGACAAAATACAAAAAAATTTATAAAATAAATAGTTATACATTGACTTGACTGAAAATTTGTGCTATTATGTAAACATAGGAAAAGTGGGAAGGTGATATAATGGCAACAGTCCAGACTTTAGATAAAATAAGAGAAAGTCTAGAAAAGCATTTAGGAAAGAGGATATTACTAAAGGCTAATAAAGGGAGAAAGCAGATTGTCACTAAAAGAGGGGTACTTGAGAAAGTATATCCAAGCGTATTTGTAGTAAGAATTGAAGATGGAAGAAATGATGATTCAAGAATATCATACAGTTATTCAGATCTTCTTACATCAAATGTAAAGCTTCGGGTTTTTAAAAACAGTGAACCAGAGGATAAAAACCTTAAGGTAAGCTAATCATACTGAGAGATAAGTTTGGAAATAAAGAGCAGTATATAGATTAATTCTATGTACTGCATATTTATTTTTTTGAGGAGAATTCATCAAAATAACTTATATACATACAGTATATTATATACAACTTGTTTTTTATTTGTAGTATAATATAATCTGTAAGGCTTATAATGGCATAACAGGCGGTGAAATAGATGAAAGTTAAGTGTAGAGCAAAAATAAATATTTCCATAGATGTTCTTGGACGACTGGAAAACGGATATCATCTTGTGGAAATGATAATGCAGTCTATAGATTTATACGATATAATAAATGTTGAAAAAAGAAATGATGGTAAAATCTGTCTATACAGTGAAAGTGATGAAATACCTCTTGATGAAGGAAATATAGTATACAAGGCGGCTTCAAAACTTAAACAAAGATATAAAGTAAGTGATGGAGCTGATATAAAAATAGAAAAAAATATACCTGTAGCTGCCGGTATGGCAGGAGGAAGTACAGACGCAGCAGGAGTAATAAAAGCTCTTAATATAGTGTGGAACCTTAATCTTTCAGAAAATGATATGAAGGAAATAGGTTTTGAAATAGGGGCAGATGTTCCGTTCTGTATATCTGGGGGAAGTTCTCTTGCAGAAAATCTTGGAGAAAAACTTACACAAATAAAGGGACTTCCGGAAGGAACAAATATTCTTGTATGTAAGCCGGATATATATGTATCTACAGCTGAAGTGTATAAGCATATAGATTCTGAAGAGATACAGAAAAGACCGGATACAGAAATGCTTATTGAATATCTTAAACAGGAAGATATAAAAGCGGTTGCGGAAAATATGTACAATGTTCTTGAACTCGTAACTGAGAAAATGCATCCTGAAATAAAGGAAATAGAAAATGTCATGTATAGTAATGATGCTCTTGGAGCAATGATGAGTGGCAGTGGTCCTACAGTTTTTGGAATATTTGAAGATAAAAATGATGCTTTGAGAGCAGAAAATGAGTTAAAAAGAAAATACAGACAGGTATATCTTGTCAGCAGTTCTGAAAGGGGAATAGAGATCGATGGATAATATAACTAAAATAAATATGGACAATTATAAACCTCTTAGAGATGTGGTATTTGAAAGTCTTAGAAAGGCTATTGTAGAAGGACAGTTAAAACCTGGTCAGAGAATGATGGAGGTACAGCTTGCAGAACAGCTTGGAGTAAGTAGAACTCCTGTAAGAGAAGCTATAAGAAAATTAGAACTTGAAGGTCTTGTTATAATGCTTCCAAGAAAGGGGGCATATGTTGCAGATATGTCTATAAAGGATATAATAGATCTTCTTGAAGTTAGAGCAGCACTGGAAGGGCTTGCAGCATCTCTTGCAGCAGAAAGAATGGACGATGCAGGAATCAAAAAACTTAAGACTATATCAAAAGAACTTAAAAAGAGTGTATCAGAGTCAGATTTAAAAGAGATACTTAAAAAAGACGTTGAGTTTCATCAATGTATATTTGAAGCATCAGGAAATAAAAGACTTGCACAGATGATAAATGCTTTATGGGAACAGGTATATAGATTCAGAGAGGGATATATGTCTGACTATAATGCAGCACTTTCAATAATAGAGGAGCATGAAAGTCTTATAGCTGCAATAGAAAATGGAGAGTGCGAAAATGCGGCAAAATGTGCAAAGGATCATATAGAAAAAGCTGAACAGTATATGATTGATAAAGCAGAAAGCATGAAATAGAAAGCAAAAACTATTATACAAAAGCAGGTGTAATATATGGATGAAAGAGGAATAGGAGTTTTTGACTCGGGGCTTGGAGGCTTAACTGTATTAAAAGAAATAAAAAGAATTCTTCCAAATGAGAATATAGTATATTTCGGGGATACAGCAAGAGTTCCGTACGGGCCGAGATCTAAAGAGACAATAATAAAATATACTTTTCAGGCTATAAACTTCCTTAGAACAAAGGATGTAAAAGCCATTGTAATTGCATGTAATACAGCAACTGCAAGAAGTCTTGCAGAAGCACAGGAAAAATATGATATTCCTATAATAGGTGTTATAGAAGCAGGAGCAAGAACTGCAGCTATGACTACGAAAAATGGAAAAGTTGGTGTTATAGGTACTGAGGGTACTATAAAATCGAGAGCATATAACCAGGAAATAAAGAAGATAAACAAAAAAATAAAAATATATGGAAAAGCCTGTTCTCTGTTTGTACCTATAGTAGAGGAAGGATGGGCAAACACAGAGGTCGCAAGATTGACAGCGAAGGAATACCTAAAGGATTTAAAAGAAAAAGATGTGGATTCGATTGTATTGGGATGTACACACTATCCTATACTTAAAAGAACCATCGGAGAAGAAGTGGGAATGGATGTTAAGCTTGTAAATCCTGCTAGAGAAACTGCATATGATTTGAAAAAGCAGCTTGAGGAAAAAAATCTTATGACTTCTAGAGAAGAAGCAGGAACATGTGAGTACTTTGTTTCTGATATAAATGAAAAATTCACATCTATAGCTAGAGAGTTCCTTAAAAGGAAAATAGATGTAAGCAAGGTTGAAATACAGAGATATTAATTATCAGGAGGTTTTAGCTTGAGCGTAAAAATAAAAATAGAAACAAGGCAATACGATGATGCCGGAAATATGGATACAATAGAGTTTAAAACATCAGGAAAGCTATTCGAAAAAAATGGAAATACATATATAATATATAAGGAAAAACAGGATGGCGAGGAAATTACAAATACCATAAAAATTTCTGACGAATATGTATCTATGAAAAGAATGGGTGCATTCAATACTGATATAAGAATAAAACCTGGAGAAAAATATGTATGCAGATATGTAATTCCACAGGGAGCCTTTCTTATAGAAACAAATGGAAGAAAAATAGATATAGAAAAAGACAATTGTGGCAATATAAGGCTTTTTATGGACTATGATATAGATATAATAGATATGTTCAGAGGAAGAAACAAAGTCACAGTTGATGTGAAAAATATAAAATAATATTAAATTTTAAGAAGGTAGTGGAAAAAGCTACCTTTTATTTAATATCTTTGGTATTATTATAACTAGATTTGGTTTATAATATTGAAATAGAGGTATAAAACAGATAAAAGAACTGTATATATCTATGTTTTCAATAAATAAAGAGGTAGTCAAATGATATTAAATAAAATTAAAAATACAATAGAAAGATACAACATGATATCTGAAGGAGATAGCATAATTGTAGGTCTGTCTGGTGGACCGGATTCTGTATGTCTTCTTCATGTTCTCTCAGGTTTAAGAGAGAGTATGGGTATAAAGGTTTATGCAGCACATCTTAACCATCAGATAAGAGGAATAGAGGCTCATAGAGATGCTTTATATGTATCCGAACTTTGCAGAAAAGAAGACATTCCGTGTTTTATAAAATCAGTGGATGTACCATCATACTGCAGGGATAATGGATACTCTCTTGAAGAAGGAGCAAGAAAAGTAAGATACGATATGTTTTTTGAAATAAAGAAAAATATCGGTGCTAATAAAATAGCTATTGGTCACAATATGAATGATCAGGCTGAAACAGTACTTATGAGGCTTATGAGAGGAACCGGGCTTCAGGGTCTTAGGGGAATCGAGTATACAAGAGAAGATGGTATAATAAGACCTCTTCTGGATGTTGAAAGAAGCGAAATAGAAGCGTATTGCGAGGAGCATAGTCTTGATCCCAAAATAGATAAAACAAATCTTGAAAGTATATATTCAAGAAATAGAATAAGACTTGAACTTATACCATATATGAAAGAACATTTCAATCCCGGAGTCATAGAATCTGTAGTAAGAATGAGTAACAGTCTAAAAAATGACGGAGATTATATTGATTCAGAGGCAGAAAAAATCTACAGGGATATTTCAGAGAAGACAAATGATGGAATAGAACTTAGTGTACCTGAGTGCACAGAACTTCATCAGGCAATACTGTCAAGAGTCATAAGATATTCCATAAGAGATGTTCTTGGAGATACAAACTTTGTGGATATGAAGCATATATACGATGTAGAGGAACTTTTTGAGGAATCAAAAAACAACAAGATGCTGAATCTGCCAAGAGGATTGTTTGCATATAGAAAAGATGATGTAGTTCTTTTTACAATGAATGAAATCAAATACGAGGATATAGAATATAGTCACAATATACCTAAAAACGGTTTTGTAAAAGTAAAGGAAACAGGTCTTATAATAGAGACTAAGCAAATGAGTATGTCGAGATTCAAAGGTATGAAAAAGGATCCTGAATCAATTTGTGTAGATGCAGACAAAATAGAAGGAGAAATAAAGGTCAGAAATAGACAGGCCGGAGATAAAATAAAATTAAAGGCAGGTTCAAAAAAACTGAAAGATCTATTTATAGACCTGAAGATACCTAGAGAAATGAGAAGCAGAATACCGGTAATAGAAGATGAAAATGGTATAATAGCTGCTGGTACATACAGAACAGGCGAAAACTATATCCCTGATTTAAAGACAAAAGAAGTACTGAAAATAACGATAAAAAAACTTTAATACAGTGCTGAGAGGAGGAAATAAAGTTTGAAGAAAATGTTAAAAGGCGTTGCTTTCTATGTGCTGATGCTGGCTATAATAGTAGGCGTTGTCCAGTTTACAGGCAAGGAAGTGGATACTGTAAAAGAAATTCCTTTTTCCCAGGTATACAGTAATCTGACTGAGGGGGAAGTTTCAGAAATATATTTTATAGATGAAACATCAGTAGAGGGCGTTCTGAAGGACAAGACAAAATTCAAGTCATATATACCTTCAGAAGTAAAAGGAGATCAGCTTGCAGATGCTATTTTAGAGCAGAGTCAGAAAAGTGATCTAAAAATAGATGGAGAAGCAAAACCGGAAACACCATGGTTTATAAGTATGCTTCCTACAATAATAATGTTTATATTCCTTGGAGTACTTTGGTTTACTTTTATGAATCAGTCGCAGGGCGGCGGAGGAAAAGTTATGAACTTCGGTAAATCAAAGGCAAAACTTCACAAGGATGGAGACGGAGAAAAGGTTACATTCAAAGATGTTGCCGGTCTTCAGGAAGAAAAAGAGGATCTTCAGGAAGTTGTCGACTTCCTTAAAAATCCTAAGAAATATACGCAGCTTGGAGCGAGAATACCAAAAGGTATACTTATGGTAGGACCTCCAGGAACAGGTAAGACATATCTTTCAAAAGCTGTTGCCGGAGAAGCCGGAGTACCGTTTTTCAGTATAAGTGGTTCTGATTTCGTCGAGATGTTTGTCGGTGTCGGTGCATCTAGGGTTAGATCTCTGTTTGAAGATGCAAAGAAAAATGCACCTGCGATAATATTTATAGACGAGATAGATGCTGTAGGTAGAAAAAGAGGTGCCGGACTTGGCGGTGGACATGATGAGAGAGAACAGACTCTTAACCAGTTACTTGTTGAGATGGATGGTTTTGGAATAAACCAGGGTATAATAATAATGGCTGCTACAAACAGACCTGACATACTTGACCCTGCGCTTTTAAGACCGGGAAGATTTGACAGACAGGTAGTTGTAGGTGCGCCGGATGTAAAAGGAAGAGAAGCTATATTCAAGGTTCATTCAAGAAAGAAACCTCTTGCAGATGATGTAGACCTTGGAGTGCTTGCAAGAAGAACTCCTGGATTTACTCCAGCTGATATAGAGAACCTTATGAATGAAGCTGCTATACTTACAGCCAGAAAAGGTGAAAGTAAAATAACTATGGAAGTTATAGAAGAATCTATAACAAAAGTAATAGTTGGGGTTGCAAAAAAATCAAGAGTTATAAGCGAAGATGAGAGAAAACTTACTGCATACCACGAGGCTGGACATGCGATATGTGCACATCTTCTTGAAAAAGTGAGTCCGGTTCATCAGGTAACTATAATACCTAGAGGAATGGCAGGAGGATTTACAATGCAGCTTCCTGTAGAGGACAAATACTTTGCAACAAAGAGAGAAATGGAAGAAAATATAATCGTTATGCTTGGTGGTAGAGTTGCGGAAGAACTTGTTCTTTCTGATATATCTACAGGAGCATCAAACGACCTTGAAAGAGTAAGTGAGACAGCAAGAGGAATGGTCAAGAGATATGGTATGAGTGAAAAACTTGGACCTATGACATTTGAAAGTGGTGGAGAAGTATTCCTTGGAAACAGCTTTGGAAGTTCCAAGGAGTATTCTGAAGAGGTTGCAAGTGAGATAGATGCGGAAGTAAGAAAAATAATAACTGAAGCTCATGAAAGAACAAGAAAACTTATATCAGAAAATATGGATAAGCTTGAAAATGTTGCAAAAGCTCTTCTTGAATACGAAACTCTTAATGAAAAGGAATTTGTTCAGGCATTTAACGGAGAACTTAAATCTAAAGAAAAAGAGGAAAATACAGAGAATATTTCTGAAGAAAAATCTGAGTCTGTTGAAAATGTTTCGGATGTTGTAGAAAAAGAGAAGGATAATATATCAGACAACAATGAAAATATTGATGAAAACAAATCGGATGCAGAAGAGGTAAAAACTTTTTCGGAGGAATAAATAAAGATTAAAAAGGAGGATTTTTATCCTCCTTTTTGTTTATACAAACATTATTTATCGGGTATAATGAAATAAAAATATATAAAGGGTGATATTATGGCCAGAGATAATAGAGCAAAAATAGCTGAAATACTTATGAATAGTGACAATTTTATATCGGGTGAAGAAATTTCTGAAAAACTCGGAATATCGAGAGCTGCTGTATGGAAACATATAAAAACTCTTAAAGAAAACGGGTACGATATAGAATCTGTCAATAAAGTAGGATACAGACTAAAGTCTATAAACAACAGCAGCTTTTCTCCGGAAAGATTTTTATCTATTCTGGATACTGAGTTTATAGGACGTAATATAAAGTGTTTTGATAGTCTTGAATCCACAAATAAATATGTACTTGAAAACTCAGAAAATCTGGAAGACGGATCTGTTGTAATTGCTGAAGAACAGACCGGTGGAAGGGGAAGAATCGGAAAGCCGTGGAAATCTAAATCAGGAGAGGGAATATGGATGAGCATCGTCCTGAAGCCGGAAATACCTCTGAATAAAGCTCCGTTTATAACACTTATATCGGGAGCAGCACTTGTTGATGCATTCAGAAATATGGATGTGGATGCTAAAATAAAATGGCCGAACGATATAATTCTGAATGGTAAAAAGCTTTGTGGAATACTTACTGAAATGAAGGCTCAGGTTGAAAGAATAGAATGTATAACAACCGGTGTTGGTATAAACGTTCTAACTGAAGAATTCCCAGAAGATATAAGAAAAAAAGCCACATCTCTTTTTATTGAGGGATGTCTGACTGACAGGGAAAAAATAGCGTCTGAATTTATGAAATCATTTGAGAGAATGTACAAGGCATATATAGAAAAAGATGATAGGAAAGAAGTTCTGGATATATGTACAGAGAACTCTGTTCTTATAGGAAAAGAAATAAGAGTAATAGAACGCGGTGAAGAAAAATATGCCATATGTAACGGCATAGATGTGGATGGGAATCTTATTGTGACAGATGAAAATGGTCATAGAAAAACTATATTTTCTGGAGAAGTATCAGTGAGAGGAAAAAATGGATATATATAAAAACTGATGATATATTGACATAGATATTCTAAATTGCTAAAATTAAAATTTGTCCGGACTATGGAACGGTCCGAAAAATTACAGCCTGTAATGGCTTAGGAAAGAGGGTATACAGATGCTACTGGTATTTGATGTAGGAAATACAAATATGGTTCTTGGACTGTATGAAGGGGAAGAACTTAAAAATTACTGGAGAATACATACAGACAAGGATAAAACATCAGATGAGTACGGTATGCTTATAAAAAATCTGTTCAAACATGAAAATCTTAGAATAGATGAAATAGATGATGTGATAATATCTTCTGTTGTGCCGGATGTTATGCACTCTCTTGAAAATTTCTGCATAAAGTACTGTAAAAAAGAAGCGATGGTAGTTGGACCTGGAATAAAAACAGGACTTAATATAAAATATGATAATCCAAAACAGGTAGGTGCTGACAGAATAGTAAATGCTGTTGCCGGAATAGAAAAATACGGATATCCTCTTATAATAGTGGATTTTGGAACGGCTACTACATTCTGTGCTATATCTGAACAGGGAGACTATCTTGGAGGAACTATTGCTCCGGGAGTTAAAATATCAAGTGAGGCTCTTTTCCAGAGAGCATCAAAACTTCCCAGAGTGGAACTTATAAAACCGGGTACTGTAATAGCAAAAAATACGGTTTCAGCTATGCAGGCAGGGCTTATATATGGTTATGTCGGACTTGTAGACAAAATCATAGAAATGATGAAAAAAGAACTTGGAGGAGACGATATAAAGGTTATAGCGACTGGGGGACTTTCAAGACTTATATCATCAGAAACAGACAGTATAGATGAGATAGACAGATTTCTTACACTTGATGGACTTAGAATAATATACGATAAAAATAAAGAAAAATAGAGGTACTTATTGTACCTCTTTTTGAGTATTGGGAAAGGGGATGAATATGAAACTAAGAGAACTTGAACTTGAAAATGAGGTATTTCTTGCGCCGATGGCTGGAGTTACAGATCTTCCATTCAGACTTATATGCAGAGAGTACGGGTGTGGAATGCTTTATACAGAAATGATAAATGCAAAGGCTCTTTGCTACGACGATGAGAAGACAAAGAGCATGCTTAAGATGGAAGAGGAAGAACATCCGGTAGCTGTTCAGATTTTTGGTTCTGAGCCTGAATATATAGGAAGGGCAACTGAGATACTTAATGATTATTCAAATGAAGTACTGGATATAAATATGGGATGTCCAGCTCCAAAGGTTGTAAAAAATGGAGATGGTTCTGCACTTATGAAAAATCCAAAGCTTGCTTCTGAAGTTATAAAAGCAGCTGTAAAATATTCAAAAAAACCTGTAACTGTAAAATTCAGAAAAGGTTGGGATGAGGACAGTATAAATGCCGTTGAGTTTGCAAAAATGGCTGAGGCAAGCGGTGCAGATGCTATAACAATACACGGAAGAACAAGAGTACAGTATTATTCAGGAAAAGCGGACTGGGATATAATTGAGAAAATAAAAAGTGCTGTAAATATACCTGTTATAGGAAATGGAGATATAGTAATTATAGATGATGCTATAGAGATAAGAAAAAAGACAGGATGCGATGCAATAATGATAGGTAGAGGAGCACAGGGAAATCCATGGATATTTGATAGAATAAACCACTATATAAAAACCGGAGAGATAAAACCTGAACCATCAGTGGATGAAAAAATAAAAACAGCTATAAAACATTTCAATCTTGCAATAAGAGAAGATGGAGAATATGTGGCTGTAAGAGAAATGAGAAAACATCTTGGATGGTATCTGAAAGGAATGAAGGGTTCGGCTAGACTTAGGGACTCTATAAATAAAATGGAAAGTGCATCAGAAGTAATATCCACACTTGAGTGCTATATGGCTGAAACCTTGACATAAAGCGAATATTAGCCTATAATATAGCGGATAAAGTAAAATACAAACGGTATAAAAACCGCTTAATTTTATATAAAAAATCAATAAAAAAGGAGCTACAGGATAAATGGAAGAAAACAAAGAGATACTGCTGACTCAGGAAGGTTTTGACAAACTTGAGGCTGAGCTTGAAGAATTAAAGATAGTTGGAAGAAAAGATGTTGCTGAAAAACTTAAAGTTGCTATATCTTATGGAGACTTATCAGAAAATGCAGAGTACGATGAGGCTAAAAAAGAGCAGGCTGAACTTGAAGAGAAAATAATGAAGATAGAAAACATGATAAGAAAGGCAACTATAATAGATGAAACAGCTATAGACCTTACAAAGATAACAGCTGGTTCAATAGTTAAACTTTACGATTATGATTTCGATGAGGAAGTTGAATATACAATAGTTGGATCAACAGAGACAGATCCTTTCTCTGGAAAGATATCTAACGAATCTCCAATAGGAAAGGCTTTATTAGGAAAATCTGAGGGAGACATAGTGGAAGTAAATGTTCCAGATGGTACTGCAAAATTCAAAGTAATATCAATAAGCAGATAATAAATCGGGGGTGTATTTAATGGAAAATAATAATACAGAAGTAAAAGCTGAATTATCTACTGAAGAATTAAGCGAAGTGCTTCAGGTAAGAAGAGATAAACTTGCCAATCTTCAGGCTATGGGAAGAGACCCATTCAAGGAAAGCAGATATGATAGAACTCATTATTCAACAGAAATAAAAGAAAACTTTGACGAACTTGAAGGACAGACTGCAAAAATAGCAGGACGTATAATGAGTAAGAGATTACAGGGAAAGGCTGGATTCATAGATATACAGGATCAGAATGGTAGAATACAGTCTTATGTAAGAAAAGATAGAATAGGTGACGAAGAATACGATATATTCAAGACTTATGATATAGGAGATATAATAGGTGTTGAAGGTGAAATCTTCAAAACTAAAAAAGGAGAAGTATCAATAAAAGCAAACAAGGTTACACTTCTTACAAAATCACTTCAGATACTTCCAGAAAAATATCATGGACTTAAAGATCAGGAATTAAGATACAGACAGAGATATGTAGACCTTATAGTTAACCCTGAGGTTAAAAATGCATTTATAACAAGAACAAAAGCTCTTAAAGCACTTAGAGCATATCTTGATGAGAGAGGCTTCCTTGAAGTTGAAACTCCAATACTTAACACAATAGCAGGTGGAGCAAATGCAAGACCTTTCATAACTCATCACAATACACTTCATATACCTATGTACCTTAGAATAGCAAACGAACTATATCTAAAGAGACTTATAGTAGGTGGATTTGACAAAGTATACGAAATGGGAAGAATGTTCAGAAATGAAGGTATGGACATGAAGCACAACCCAGAATATACTGCAATAGAGTTATACCAGGCATATGCTGACTACACAGATATGATGGAAATAACTGAAAACCTTATAGCTCATATGGCTGAGGTTGCTACAGGAAGTACAAAAATAAACTTCCAGGGAACTGAAATAGATTTCAAACCACCATGGAAGAGAATGACTATGATAGAGTGTGTAAAAGAGTACTCTGGAGTAGACTTCAACGAAATAAACACAGATGAAGAGGCTATAGCTATAGCAAAAGAAAAAGGAATAGAAATAACTCCTGGTATGAGAAGAGGAGAAGTTATAAGCGCATTCTTTGAAGAGTTTGGTGAAGACAATCTTGTTCAGCCTACATTTATAACTCATCATCCGGTTGAAATATCACCTCTTTCTAAGAGAAATGTAGAAGATCCAAGACTTACAGATAGATTCGAAGCATTTGCAAACAGATGGGAACTTGCAAACGCGTTCTCAGAGCTTAACGACCCGATAGATCAGAAAGGAAGATTCCTTGATCAGTTAAGAAAGAAAGAACTAGGAGACGACGAGGCGTGTGATATGGATGAAGACTTCCTAAATGCACTAGAAGTAGGTCTTCCTCCAACAGGTGGACTTGGAATAGGTATAGACAGAGTTATGATGCTTCTTACAAACTCTGCAACAATAAGAGACGTATTACTATTCCCTACAATGAAACCTATAGATAAAAAAGAAGCAGTTGAATCAGAAGAAGAGTAATATTATTTTGAAGAGAAGAAATCCTTGTGACAGGATTTCTTCTCTTTGTATATAGAAACCCTGGTTTTGTATTTAATTCTTTTGTTTAAACTTATGTCTGACAAAAGGTTTTAACTACATTTTACAGAGAATCATTTTTGTAGTTCCTGATTTTTATGGGGGTTTTTACTCTTTTGAATAGTTAGTTTGTATAATGCTTATATTTTGCAATTATAAAATTTCTAATGTGTTTTATGAAATGATATAAACGAGTTCTGATTATAATTGTATAGCGGAAATAATCACCTAAAATAAAGTGAAAAGCTGATATTTCAATACCTTTAAAGTGGAGAAAATATAAAAATAAGAAAAAATAAATATTTTTTTAAAAAAGTGTTGACTCTTTTATATTAAGGTGGTATTATAATACTTGTCCTTGAGAGAGGGCAAAAGAAAATAAGAAATGAACTTTGAAAACTGAACAGCAGATAAATTTGTTCGAACGATTTGTTCGGACTCTTACAAACCATAATTAAGCCAGATAT
>NZ_SGJB01000008.1 GCF_006861675.1 Peptacetobacter hominis | reverse complement strand
GGCAGGCAATTCCTGCCACTCTGCACTCTTTACAAATGCAGGGAGCTTTTCGTTTCTAAAAATATGTTTATATATGTACATGTTTATACATATTTGTATATATTTTTAACAACTACATAGTTGCTCCTTTATCGATATTAATAACAGCTATATTATACCATCTAAAATGAAAAAATTGTCCTATTATGTTATATAAAAGGCGACTAATACCTGAAAATGTGCTATCATATATAGAGAAAGAAATTAATTAGGAGGTATTGATGCTTAAAGGAAAAATAATAAAAGGTCTAAGCAGTTTTTATTATGTTGATACTGAAAATGGTCTATATGAATGCAAGGCCAGAGGTGTTTTCAGAAAGAAAAAGATAACCCCTCTTGTTGGAGACAATGTAAGTATAAGTATTGTCGATGAGGAGAATAAAAAAGGTGTAGTTGAGGAGATAGAAAAAAGGGATACAGAACTTGTAAGACCGCCTATTGCAAATGTTGACAAGGCTCTTATAGTGTTTGCTGTTGTAGATCCAAAGCCAAACCTTTCACTTCTCGATAGATTTATAGTGCATGCCGAAAGAGAAGGGCTTGAGATAGTCATAGTGTTTACAAAATCAGATCTGGATGACGGAAGTCTTTCAAATCTTGTTGAGATATATGAAACTACAGGATACAGAGTTATACCTGTAAGTAGTGAAAAGCATCAGAACATAGATAAGATAAGAGAAGAACTGAAGGGCAATACTGTTGTGTTTGCGGGTCCTTCAGGAGTTGGAAAATCAAGTCTACTAAACGAAATAGATGAGAGTTTCCAGTTAAAAACAGGTTCTGTCAGTGAAAAAATAGGTCGTGGAAGACATACGACAAGACATGCAGAACTTCTGAAACTTGAATGCGGAGGAATGGTTGCCGATACTCCGGGATTCAGCTCTCTTGAACTTGACGGTATAGAAGAGATGGAACTAAAGGAATATTTTATCGAATTTGACGAGTATGATGAATGTAGATTCGGTTCTAAATGTGTCCACGAAAATGAGCCTGGATGTGCTGTAAAACAGGCGGTTGAAGATGGAGAAATATCTCAGAGGAGATATGATAGTTATATACAACTACTAAATGAAATAAGACAAAAGAACAGCAGGAGGTATTAATATGGTTAAATTAGCACCATCAATATTATCAGCGGATTTCGCAAGATTACTTGAAGATGTAAAGAAAGTTGAAAAGGCAGGATGTGAGTATCTTCACATAGATGTTATGGACGGTCATTTTGTTCCAAATATAACTCTTGGACCTGGAATTGTAAAATCACTTAGAAAAGATGTAAATATGGTATTTGACGCACATCTTATGATAGAAAATCCTGACAAATACATAAAAGAGTTTGTAGATGCAGGATGTGATATAATAACAGTTCATGTTGAGGCATGTACTCATCTTCACAGAACTATACAGAACATAAAATCATACGGAATAAAAGCTGGAGTTGTTTTAAATCCTGCAACTTCTCTTGATACTATAAAATATGTTCTTGATGATGTAGATATGGTACTTTTAATGTCTGTTAACCCAGGATTCGGAGGACAGTCATATATACCATGTGTGACAGAAAAAATAAAAGAGCTTAGAAAAATGATAGACGAAAGAGGACTTAACGTTGAAATAGAGGTAGATGGTGGAGTTAAACCATCTAACATAAAAGAAGTTGTAGACGCTGGTGCAGATGTTTGTGTTGCTGGTTCTGCAATATTCGGACATGAAGATATAGACGAGGCTGTAAAAGCTCTTAGAGAAAACGCAAAATAATATCAGATAAAAATGAAATATGAAATAGAGCAGGCAGTTGATACTGCCTGTTTGATTTTATTATATTATTCAGATAGAAAACATATTAAAATTAATATCTGATATAATTAGAAAATTCTATTTGATAAGGGATTTTCCTGAAATGGAGTGAAGTATTTTGAAAACATGTATTTTTTTAAACGGAGTAATAGATGACTACTCTGTTATAAAAGAAAAAATTGAAAAAGAGGATTATTCATGTATAATATGTGCAGACGGCGGTGCAAACCATGCATATAAACTTGGTATAATTCCTGATTATATAATAGGTGATCTCGACTCTGTATCACCGGAAATAGTAGAATATTATAGAGAAAACGGTGTTGATTTTAAGGAACTTCCAGAGAAAAAGGATGAGACGGATTCAGAGATATGTATATATCTTGCAAAGACATTGGGAGCTGATAGTATAGATATATATTCTGCACTTGGTGGAAGAATTGATCATACACTTGCCAATGTAAAACTTCTTTATTATATTAAAAACTACGGTATTTTCCCTAGAATTATAAGTGAGAATGAAATAATGTATGTCATTGAAAATGAAAGATTTATACTTTCAGGAAATGCAGGAGATACAGTATCTGTGATACCGATAAAAGGTGATGCAAAAGGTATGACACTTGAAAAACTTGAATATCCACTCGATAATTTCGATATGGAATATGCAAAACCTATGGGAATTTCAAATGTTATGCTGGAAGATGAATGTATTATAGAAATAAAAGATGGTGCAGCTGTGATTGTCAGAAATACTGTACCTGTAAAATAAACCCAAGCTGTACTGGCACATAGTCAATACAGCTTTTTTATAAATAAATTATATTGAATGATTTTTCAGATGAATATGATATAATAGGCTATGTAGCTATCAGAATATATGTATTGGAGGAAACTATGAAAAAAGTAGATTCAATAATTTTTGACCTGGATGGAACTTTATGGGACACTAGAGATGCTGTTGTAAATGTATGGAATGAAGCATTCAAAGAATATGGGGTAGATCTTGTAATGACAACTGAATGGATGAACCAGCTTATGGGTTATCCATGTGGAGAGGCTATGGATATGATGCTTGAGAGCCTTTCTGATGAAATGAGAAACAGAATAAAAACAGAATGTGCAAATCTTGAAACATCAAGAATTCTTGAAAAAAGACTTGGAATAGTATTTGATGGTGTTGAAGAAGTTCTTGAAAAACTTTCAAAGGATTATAGACTTTTTATTGTAAGTAACTGCCAGTGTGGATATATAGAGGCATTCTTTGAAATAAATGGTCTTGGAAAATATTTTGAGGACTACGAAAATGCAGAGAGAACAGGTCTTAGCAAAGGTGAAAACAACAGACTTGTAATAGAAAGAAACAACCTGAAAAATCCTATATACATAGGAGATACTCCTGGAGATGCAAAAAGTGCAGAAGTAGCGGGTATTCCTTTTGTATATGCTAAATATGGATTTGGAAAGGTCGAAAAATTTGATCGGGAAATAAATGATATAAGAGATCTTCTGGAACTCGATATTATTAAATAATCCCGTTTTGAAGCAGAGGTATGTCTGCGGAGAGAAGGTGTAATAATGAAAAAACTTCTGAGAGTAATATTCGGAAGAACAACAATGACTATTATACTTATGCTTGCTCAGATTGGAGTAGTTGTATATGCATACAATGTAATGAAATACGATGTAAACTCAATACTGGGCGTATTAGATGTAGTAGCACTTTTAATGGTTGTATATATAATAAACAGAAAAAATGACAACCCAAGCTTTAAACTTGCATGGCTTCTTCTTATAATTGTATTTAAGCTTTTCGGTGCACTTATGTACATATTTGTAAGGCTTCAGCTTAGTACAAAGATAATGGCTGTAAGGATAGGAAATCTCATAGAAAAGACGAGAGGACTTCTGAAACAGAACCACCATGTAATAGAAAAACTGGAAAAGGAGAGCAGAAATATAACAAATTTTGCTCAGTATATGTATGGAATAGCAGGAGGATTTCCTGTATATAATAACTCTACAGTAAAATACTTCCCTCTTGGAGAAGATAAGTTTGAGGAGATGATAAAGCAGCTTGAAAAAGCTGAAAAATTTATATTCCTTGAATATTTTATAATAGAAGAGGGAATCATGTGGAATACTATACTTGAAATTCTGAAAAGAAAGGTTCAGGAAGGCGTAGAGGTAAGACTTATGTATGATGGAACATGCTCTATTGCACATCTTCCATATAACTATACAAAAAGAATGGAAAAACTTGGAATAAAATGCAAGATGTTCAATCCAATAAAACCAATTCTTTCAACACATCAGAACAACAGAGACCACAGAAAAATACTTGTAATAGATGGAAAGGTCGGATTTACAGGAGGAGTAAACCTGTCTGATGAATACATCAACAAAAGAGTAGTCTATGGACACTGGAAGGACAATGCAATAATGGTCAAAGGTGAAGCTGTAAAATCATTTACTGCAATGTTTCTTCAGATGTGGAATGTATCTGAAATAAACGATGAAGAGTTTGACAGATATATAGATCTTGACTATTCAGAATTTGAAGGAATAAAGGATGGTTATATAATTCCTTATGGAGATAGTCCGATGGATGGGGAAAATGTAGGTGAGCAGGTATACATAGATATACTTTATCATGCGCATAAATATGTCCATATAATGACGCCATATCTTATAATAGACAATGAAATGCTTATGGCTCTTAAATATGCATCAAAAAGAGGTGTTGATGTAAAAATAATCATGCCTCATATTCCAGACAAGGAATATGCATATGCTGTTGCAAGAACATATTATGCGGAACTTATCGAGGCAGGAGTTGAAATATATGAATATACTCCGGGATTTGTACATGCCAAAACATTTGTATCGGACGATGATACAGCCGTAGTAGGAACTATCAATCTTGACTTTAGAAGTCTGTATCTTCACTTTGAATGCGCAACATATATGTTTAAAAACAGTGAAATTATAAATATAGAAAAAGACTATCTGGCTACGCTTGAAAAATGTCAGAAAATAGATATAGAAAACTGTAGAAAACAGAATATACTAAGAAAGGTGACAGGAAGAGTCCTAAGACTTATAGCACCTCTTATGTAAAACATAGACATTATCTCTTTTGAGATAGTGTCTTTTTTTTATTTTTTTTAGAAAATCTTTAACAATATATACTGTGCGTCTTTAGGTTTAATGAATATAATGTGAATATAGAAAAGGAGGAGAGTAGATGATAAAATCATCGGCATTAAACAATTCATCTGAAACTTATATATTGTATAATGGATATAGGAAAAATTTTGAAATGACAAAACGAAGGAGTGAGACATATGGAAAGTTACAGAATATTAGTGGTTGAAGATGAAAAGGAAATAGCGGATGCAGTTGAAATATATCTGAAGAATCAGGGGTATACAGTTATGAAAGCTCCAAATGGGCTTGAGGCACTGAATATTGTTGAATCTGAAGAAATACATCTTGCAGTTGTAGATATAATGATGCCTGTAATGGACGGAATAACATTTACAATGAAAGTGAGAGAAAAATATAATTTCCCTATAATAATGCTTTCTGCAAAATCAGAAGATGTGGACAAAATAATGGGACTTAATATAGGGGCAGATGATTATATTACCAAGCCTTTCAAACCTCTTGAACTTCTGGCAAGGGTAAATTCACAGATAAGAAGATATACAAAATATATGAATATGAACTCAAAAGAAGAAACAGTAAATGAAAATATATACACTACAGGGGGGCTTGAACTGAATGACGATACAAAAGAAGTATTTGTAGACGGAAACCATGTAAAAGTTACTCCGATAGAATTTAAAATACTTAGTCTTCTTATGAGAAATCCGGGAAGAGTGTTCCCTGCAGAAGAAATATACGAAAGAGTGTGGAATGAGGCTGCAATAAGTACCGATACAGTTATGGTACATATAAGAAATATAAGAGAAAAAATAGAGGTGGATCCTAAAAATCCACGATATTTAAAGGTGGTGTGGGGAATTGGATACAAGATCGAGAAAATCTAAATCAGGAAAATTCAAACTAAATATTATACTTGTACTTATTCTATTAGTAGCATCAATAGCTATGGTTTCGTCGTATCCTAATATAAATAAGACATCTCTAATAGATAAAAGCAAGGTAGGTACAGAAGAGTTTGCAAATTATATATCAGAATTGATGTACCCAATATATTATGATATGAAGAAAGAAACGGGCGAAATGTCTGATCCGTCAGCATTTATTTTAGATGACAAGAAACTCGATGAACTCTCAAAAGATTATGAAATTTCAGATGATTTATATTATCATAATGATGAAAATTATGTTGAAAAATATGAAGAATACATGAATAAAGAAAAATCTTCTAAAATGACAGAAGAAGAGAGAACAGCTGTAGAAAAATACCTTATAAAAGGAAGTATATCTTCATTAATGGGAGATATTGTAAAATCAGATACACTTGAAAATAATGGATATAATGTTTTGAGTATAGATAGCTATAATAAGAACAATAAAAAGTCATCTTCAACAAATAATGAAATAGAGAAATTCAGAGAACTTATTCTGAATGAAAAGAAGACTAATGAAGAAGAAAATAAACTATATGAATATCAGGAAGGATATGTATTTTATGCGGTGCTGGATTTTGACCAGAGTGGAAATCTAAAAATACCATATATAAAAGGTATGAGTGCAGATACTTTAAAAGAGGTAATAGACAAGAAACAGAATAAAAATAATATATCTGTTTTAGCTCTTGAGAAAAAATATACTGGTGAAGAGTATACAACAAATCTTCCAAAAGTTAAAAATGCTGTTTTTACGATAGCATTAAAAGGTGATATAAACCTTCTTGCATCAAATCTTGGACCATATGGTGTGGGAGAAGGAAGCAATCTTTCTTCAATACTTACAAATAATATTGGAAAATCAGTAGTTGGAGTTATGATGATAGGGCTTACAATATGTGCTGTGTTGTTTGCAATAGGTCTTTTGATTTCAAGGAAAATAAGTGAAAATATAATTTTTGTAAAAAGCTTTATAAATATGCCTGTAGAATTAGCAGTATTTATAGGTATTATAATTTCGAGTATACTTGTTCAGATAGCGGCAAATCCTATAGTAATGGCTGTACCAAATGATATATCTGCATGGTTGAATATACGAGGTATATCAGAAGAGGTAATATCTACAGTAATGGTAATTGCAAATGTAGTATATTGGTTTGTTCTTTTCATGTTCTGTATAATAGCAGGTGCATATCTGAGATCATTATTCTCAAAAGATAACCGAGAGCTGGTGAAGAAAAAATCAATAATAGTAAAACCAATAAGATGGACTATAAGACAGATAAAAATGTTTGTACATTGGATTGAAAATCTAGACCTTAAAAAAGGATTAGACAAGCCACTTCTTATAATAGTCGGTATAAACCTTCTATGCATAACAATCATGTGTATATTCTGGGGATTAGGTATAATCATAGCGATTATATACTCTATACTACTATTCAGATTTATGAAATCAAAGGCTACATCTGTACACAGAGATTATCTGAGACTTGAAGAAATGACAGAAAATATAGCTGATGGAAACTTCAATATGGATACAAAAGAGGACCTTGGAATATTCAACCCGATAAAAGAAAATCTTGGAAATATACAGACAGGATTTAAACGTGCAGTAGATGAGGAAGTAAAAAGCCAGAGAATGAAGACAGAGCTTATAACAAATGTATCTCACGATCTGAAAACACCTCTTACATCTATAATCACATATGTCGATCTTCTGAAAAAAGAAGGTATTACAGATGAGGAAAAAGAAAAATACATAGATGTTATAGACAGAAAATCACAGAGACTTAAATATCTGATAGAGGATTTGTTTGAAGTAAGTCGCTCTACAAGCGGAAATATAGAACTGAATCCTGTAGATGTTGATGTTGTATCACTTGTAAAACAGACTGTGTTTGAACTTGACGACAAAATAGCAGCTTCAGGAGTTGACATAAGAACAAGATTTTCAAATGAAAAAATAATTGCAAGATTAGACAGTATGAGAACATTCAGGATATTCTCAAACCTTATATCAAACATATCAAAATATTCTATGTACGGTTCAAGAGCATATATTGAAGTTGAGGATATGGGAGATAAGGTTTCTATAGAATTCAAAAATATATCAGCAGAGGAAATAGATGGAGATGTGGAAAATCTTTCTGAAAGATTTGTCAGAGGAGACAAGTCTAGAAATACAGAGGGAAGCGGACTTGGTCTTGCAATAGCAAAAAGTTTTACAGAACTGCAGGGAGGTACATTCAAGCTTAGTTCAGATGGAGATTTGTTCAAGGTAAGAGTAGTATTTCCAAAGAAAAGCACTATAGAAAATAATAAAAAATAGTGTATCGAATAAGCGATAAATCAGAAAATGGTGAAAATTAATATTTGATTTTAATTTGAGTATGTGTTAATCTATATCTAGACAACTGAATCGAATTTAAGATGTCTTCAGGGCAGGGTGAGATTCCCGATCGGCGGTGATAGTCCGCGAGCACGTTGTGCAGGAGCTGGCAGGTTCAGCTCAGGATTTGGTGAAATTCCAAAACCGACAGTATAGTCTGGATGGAAGAAGATGTGTTAATATTGAGAGCAATACCGATTTTGATGTACTTTAAATTAAAAAGATGCTACACCATATTTGAAGATATTGAACGAGATTGACATAAATATAACACCTGAGAGACTCTTAGAGACTTTCAGGTGTTAATTTATTTTGAGGAGGTTCAATATGAACAATTTAACAACAAGAAAACTTACAACAATAGCGATGCTTTCTGCGCTTGGTTTTGCAGCAGTTGCATTTATAAGAATCCCGATGGTTCTTTTCCTTGAGTACAGTCCAAAGGACGTAATAATAGTTCTTGGAGGATTTATATGGGGGCCTTTTACAGCAATAGCAGTATCTCTTATAACTTCTCTGATAGAGCTTTTTACAATAAGTAGTGATGGTATTATAGGATTTATAATGAATGTACTTGCCAGCTGTTCTTTTGCATGTACTGCAGCTTTTATCTACAAAAAAGACAGAACACTTAGAGGTTCTATAATAGGTCTTGTTTCAGGTACACTTGCTATGACAGTTATGATGATAATATGGAACTACCTTGTAACTCCTATCTATCTTGGATATCCTAGATCTGCAGTTGTGGAGCTTCTTGTTCCAGCTATACTTCCATTCAACCTTATAAAAGGTGGACTTAACTCAGCGATAGTATTTCTTATCTACAAACCTATAGTAACAGCACTTAGAAAAACTGTTATGAAAGACGACCTTATAACTGTTGAAAAAGGTAAAGTTCATCCAGGTATGGTAATAGTTGCAGGTGTTGTAATAGTTACATGTATAATGGTTGTTCTTGCAATGAGAGGAATAATATAATAAAAAATTAAAGGATTATATAATAATATGTCGTATAGTATCCATATAGAGAATGGAATACAGTTCTCAGAAGGAGGAAAGAGTATGATAATAACTACAACGCCATCTGTAGATGGATATAGAATAGTAGACTACAAAGGTATAGTTTATGGAGAGGTAGTATCAGGAGTAAACTTCTTCAAAGATATTACTGCAGGACTTAGAAATGTGTTCGGCGGAAGATCAGGTTCATATGAAGACGAGCTTAAAAAAGCCAGAGAAGAGGCACTTTATGAACTAGAGCAGAGAGCTTCTGCAATGGGAGCAAATGCAGTTGTCGGAGTGGATACTGACTATGAGGTTCTTGGAGCAGATAATGGTATGCTTATGGTTACTGTGTCAGGAACAGCTGTTGTTATACAGAGAGATTAATACGATATAAACTATGGAGAAGATGTTTTACTTGACATCTTCTCTTTTTGAAGATACTATAAAAATATAGTATTAATATATAAGTCTGTGACGGGAAGTAGTAGTATATCCGATTCATATACAGAGAGTCGACGATGGTGAGAGTTTGGCAATGATAGGATTTATGAATGGATCCCCGAGATTCCTGGAGGAAATACAGTATTTCAGGACGCTTATGCACGTTACGCAAGAGAGGCACAATTTGTGCAATTTAGGTGGTACCACGATAATATCGTCCTATGCTTCGGCATGGGACTTTTTTATTTGGAAATTTATACAGGAGGTAGGATATGAATAAAATAGGAATAATCGGTGCTATGGATGAGGAAGTAGTACTTCTTCTTGAAAAAATAGAAGAGGCTGAGAAGATATCAAAAGGTGGACTAGACTTCTATGAGGGAAAACTTAGAGGAAAAGATGTAGTAGTTGTAAAATGTGGAGTAGGTAAAGTAAACTCTGCTATGTGTACTCAGATGCTTATAAGTGAGTTCGGAGTGGATGCACTTGTAAATATAGGTGTTGCAGGAGCTTTACATGATGAGCTTGATGTAAATGATATAGTAATATCTACAGATGCTGTTGAGTACGATATGGATACTACTGCTTTTGGAGATCCAAAAGGAGTTATACCAAGAATGGACTGTTCAGAATTCAAGGCAGACGAAAAACTTTCAGATGCAGCATACAATGCAGCTGTAAAAGAAAATAAAGGACATAAGGTTATGAGAGGTAGAATAGCGACAGGAGATTTATTTGTCGCTGATATGGCTGTCAAAGAAGAACTTGTAAATGACTTTAACGCTTACTGCTGTGAAATGGAAGGAGCAGCAATGGCACATGTATGTTATCTGAACAAAACTCCTTATGTAATAATAAGATCTATGTCAGATAAGGCAGATGGAAGTGCCGAAGTATCTTTTGATGAATTTGCCAAAATAGCGGCTGTAACATCTGCAAATATAGTAATGGATATGCTTGAAACTCTTTAATAAAAGAAAATATCTATAAAAATATTAATAAGAAAATTTCAATAAAATATAAATTATATAACTGGAAATTGATTAGCAAACAAGTATGAATAATTCATAGAAAGGAATGATACAAATGGATGAAAAGAAAATAATATTCAGTGGTGCTCAGCCATCTGGTAAGATGACACTTGGAAACTACCTTGGAGCTATAAAAAACTGGACTGAACTTCAGAACGAATACGAGTGTTTCTTCAGTGTAGTAGACCTTCATGCGATAACAGTTCCACAGGAGGCAAAAGTACTTAGAGAAAATGCAATGAAACTTCTTGCACAGTATATAGCATGTGGACTTGATCCAGAGAAAAATACTATATTTATACAGTCTCATGTAAAAGAGCATCTTGAACTTATGTGGGTTTTAAACACTATGACATATATGGGAGAGCTTAGCAGAATGACTCAGTTCAAGGACAAGTCTCAGAAATCTGAAGCTAACCTGAATGCAGGTCTGTTTACATACCCTGTTCTTATGGCAGCAGATATACTTTTATATCAGACAGATCTTGTTCCTGTTGGTGATGACCAGAAACAGCATCTTGAGCTTGCAAGAGACCTTGCAAACAGATTCAACAACAGATACTCACCTACATTCAAAATACCTGAAGGGTATTATCCAAAAGGTGGAGCAAGAGTAATGAGTCTTCAGGAACCTACAAAGAAAATGAGTAAGTCAGACAGCAACGAAAATGCGTTTATACTTCTTGAAGATGATCCAGATACAATAAGAAGAAAAATAAAAAGAAGTGTTACAGACTCTGAGGGAGTTGTAAGATATTCTCCTGAACAGCCTGGTATAAAAAACCTTCTTGATATATATTCAGCTCTTTCAGGAAAACCTGTTGATGAGATCGTAAAAATGTACGAAGGAAAAGGATATGGAGACTTCAAAACAGATACAGCAGAAGTTATAGTAGGAGCATTAGAACCTATGAGAGAAAAATATCTATATCTTTTAAACAATAAAGATTATCTTGAAAAAATATACTCAGAGGGCGCTCAGAAGGCAGAAGCAAAAGCAAGAAAAACTCTTAGAAAAGTATATAGAAAAGTTGGATTCCTTGAAAGAAAATATTAATATTTTATATGAGATTAAAGGCAGTGCATATGTTTGTGTATTGCCTTATTTTTTTTGTCTGAATATGCGGTTTAACATTCGAAAATAGAGATTTTTATGTGTTTTGAAATTTGATTTATATACTATCTTGTATTACAATATAGTTAGGTACTATGTAATACAAGATAGGTGGTGATACGATGATAACATCACAGATGCTAAAGGGAACTCTGGAAGGATGTATCCTAAAAATAATAAGCGAGAATGAAACATATGGATATGAGATATCCGAAAAATTAAAATCATACGGATTTGAAAATATTTCTGAGGGTACTATATATCCTATGCTTCTGAGACTTCAGAAAAATGGAATGATAGAGGCGGAATACAGAGAATCATCTGTAGGTCCAAAGAGAAAGTATTTTAGAATAACAGATGCAGGAATATGTGAGATAGAGAACTTTTATGAGAGTTGGAGCGAGCTTTCAAAGGCGATAAATAATCTATTTGGAGGTGTAGGTTATGAAAAAGAATAAATTAAAAGAACTTCAGTATTACAACAATAAGCTGGATGAAATGATAAGTGAGGAGAATCAGGCGGTATTTACAGATATTGTATGTTATATAAAAATTGCCGATATATCGGAGTACAACCGGGAAGTTGTCAGAAGGGATATATCAGAGATGATTATAGATGCACAGAACAGAGGTGAAAATATAGATGATGTTATAGGAGGAGATTATAAAGAGTTTTGTGACAGTATAATAGAATCGCTTCCGAAGAGGACTGCAAAAGAAAGAATCATAGAGTTTTTTGATATAGTGTGTTTGTCATTATCTATGCTTTCTTTGATAAATATATTTTTATCTCCAGATACATGGAAAATGGCAGCAGATTTTATAAAAGGTGTGAAGCCTGATTTAACTATGGAAATTTCATACGGATTTTTCGTATCGACAGCGGTTATAGTAATAGTTGCCTATATGATTATAAGATATATTTGCATGAATGTATTTGTAGAGAAAAAAGAACCAGGAAAAATGACTTCAGCTTTATATGGTGTTTTTGTAGGATTAGCTTTGGTTTTGTTTTCTATTATCGTAGATCATATTCTAAAAGGAGCAGTTTTCACTGTTAATATATTTTTATTTGCAGCTTTTGCAGCAGCTCTGTATGTCGTACATATTGTACTTGAAAGGATATAGGGTGATATATTAACATAGTAAATTCGTACAAAAACTATATGTATAAAGTTGCACAATAATAAAATATAATATAAAATCGATATATAATACTGGTAGAAAGGGGTTAAAAAGTGATATACGAGATTATAATAGCTATTCTTATAGCTATAGATCAGGTTATAAAAGTACGGGTATTAAACGGGCTTAAAACTGTAGGAACAATACCTATAATAAACGATGTTTTTCATTTGACATATGTAGAAAACAGAGGAGCAGCTTTTGGTATGCTTAAAAATCAGCAGTATTTTCTGGCATTGGTGGCACTTATAGCTACGATAATAGCACTTGGCTATCTTCACAAAAACAGAGAAAGAATAAATATAGTAGGAAAAGCTTCAATAATAATGATAGTTGCCGGTGCTATAGGAAACCTTATAGATAGAATAAGGCTGGGATTTGTAGTTGATTATTTTGACTTCAGAATAATATGGCAGTATGTTTTCAACTTTGCTGATGTACTTATAGTGTGCGGAACAATACTTTTATGTATATATGTGATATTATATTCAGATGAGAAAAAGATAGAGGTGAAGCATGGAAAATAATGATATAAAAACATTCCTTGTAACAGAGGAAGAAGAAGGGGATAGACTGGATGTTTATCTTTCTGAACAGTTTGGTGATATGTCCAGAAGCTATATACAGAAGATAATAAAAGAAAAAAAGGCTGAAGTGAACGGAAAGGTTCAGAAAGCAAAATATCAGGTAAAAGAGGACGATAGAATTTCAATAGAAATACCTGCACCAAAAGTGCTGGAGGTAGAGCCTCAGAATATACCGATAGATATAGTATACGAAGATGACGATGTAATAATAGTAAATAAACCTCAGGGAATGGTAGTGCATCCAGCTCCTGGAAATTTTGATGGGACACTTGTAAATGCGATACTTTATCATTGTGGAGAGAATCTTTCTTCTATAAATGGAGTAATAAGGCCGGGAATAGTTCATCGTATAGACAAGGATACATCGGGAATACTTATGATTGCAAAAAACAACAATGCACATAATAGTCTGGCTGAACAGCTGAAAGTACATTCAATAAAGAGAGAGTACGAATTTATATGTCATGGAGTGTTCAAGGAAGACAAGGTGACAGTTGATAGACCGATAGGAAGAAATCCAAAGGACAGACTGAAAATGGCAATAGTTCCAGATGGAAGAAATGCTGTAACGCATTTTGAAGTTATAGAAAGATTCAACGGTTATACTCATGTCAGAGCTACTCTTGAAACGGGAAGAACTCATCAGATAAGAGTTCACTCGATGTCGATAAATCATCCACTTGTTGGAGATCCTGTGTATGGACCAAAGAATCCAAAACACAAGTTCAAATTAAATGGACAGATGTTGCATGCCAAAAAACTAGGATTTATCCATCCGACTACAGGTGAGTATATAGAATTCGACTCTGAACTTCCGGATTATTTTAAGGAACTTATAGAAAAGCTTAGAAAACTATAATGATGGTTTTGAGCGAAAAACTACAGATGAAAATACTGTAGAACTGTAATTGTTAAAAGAAAAAAATAAAAGTATAGGGATTTGTGACGTCGCAGGAAACTGCGCAAACAAATCCCTATACTTTTATTAAAATACAATAAAAAATGGCCTATCAAAGATAGACCATTGAATTATCACCGAACTAAGCTCTTTCAACTTTTCCAGAACGTAAACATCTAGTACAAACTTTTACTCTTTTTGGAGTTCCGTCCACTATAGCTCTAACAGATCTTAAGTTTGCTGACCAAGTTCTTTTGTTGTGTTTATTTGAGTGTGATACTTTATTTCCTGAATGTTTTCCTTTACCACATACGCTACATACTCTTGACATTTTCCGTACACCTCCTTAAAAAATGAATAACTATATTAAAGACTAAAAACATATATATATTATCATAAAAGATAATGTATTGCAAGACAAAATTGCACAAGGCACACAATGTATTGAAGAATCTGTGCCTATAATATAAAATATTATATATATAAAATCACCTAAAGTAAAGAGCAATATTGAAAATAAAACTAAATTATACTCAACTGCTTTAAATAAGAGCGTTTTTGTAGTATTATATGTTTGTAGAGTACTATTTTGAGGTATAAAAATAAGATAGTATTGATTTATAAAATTAAAAATCAGAGGAGGTTCATAGTATGACCGCTAAAATAATAAACGAATATGGATGCATAGAGATAGATAAACATGTAATAGCACAGGTCGCATACAAGGCGGCTATGGAGAGCTACGGACTTGTAGGTCTTGCGTCTAGAACAAAGGGAATAGTTGAACTTTTAAAAGGGGAAAACGCAACAAAGGGTGTAAAAGTTGAAGAAGCAGAAGATAATGCCGTAGAAATAGAGCTTTTTGTAGTTATGCAGTACGGTGTAAATATATCAACTGTTGCAAACAACATAATAGATAAGATAAAATATACAGTTGAAAACACTGTCGGTGTAAAAGTAAACAAAATAGATATAAATGTACAGGGTATAAGAGTAAAATAGTTTAGGAGGAAAATAATGACTGAATATATAAAAGCTAAGGCATTCAGAGAGATGTTTGTTTCTGGTGCTGCTAATCTTCAGAATAATAAAGAGCTTGTAGACAAGCTTAATGTTTTCCCTGTTCCAGATGGGGATACAGGTACAAATATGTCTCTTACAATATCTTATGCAATGAAGGAACTTGCAAAAGTTGAGGAAGAAGATATAACAAAAGTTGCAAAGGCAATGTCAAAAGGTTCTCTTATGGGAGCAAGAGGAAACTCTGGTGTTATATTATCTCAGATAATAAGAGGTATAGCAAAGGCTGTAGACGGAAAAGAACAGCTTACAACTATGGATATGGCAAAAGCATTCAAAGGAGGAGCTGATACAGCATATAAAGCTGTAATCAAGCCGGTTGAAGGGACTATACTTACAGTTATAAGAGAAACTGGGGATTATGCTGTAAAACTTGCCAAAAAAGAAAAAGATATAGAAAGATTCCTTGAAAGAGTTACAAAAGAGGCAAACAGATCTCTTGATAACACTCCAAATCTTCTTAAAAATCTTAAAGATGCAGGTGTTGTAGACTCAGGGGGTAAAGGTCTTGCTCTTATAATAGAAGGTATGTATCTTTCTATAAAAGGAACGCCGGTCAAAGCTGAGTCACAGGCTGAAAAAGCTGCAGCAGCAGTTTCTGTTCCACAGGCAGGAGCTCACACTGATGAAGATATAAAATTTGGATACTGCACTGAATTTATACTTGAATCAGACAAAATAGATGATACAGGAATAAGAGATATAATGCTTGGATATGGAGATAGCCTTGCTGTAGTTGGTGATGAGGGAGTTATAAAAGTTCATGTTCATACAAATGAGCCAGGAAATGTACTTCAGGAAGCATTAAAATATGGACAGCTTCTTACAATAAAAATAGAAAACATGAGAATGCAGCATGAACATATACTTAACGAAGAAAGTGCACAGGCACCTGCAGAAGAAAAAGAATTTGCATTTATTTCTACTTCTATGGGAGATGGTCTTGCAACTATATTCAGAGATTTTGGAGTAGACCACATAATAGAAGGTGGACAGACAATGAATCCAAGTACAGAGGATTTCATGAAGGCTATAAACAGTATAAATGCAAAAAACATATTTATACTTCCAAATAACAGCAATATAATAATGGCTGCAAATCAGGCAAAAGAACTTAGTGAAAAGAATATAATAGTAATACCTACTAAAAATATTCCACAGGCGGTAAGTGCTCTTGTATCATTCAATCCTGAAGCAACAGCAGAAGAAAATGAGTCAGCAATGACAGAAGCTCTTGAATATGTTAAATCAGGACAGGTTACATTTGCGGTAAGAGATACTGTAATGAACGGAATAGAAATAAGAGAAGGTAATATAATAGGTATAGCTGAAAAAGAAATGGCAGCTGCCGGTGATGAGGTTGAAGAGGTAACAAAAGAACTTATAGAAAAGATGTCAGATGAAGATACATCTATAATAACTCTTTTCTACGGTGAAGATGTTACAGAAGAGCAGGCAGAAGCACTTAGAGAAGAACTTGAAGCAAAATATGATGATATAGATATAGAACTTTATTATGGTGGACAGCCTCTATATTATTATCTGATATCTATAGAATAATAACAGAATATATAAAAGAAATTATATCCTGTGCATAATCATTTGTATAATGAGGTTGTACAGGATTTTTCTGTGTGATAAAATCAATCATACAGGATAAAAATTATGGATAATTCAGAATAAACGTATACAGACTACGGGTGATGCAATATGATAAACTTGATAAAGGAAAATGTACAATATGTAAAGGGAATAGGCCCTAAAAGAGCTGCAAAACTGAATAGGTTGGGAATATATACAGTAAAGGATTTATTGTATTATTTTCCGAGGCAGTTTGAAGACAGAAGTACAATAAAAAAAATAATTCAGCTTGAAGATGAGGAAAAAGCCACTATAAAAGCTGTTATAACAAATATAGAGAGCTATTCTCCTAAAAAAGGAATGGTTCTTACAAGGGTTGATGTCAAAGATGACACAGGCTTTGCAAAACTTGTTTTTTTCAACAGAGAATATATAAAGAATACATTCAGAGCAGGAGATGGAATCCTTGTATTTGGAAAGGTCAAAAGAAGCGGCAATTTTGTCGAACTAACATCATGTGAGATAGAATACCGGTCAAAGGATCCAAAAACAACAGGGAAAGTAATGCCTGTTTATCCTCTTTCATATGGTATAACAAATAGAGATATAAGCGGAATGATACGAAATGTATTCGATAGCAGAGAAATAGCTATTCCAGAGTATATGCCTAAACATCTGATTGAAAAATACAGGCTTTGCAGTATAGATTACGCAATAAAAAATATACATTTTCCAAAAGATAAAGCAGCACTCAAGGTTGCTTTGTATAGATTGATATTTGAAGAGCTTCTTATACTCCAGCTTGGACTTTTTATGTTCAAAGGAGGAAAAGGAGATGAAAAAGGAATAGTATTTGAAAACAGCGAAAAAGTGGAAGAAGTACTGAAAAGACTTCCATTTAAACTTACAGCCGCACAGACAAGAGCACTGAATGAAATAAATGCGGATATGTGTTCTGATATAGTTATGAGCAGACTTGTACAGGGTGATGTTGGAAGTGGAAAGACAGTGGTAGCAATGATTGCACTTGCAAACTGTGTATTCAACGGATATCAGGGAGCGATGATGGCTCCTACAGAAATTCTGGCACAACAGCATTTTGAATCATTTTCTGAAATACTTGAACCTATGGGAATAAAAATAGCATTGCTTACAGGAAGTGTGAGTAAGAAAAACAAGGAAAAAATGCTTTATGAAATAGCTTCTGGTGAAACAGATATAGTTATAGGAACTCATGCACTTATAGAAGATAATGTCGAATTTTCAAATATAGGTCTTGTTATAACCGATGAGCAGCACAGATTCGGAGTAAGACAGAGAGGAAGACTGTCATCAAAAGGTAAAAATCCGGATATGATGGTAATGACGGCAACTCCTATTCCGAGAACTCTTGCGCTTATACTTTATGGAGATTTGGATATATCGGTGATAGATGAACTTCCACCAGGAAGACAAAAGATAGAAACCATGGCTGTCGAGAAAAAGAAAAGGGATAAAGTATACTCAACTCTTGTCAGAAAAGAAGTAGACAAGGGAAGACAGGTATATATAGTTTGTCCGCTTGTTGAAGAAAGTGAAACTCTCGATTTAAAATCAGCGACGGAGACAGTTGAGGAACTTAAACATGAATATTTTCCTGATTTGAGATTGGGGCTTCTTCATGGAAAAATGAGACCATCTGAAAAAGATGAGATAATGAATGCCTTTAAAAATAAAGAAATTGATATACTGGTATCTACTACAGTAATAGAAGTGGGAGTAAATGTTCCCAATGCAACACTTATGATAATAGAAAATGCCGAAAGATTTGGACTTGCACAGCTACATCAGCTGAGAGGACGCGTGGGAAGAGGAAAACATAAATCATACTGTGTTCTTATATACGGATCAAAAAGCGATGTATGTGCAAAAAGAATGGAAATAATGGAAGATACAAATGATGGATTCAAGATATCAGAAAAGGACCTTGAAATAAGAGGTCCAGGAGAATTTTTTGGAACAATGCAGCATGGTGTTCCTCAGCTTAAGGTAGCAAATCTTTTTAAACATATGAAGATTTTAAAGACTGTGCAGCATGAAGCCAGAATTATGATTTCTGAGGATCCAAAGCTTGAAAAAGCGGAAAATAGAATGATAAAAAATGAAATAATGGAAAAATTCAGCAATATAAATGAAGATATATATCTTAATTAAAGGAAAACGATGAAATTACATTAAAGGATATGATAGAATATACAGAGAGGGGTAGTTTATGAGAGTAGTTTCAGGTAGAGCCAGAGGACTAAAACTTGAGGCTCCTAAAGATGATAGAGTAAGACCTACGACAGATAGGGTAAAGGAATCTATGTTCAATATAATAAATGAATATATAATGGACAGCAACGTTCTTGATTTATTTGCGGGAACAGGATCTCTTGGGATAGAATGTTTATCCAGAGGCGCTGAGAAATGTGTTTTTTCGGACAAAAGCAGAGACAGTATAAAAATAGTACAAAAGAATGTGGAAAAAGCAAGATTTCAAAGCGAAAGTCAGATTATAGTTTCAGATTATAAAGATACCATAGCCCTTATGGGAAGAAAAAATGAGAAATTTGATGTAATATTTATGGATCCACCCTATTATGAAGGACTTTTTGTGGATTGTATAGAAAGAATAGAAAAAGAAAATATTTTAGATGAAGATGGAATAATAGTTGTTGAGCATGATAAAGCGGACACTCTTCCTGAAAAAATCGGAAATATAGAGATGATAAAGGAAAAGAAATACGGAATAACACTGCTTAGCTTCTATAAATGGGGAGATATAAATGGATAAATGTACTATAAAAAAAGCTATATTTGCAGGTAGTTTTGACCCTATAACCAATGGTCATCTCGACGTTATAAGAAGAGCATCGAAACTTTTTGATGAATTTCAGGTCGGAATACTTGTAAATCCAAATAAAAAGACTCTATTCACTCTTGAGGAAAGACTAAAGCTTGTGGAAGAGTGTACCAAAGATATAGAAAATGTAAAGGTTATATCTTTTGAAGGCCTTTTGGTTAAGTATTGTGAAGAGAATGGAATACACGCTCTTGTCAGAGGAATAAGAAGTGCTGCGGATGTCGACTACGAACTTCAGATGGCGCATATGAACAGGGAGCTTGATTCATCAATAGAAACAATATTCCTGCCAAGCAATACGAAATTCTCTTTTATAAGCTCATCTCTTATAAAAGAAGTTCTTTATTTTGGTGCAGATATACAGAATCTTGTTCCAAAAGAGGTTTTAAGAGAATTAAAAATAAAAATGGAAAGAAAGGAAATATAACAATGCAGATTGAAGAATCACATATTTTTGAACTTATAAACGAACTTGAGTATATGCTTGAGGAGGCTCCTGCCACAAGATTTTCTCATGGAAAGTGTACAGTTGATAAAAATGATATGATGGATATAATAAGTGATATCAAAAGAGTTCTTCCAAAAGAAATGAGACAGGCAGTAAATATCGCAGAAGAGAGAAATGATATAATAAATACAGCTATAGAAGAAGCAAAAAAAATAATAGAAGATGCTGAAGAAAAAGCTGAAGAGATAAAAAAAGATGCCGAGGATGCTGTAAAAGAGTATATAGACAGTAGCAGACATGTTCAGGAAGCTGAAAGAAAATCATCTGAAATTGTAAGAAATGCAAAAGAATATGCCGAAGAGATGAGAAAAGGATCTGTAGAGTATGTGGATGGTCTTTTATATGAAGTCGAGGAGCATGTAGAGGCTATACTTCACGAAATAAGAAAAAACAGAGAAGGTCTAAAATAACATTGAATATAATTATCCGGAAATATTTTCGGATAATATAGAATAGAAATATCCAAAATAAATATTTACTTCAGAAAGGTGATATACTTATGGAAAGAAAAGTTGGTACAATATCAAGAGGTGTAAGAGCACCGATTATAAGAGAAGGGGACGATTTAGCAACAATAGTTGTAAATTCTGTTCTTGAAGCTGCAGCAAGTGAAAACTATGAAATGAGAGACAAAGACGTAGTTGCCGTAACAGAGGCAATAGTTGCAAGAGCTCAGGGAAACTATGCTACAGTTGATGATATAGCAGCTGATATAAAGGCTAAAACAGGAGGAGAAACTCTAGGAGTAATATTCCCTATATTAAGTAGAAACAGATTTGCAATATGTCTGAAAGGTATAGCAAGAGGTGTAAAAAAAGTAGTATTAATGCTTAGCTATCCTTCTGATGAAGTTGGAAACCATCTTGTAGATATAGAACTTCTTGATGAAAAGGGTGTAAATCCTTATTCAGATGTTCTTTCTCTTGAAAGATACAGAGAGCTTTTCGGAGAGAATAAACATACATTTACAGGTGTAGATTATGTAGATTACTATTCAGAGCTTATAAAAGCTGAAGGTGCAGAGGTTGAGGTTGTTTTTGCAAATAACCCAAAAGTTATACTTGATTATACAAAAAATGTTCTTACATGTGATATACATACAAGAAAAAGAACTAAAAGAATACTTAAAAATGCAGGTGCAGAAGTTGTTCTTGGACTTGACGATGTGCTTAATGCCCCAGTAAATGGAAGTGGATACAATGCAGATTACGGTCTTCTTGGAACAAATAAATCTACTGAGGAAAGAGTAAAACTTTTCCCAAGAGACTGTGATGTATTCGTAAACGAAGTAAGCAGACAGTTTGCTGAGAAAACAGGTAAAAAAGTTGAAGTAATGGTATATGGAGATGGGGCTTTCAAAGATCCTGTAGGAAAAATATGGGAACTTGCAGATCCAGTTGTATCTCCAGCATATACTCCAGGACTTGAAGGAACTCCAAATGAAGTTAAACTTAAATATCTTGCAGATAACAACTTTGCAAATCTTGAGGGTGAAGAACTTAAAAATGCTATATCTGAGTATATAAAAAATAAAGATGAGGATTTAGTAGGTTCAATGGTATCTCAGGGAACAACTCCTAGAAGACTTACAGACCTTATAGGTTCACTTTGTGACCTTACATCAGGAAGTGGGGACAAAGGAACTCCTATAGTACACATACAGGGATATTTTGACAACTTTACAAATTAATAGTATATGAAAATAAAAACCGTCGGAACAGATACCGGCGGTTTTGTATTTGTGGATATGTTCAAAAAAATTGTCTCTTCACTAAAATAATTCCGGTATTTGTGTTATAATAAACTGATAGTACATAATAAGGAGGAGCAAATATAAATTATGAAAAGAAAAATTGCTGTGATAATGGCTTCTGTGATGATGCTTTCAATGTTTATATTATCGGGATGCGGTTCATCTGATGATGAGAAAAAGGATCCGGATATACAGGTAAACGTAAGTGTTGCAGGACCTAATATAGAGGAATACAAAAATATAGAGATAGAGAATCTTAAGGAAATAAACAGAGAGGATTTCAAGGTTGTACAGATAGAGGTATATGCAGAATATAGTGAAAAATATTCTGATATGAAGATGACAGTTCCAAAATTCAAGGATAACTGCGGTATAGCCGATGATATACAGAGATACATATCAGGAGATTCATCTCTTAATGAGAATGATATAGACAGAATATCAAAATATGAAGAGAATTTTGTACTTTATACAAAAGGTATGACAGAAAAAGACATAAAGACTCTTTTAAATAAGCACAAACTTACTGTTGAATATAAAAATAGTGATGGAGAAACAGAAAAACAGGAAATAGCTCTTGGTGACAGTGCCAAATTTATAAAATAGATTATACTTTTGATTTAAGCAGGGTAAGAAAATTCTCTACTCTGCTTTTTTATTATAAAATTAAGATATAGTAAAAATATTGAAACAACTATATGTTTATGGTAAAATGGTATAAATTATATTATGGAGGGAGAATTTATCTTTATGAGTAAGTTAATAAGATTAATATTTTTAGGGGTTGTTGTATCCTTTCTTTTAATAGGTTGTTCTTCTAATAATGAAGAAAGTAAAGAAAAGGTAGAACAAAAGGAAGATGTAAAAGTTGAGGCAAATAATGATATGCCAGGAATATCAGGAACACAAGCATATGATATTATATTAAGTCTTGAGGAAACTGGAATTGAAAAGCCTAAAACTACTATTATAGATGATGGATATTCTTGGAATTCAGTAAATAGCGATTATTCATATGATATAAGAGCTAATAAAGATCATGAAATTGGATATGCATCATTTATGGTATTAAGAGGGGATGATTCTTATTTAGGTTTTTGTTCAACAATACCATCGGAAAAGGTTAATACTGAAGAGGCAAGAGAATGGGTAGAAAATAATATAGGAAATGAAACGGAAAAAGTATTTGGTGATGCTGTTTATGAATTAAGTATGGGAAATTTAGGTGCGATACTTACTATAAAGTCTGTTGATTGGGATAATTATATGGATGAAAAAATGAAAGAAGAACTGAGAATAGAAGAAGAAAATTAAATGAAAAAGCTCAAAGTTTAAAAATATGCGACTTTGAGCTTTTTTATTTAATAATCATTCTTTATATATATTGGTTTTATATAATAGTCCATAGAACCTTTGAGAAGCTCTCTTCTGTTTTTATAATATACAGAATTATATATATCAGTGCATTTGATGTCGTATTCCATCAGAAGTCTGAAATTTTCATCGTCCATAAAATGTTCTATCTCTGAAAACTTATTTATTATTTTTATATCAGATGATTTTTTAACTTCTCTTATAATATCTCTTCCTTTTTCGCCGAATGCAAGAATTCTCATATAAGGAATTTCTTTAAGAGACATAGCTTTCTTTACATCTTCTTTTTTTATTCCAAGAAGTATATTATTCAGGCATCTTTTTACTCTTGTCATTGTATATCTTTTTGTTTTTATCATAGATTCAAGTTCTGATATATTTTGGGCGGTGAGTGAAGCTTTCAGTATTCTGTTTTCAATTCCCTCTGATATTTCGAATATATCTGCAAGTATATTTCTATCTCTCAAAACTATGGTTATTATCTGTTCAAAAAAATCTCCTGAAAAAACAGGCAAAAATCCGTCATCAAGTTTTTTCTGAATAGTGACTGCAGTAGTTTCTGGAACACATCCTTTTATTATATCAGGAACAGAATGTAAGTCATCTGAAGCTGAAAAAGAATTCCTTATGGAAGTTGCAGATGCGATGGAGCTCTCTATTACAGGAGAATTATAAGATGAACTTATTCTCTCTATTGTAAAAGGAGATATATTACTTTTCAAAGATAGAAGAGCTTTCATATACTCAAGTCCAAGAATATTGTTTGATGAGTTCATAATGTTGATAAATTCATCTTTTTCAAAAGATACATTATCACATGAAGTTTCATTTATATAGTCGTAAAGAGCCAGAGATCTAGCAGTTGCAAACAGCATTCCGGATTTTACATACTCTGAAAGTTTCTGTCTGAAAGACTCCGGTTCTGATGAAAGTATTTTTGCTGAAGCTGAAAGAACTTCTGTATTTCCGGCTTCACTTCCAAAGCATATGGAATTGATACATGAAAGTGAATTTAAAAGAGCAGCTGCACCATATGAGAAAATTTCAGCACTCTGTGTAGCGTATAGAGAGGGAAGTTCTATTACAAGATCTACTCCGGATTTTACTGCGGCTTCGGCTCTTGTAAATTTATCGAAAAGAGCAGGTTCGCCTCTTTGTACGAAATTTCCGCTCATTACAGCTACAACCGCATCTGCATCAGTAATCTCTTTTGAAGATTTCAGATGATATAGATGACCATTGTGAAAAGGATTGTATTCTACAACAACACCTGTAATATTCAAAATAGTGCACCTCCTGTCAATTTGATTGCTTCTAATATAACATAAATACAACAAATAATCTTTATTTTTATACAAAAAAATGATATATTAATAATGTTAATTGTGTTTTTATGTATATAATAATATCCGGTGAATTTCCGGGAAATATCAAATCACAGAAAAAATTTGGAGGTATTAATAATGAAAGTATTAGTATTAAACTGCGGTAGTTCTTCATTAAAATATCAGTTAATAGATATGAATAATGAATCAGTTTTATGTAAAGGTCTTGTTGAAAGAATAGGAATAGAAGGTTCTGTTCTTAAACATGAAAAAGACGGAATGGACGAAAAATATGTTGTTGAACAGCCAATGAAAGACCACAAGGACGCTATAAAACTTGTTCTTGATGCAGTTGCAGACGAAAAAGTCGGAGCTGTTAAAGATATGAAGGAAATAGATGCAGTAGGACACAGAGTTGTTCATGCAGGTGAAAAATTTGCTTGTTCAGTAGTTATAACTGAAGAAGTTGAAGCAGCATTAAAAGAGTGTATAGATCTTGCACCACTTCACAACCCAGCAAACCTTATGGGAATAGATGCATGTAAAGCTATATTACCAGATGTTCCAATGGTAGCTGTATTCGATACTGCATTCCATCAGACAATGCCTAAATCATCATACCTATATGGACTTCCTCACGAGTTATACACTAAATATGGTGTAAGAAGATACGGATTCCACGGTACTTCTCACAAGTATGTATCTCAGAGAGCAGCAGAAATGCTAGGAAAAAATATAGAAGATGTTAAAATAGTTACTTGCCATCTTGGAAACGGTGCTTCAATAGCAGCTGTTGACGGTGGAAAATGTGTAGATACTTCTATGGGATTCACTCCACTTGAAGGACTTATAATGGGAACTAGATGTGGTGATATAGACCCTGCCATAATACCATTCTTAATGAGAAAAGAAGGATTAGACGCAGATGCAATAGATAAATTAATGAACAAAGAATCTGGTGTATACGGAATGACTGGTATATCTTCAGACTTCAGAGATATAGATGCAGCAGCTTCAGAAGGAAATGAACTTGCTCAGGCAGCTCTTGAAGCTTATGTTAAAAAAGTTCAGAAATACATAGGTGCATACGCTACTGAAATGAACGGACTTGATGCAGTTGTATTTACAGCTGGTGTTGGTGAAAACTCTATAACAATAAGAGAAAGAATAGCATCTAACCTTGAATTCCTAGGAATAAAACTAGATGTTGAAGCAAATAACGTAAGAGGAAAAGATACTGTAATATCAGCAGCAGATTCAAAAGTTAAGCTTCTTTTAATACCTACAAATGAAGAGCTTATGATAGCAAGAGATACTCTAGAGCTAGTAAAATAGTATAAATAAACTATTTTGTAGCAAAAAAACAGCCTATCAAGTAAAAATACTTGACAAACAAATTTATGATTTGTATAATAATTAGGTAAATGCAATGAGGTGAGCTTATGATAGTTAATATTGAAAAACTGAGCAGAAAAGAAACTGAAAGAGTTGACTTCAAATTCTGTGAAGAAGCTGATTCAATTTCGTGCTGCGATGAGATTTATAAACTGGCTTCACCTGTGGAGGTCGAAGGTAAGATTTCCAGAAACAATAAAGGTCTGTATATAAATGCAGATGTATCTTTTACTGTAGCAGACAAGTGTTCAAGATGTCTTGAAACAGTGGATATACCTCTTGAATATAATATACAGGGATTTATAGTAAATGAGGACGATTATACAGAGGATGACTATGAAGACTATGATGCTTTTTTAATAGACGGAAGAAGTGAAGTCGATATTATGGATATAATAGCCCAGACTATAGACTTCAACATGCCTCACAAGGTTCTCTGCAGGGAAGACTGTAAGGGTCTATGCCCTGGTTGTGGTGCAAACCTCAATGTAGAGGATTGCAGATGCAGTGAAAAAATAAATGACGAGGATAATATAGATCCGCGTTTTGCTAAATTAAAAGAATTACTGAAAAATGAGTAAGGAGGTGTCATAAATGGCAGTACCAAAGAGAAAAACTTCTAAATCAAAAAGAGATATGAGAAGAGCAGCTAACTCAAAAATGGTTGCACCAGGTTTCGTAGAATGCCCACAGTGTCATGAACCAAAATTACCACACAGAGTTTGTACAGAATGTGGATATTATAAAGGTAAAGAAATCGTAGAAAAATAATCTGAATAAGATATAGATAAGGCAGTGCAGCAATGCACTGTCTTATTTTTTTGAAAAAATAAACATATTTTTAGTACCTGTTTATAATATAAAACCTCATAATTATGACCTGATACAAAAGGTGTGATATAATAAATAATGGGGTAATGTACATCTGAGAAAAGGATTTTTCAATATGTATAGGCAAAAAATAAAAAATAGGTATTGAAAATTTTTAATAAGTAACATATACTACTATTAGTAGCTGGTTATAAAACTGGCTATAAAATTTGGAGGCAGCATGAAAAAGAAGAGAGCTGAAAGACAGCATGAACTTTTAGAAATACTTAAAGCAGATCCGTTTTATACAGACGAGGAACTTGCTAACAGATTTGAAGTGAGTATTCAGACTATAAGACTTGACAGAATGAGCTTGAACATACCTGAGCTTAGAGAGAGGGTAAAGCTTATAGCAGAATCTCAGGAAACAAAAGTAAAAACTCTGGGAGTAAAGGAAATCACAGGAGAGATAATAGATCTTTCTGTTGGAGAAATAGGAATTTCCATGCTTGAAATCACAGAGGATATGATTTACTCAAAAACCGGAACACTAAAGGATCATTATATATTCTCGCTTGCCGAGTCGCTTGCGATGGCTATAATAGATGCTCCTAAAGTAATAATGAGGGTTGCAAACATAAAATGTCTGAAACTGATTGAAAAAGAAGACAGACTTATAGCAAAGGCTGAAATCTACAGAGAAGTAGATAGAAAGCATTATATAAAGGTTGTAATAAACAACAGGGATCAGGAACAGATATTCAGAGGAAAATTTATATTTGAAGAGATTGATTAGCGGGAGGAAATGAATATGAGAATAGTAATAGACGGAATGGGTGGAGATAACGCGCCTTTATCTACAGTAAAAGGAGCTGTGGATGCAATAAAAGAATATGGTGTTGATCTTGTTATTACAGGAGATAAGGAAACACTTGAAAATGAATTTTCAAAATATGAATTTGACAGAAGCAGACTTGAGATAGTACACACAACAGAAAAAATTGAAAATGAAGACAAACCTGTTAAGGCTATAAGAGCCAAAAAGGATTCATCAATGGTTGTAGCTCTTAAAATAGTAAAAGATGGGTATGCCGATGCAATAGTATCTGCGGGAAATACAGGGGCACTTCTTGCAGGAGGACTTTTTGTGGTTGGCAGAATAAAAGGAATAGACAGACCTTGTCTTTGTCCGGCAATACCTAATATAGATAGAGGTATGACAATAATAGCAGACGGTGGAGCAAATGCTGACTGTAAACCTAAAAACCTTGTTGAATTTGCTGCGATGACAGATATATACGCAAAGAAAGTTCTTGGAATAGAAAATCCTAGAATAGGACTTGCAAATGTCGGAGCTGAAGAGGGCAAAGGAAATGACCTTGCAAAAAAATCATTTGAGGAACTTAAAACTATTGATATAAACTTTACAGGTAATATAGAGGCAAGAGATGTAATAAACAATGTTGCAGATATAATTGTCTGTGACGGTTTTACAGGAAATATACTTCTTAAATCAGCCGAGGGTGTTGCAATTTCAGTAATGAAAATAATCAAAGAAGCTCTTATGTCCAGTACAAAGGCAAAAATAGGAGCACTTCTTATAAAAGATGAACTTAAAAATATAAAGAGTTTCATGGATTATTCTGAATATGGTGGAGCACCTCTTCTTGGGGTAAACGGTGGAGTTATAAAGGCACATGGAAGCTCTGATGCAAAAGCCATAAAAAATGCCATAAGACAGGCTATAAAATTTGCAGAGGGTAATGTGGTTGAAGATATAAAATCTTTTATAACTTCTTATAACGAGAAGCAGGCCGGTGATGAGGAGAAATAAAATCACTACGGAGGACTTTTAGATTTATGAATATAAAAGCGGGTATAGTAGGAGTCGGAAGTTATGTACCTAAAGAAATACACGATAACTTCTACTTCGAAAAGATAATGGATACATCGGATGAATGGATAAGAACCAGAACCGGTATACGTGAGAGAAGAGTGGCTGATGAAAGTCAGGCTACTTCAGATCTTGCATCAGAAGCGGCAAAAAGAGCTCTTGAAGATGCAAATATAAATGCTGAAGATGTCGACATGCTTATAGTTGCCACTGTATCTCCAGATAAAATACTTCCATCTACTGCATGTATAGTTCAGGACAACATAGGTGCTGTAAATGCTTCTGCATTTGACATCTCTGCTGCATGTTCCGGATTTATATATGCTCTCAATATAGCAAAGCAGTTTGTGGAAAATGGGGTATACAAAAATGTACTTATAATAGGAGCTGAAACTCTTTCAAGATTCCTGAACTACGATGACAGATCAAGTTCGATTCTGTTTGGTGATGGAGCTGGAGCGGCAGTAATAGCACCGGTTGAAGGAAAGGGTATAATGTCTGCCTGTATGGGTGCCGACGGTTCAGGTAAGGATTATCTTGATATACCTGCAGGAGGATCGAGAAATACAGCCAGCGAAGATACTGTAAATTCAAATCTTCACAAAATAAGAATGGCAGGAAGCGATGTTTTCAAATTTGCAGTAAGAAAAATGGCAGAAACTTCACTTGAAGCCATAGAAAAGGCTGGTCTTGGTCTGGAGGATATCGACTACCTTATACCACATCAGGCAAATATAAGAATAATAGAGGCATCAGCCAAAAGACTGAAGCTTGGAATGGACAAGGTATATGTAAATCTTGATAGCTACGGAAATATGTCTGCAGCGTCTATACCGGTTGCTATGGATGAAGCATACAGAAAAGGAAAGCTTAAAAAAGGTGATACAGTTGTTCTTGTGGGATTTGGTGGAGGTCTTACATGGGCAGCCTCAGTACTTGAATGGTCAAAATAAGGAGGACGATATATGAATAGAATATGTGAAATACTGAATATAAAATATCCTGTTATACAGGGAGGAATGGCATGGGTTGCTGATGCATCTCTTGCCGGAGCAGTTTCAAATGCCGGCGGTCTTGGAATAATAGCTGCCGGAAATGCTCCAAAAGAAGTAATAAAAGAACAGATAAGAAAATGCAGGGAGATAACTGATAAGCCGTTTGGTGTAAATATAATGCTTATGTCTCCGTTTGCAGATGATATGATAGACCTTGTTATAGAAGAAAAGGTTGAAGTTATAACAACTGGTGCAGGAAACCCTGCAAAATATATGGATAGACTTAAAGAAGCAGGAATAAAGGTAATACCTGTTGTTCCTACAGTTGCTCTTGCTCAGAGAATGGAAAAAGTGGGGGCATCAGCTGTAGTTGCTGAGGGAACTGAAGCTGGTGGTCATATAGGAGAACTTACTACTATGGTTCTTGTACCACAGGTTGTAGATGCTGTATCTATTCCAGTAATAGCAGCTGGTGGAGTTGCAGATGGAAGAGGAATGGCGGCATCATTTGCCCTTGGAGCAGAAGGTGTACAGATAGGAACAAGATTTATATGTTCTGATGAATGCAGTGTGCACGAAAACTACAAAGAACTTGTACTTAAAGCAAAAGACAGAGACGCAATAGTTACAGGAAGACCTACAGGACATCCTGTAAGAACTCTTAAAAATAAACTTGCAAAAGAATACTTAAAACTTGAAAAAGAAGGTGCTCCAGTTGAAGAACTTGAAAAATTAGGAGCAGGTGCACTAAGAATGGCTACTATAGAGGGAGATAAAGCAAAAGGATCTTTTATGGCAGGTCAGAGTGCAGCAATGGTAAATGATATAAAACCATGTTCAAAAATAATAGAAGATATATTAAAAGAGGCAAAAGAAATAATGCCTTCTATAGAACTTTAATCGGAGGTTATTATAATGGGGAAAACAGCATTAGTATTTCCTGGACAGGGATCTCAGTATACAGGAATGGCTAAAGATCTTTATGAAGGAAATGAAACAGCAAAAAAAATAATAGACCTTGCGGATTCGGTTCTTGACTTTGATCTTAAAAAAATGATGTTCTGCGAGGAAATGAGCGAAGAACTTTCAAAAACAGAAAATACTCAGCCTGCAATGGTCGCACACAGTATAGCGGCACTTGAGGCGTTAAAGGAAATAGATGATATAAAATTTGATGCATGTCTTGGACTTTCACTTGGAGAATATGCAGCGCTTACAGCAGCGGGTGCAATGAAGTTTGAGGATGCAATAAAACTTGTCAGAAAAAGAGGAAAGCTTATGGCAGAAACTGTTCCTGCAGGTGTAGGAGCGATGGCTGCTGTAATAGGATTTGACAGAGAAATAATAGAAAAAACTGTGGCTTCAGTTACAGATGGAGTTGTAGAGGTTGCAAACTACAATTCTCCTGCTCAGATAGTTATATCAGGTGAAGATGCTGCAGTTGAAAAGGCTATAGAACTTCTGAAAGAAGCTGGAGCAAAAAAAGTTATAAAGCTTAATGTCAGTGGACCTTTCCATTCTTCTATGCTTAAAGAAGCTGGAGAAAAGCTTTCAAAAGAGCTTGAAAATGTAGAAATTGTATCTCCAGAAGTATCAGTTGTAGCAAATGTAAATGCAAAATACTATGGAGATAATCCAAAAGAGCTTCTTGTAAAACAGGTATATAGTTCTGTAATGTGGGAAGATTCGATATCTATGCTTATGGATGAAGGTTTTGATAGATTTATAGAAATAGGGCCAGGAAAAACTCTTAAAGGGTTTATAAGAAAGATAGGTTCTAAAAAGGGAGTTAAACCGGAAATAATAAATATAGATACTCTTGAATCACTAGAGCAGTTCAGATAAAAAGTTTTATAAGGAGATTAATTATGATGGATTTCAGTGGAAAAACAGCGATAGTTACAGGTGCATCTAGAGGTATAGGAAGTGCAGTAGCGGTAAAACTTGCTCAGGCGGGTGCAAAAGTTGTACTTGTATATACATCAGAATCAGATGCGTTAAAGGAAACAATAGGAAAAATTGAAGAAGCAGGTGCAGAATATATATGCAGAAAATGCGATGTATCAGATGCGGCTGCTGTAAAAGAAATGGTTGATTCTCTTGTAAAGGAAGTAGGAAGTATTGAAATACTTGTAAACAATGCAGGTATAACAAAAGACGGACTTCTTATGAGAATGAAGGAAGAGGATTTCGACAGAGTCATAGATGTAAATCTTAAAGGTGTTTTCAATATGACAAAATGTGTTACAAAATATATGATGAAGAAAAGATATGGAAAAGTAATAAATATGGCATCAGTAGTTGGAATTACTGGAAATGCAGGACAGGCTAACTACAGTGCGTCAAAAGCAGGTGTTATAGGATTTACTAAATCTGTTGCAAGAGAGCTTGCTTCAAGAAATATAAATGTAAATGCAATAGCACCAGGATTTATAGAAACAGATATGACAGCTGTACTTCCTGAAGATATAAAAACAGGAATGCTTTCAGGAATACCAAAAGCTAAATTTGGAAAACCTGAAGATGTAGCAGATGCTGTAATGTTCCTTGCAGGAGATATGTCTGACTATATAACAGGTCAGGTGTTGAATGTAGACGGCGGAATGGTAATGTAATTATTCTGAAAAGCAAATAAAATGCGGTTATTAAATCACGATGTTATCATTTGATACTCATTTGATTTAAATATAAATAAAATAAAAATAATTTTGGAGGAAAGAAATATGTTTGATAAAGTAGTAGAAATAATAGTTGATCAGTTAGGTGTAGAAAACGAAGGAATAACAATGGAAACTTCATTAATGGAAGATCTTGAAGCAGATTCATTAGACGCTGTTGAAATAATAATGGCTCTTGAAGATGAATTCGGTATAGAAATACCAGATACAGAAGCTGAAGGATTCAAATGTATAGGAGATATAGTTAAATACATAGAAGCAAATAAATAGGACCTGGAGGTACAGGATGGATAAGAAAAGAGTAGTAATAACAGGACTTGGATGTGTCAGCCCTGTAGGAACAGGCAAGGAAAAGTTCTGGAATAATATAAAAGCCGGTGTATGTGGTATAGGAAAAGTTACTAATTTTGATGCTTCAGAGTATCAGACTCAGATAGCAGGAGAAGTTAAAGACTTTAATGCGGAAGATTTCATCGGTAAAAAAGAACTTAAGAGAATGGATAGATTTACTCACTTCGCAGTAGCTGCATCAAAAATGGCGGTTGAGGATTCTGGACTTGACACAGATTCAGTAGATAAAAACAGAATGGGTGTAATAATAGGAACTGGTATCGGTGGAGTTGAGACAATAGAAAAACAGCACAAAATTCTTCTTGAAAAAGGAAACAGAAGAGTAAGTCCTTTCTTTGTACCTATGATGATAGGAAACATGGCGGCAGGTCAGGTTTCAATAGAATTCGGTGCAAAAGGACCTAATACAAATGTATGTACAGCATGTGCATCAGGAACACATTCTATTGGGGATGCTTTCAAAATAATACAGAGAGGTGATGCAGATATAATGATATCTGGTGGATCAGAAGCCGCTGTAACAGGACTTGCATTCTCAGGATTCTGTAATATGAAAGCGATGTCTACAAGAAATGACGATCCCGAACATGCTTCAAGACCTTTTGACAAAGACAGAGATGGATTTGTAATGGGTGAAGGATGTGGAATACTTATTCTTGAAGAATTGGAACATGCTAAGGCAAGAGGTGCAAAAATATACGGTGAAATGGTAGGATATGGTCTTACAGCAGATGCATATCATATGACAACACCTGCAGAAAATGGAGAAGGTGCTGCAAGATCTATGCAGATGGCTATAGATGATGCAGGAATATCTCCATCGGAAATAGATTATATAAATGCTCACGGAACATCTACATACTATAATGACCTTTATGAGACTATGGCTATAAAGAGTGTATTTGGAGAAGATGCATATAAACTTAGTGTATCTTCAACAAAATCAATGACAGGTCATCTTTTAGGTGCATCTGGAGCAATAGAAGCGGTAGTATGTGCACTTTCAGTGTCAGAGGACTTTGTTCCTCCTACAATAAATCTATGTGAAGCGGGAGAAGGTCTTGACCTTGATTATACTCCTAATGTAGGAAAAGAGAAGAAAATAAATTATGCTCTTTCAAATTCACTTGGATTTGGTGGACATAATGCAACAATAGTTATTAAAAAATTTGATAAATAGTCTATAATAAGGTAGATTTGGAAAAGTTTAAATCCATATCTACCTTTATTTTTTTAATAATGAAAAAAGTTAGAAAATAATGAAAAAATATATTGAAATATTTTCTAAAAGCAGTATAATATACATTAACACTGTGAACGGGATAAAAAAAGTGATTACCAGTCGCTTCCTGTTTGCCAGAAAAACCATAAAAAACTAAAAAACCAAAAGAGAAAACTTAATAGGAGGAGTAAAAAATGAGTATGAAAAAAGCAGCATTTTCAGTGGCTCTGACAGGAACTATGCTTGCAGGTTCTGCAGCATCTGCCAGTGCATGTATGGGAGTATATGTAGGAAAGGATGTATCAGAAACAGGTTCGTCTTATATAGGCCGTTCTGAAGATATAGGGGAATTCCATACAAAAATATTTGAAGTTCATCCAGCTGAAGATCATGAAGTTGGAGAAGTTTTTGAGGATGCATATGGATTCTCGATGAAATATACAGAGGAGAACTCACACACATATAGATATTCTCTTGCAAAAGATACTCCGGAGTATGGAGAAGGTGACGAAGCCTATGCCGAGGTAGGAATAAACGAGAACGATGTTGCAATAACAGCAACAGTTTCAACAGCTTACAACGAAAAGGCAAAGGCAGCAGACCCACTTGTCGATACAGGAATATGTGAAATATCCATGACTTCAATAATGCTTGGACAGGCAAAAACAGCAAGAGAGGCTGTAGAAATACTTGCAGAAATAGTGGATGAGCATGGTTCAGGAGAATGTAATACAATAATGATAAGTGACCCTAATGAAACATGGTATATGGAAATTGTATCTGGTCATCAGTATGCGGCTGTAAAAATGCCTGATGATGTAGTTGCAGCAATACCAAATATGATGCTTCTTGGAACAATAGATGTAAATGATAAGGAAAATGTAATAGCATCAGATGAGCTTGTATCACTTCCAAAAGAAAAAGGATTCCTTGAGGAAGTTGATGGAAAAATACATGTAACAAAAACATATGGAGCTGTAGATCCAGGAAGAGGACAGCTAGACCGTCTTTATCAGGGAGTATATTATCTGAATTCGACAAAAGCAGATGGAATGTCCATAACAAGTGGAGAGAATGGCACAAGCCTTGCGCAGAATGAAGATGGAACGTTTGGACCTTATGATTTAATGTTCAGTCCATCATCAAAACTTTCTACAGATGATGTAATGGATTTCCTTGGATACAGAGGGGAAGGCAGTAAAATGAATTCAAATGAGGATTCATCTATATATGCAATAGGAAATAACAGACAGGCGGAATGTCATGTGCTTGAAATGCGTGAGGGAATGACTGAAGGACTTGCGGGCGTTGAATGGCTGGCAATGTCAAGAGCTGAGTTCTCTGTATATCTTCCATTCTACGGCGGACTTATAACTGATACATGGGGAGGATATAAATATACAGGAGGAGAATCTTGTTATGATGATGAATTCAATTCCACTGTAGATTCTATATACTGTGCATTTGCAGAACTTAACAGTCTTGCCGATGATAACAGAGATAAATATGGAACAAAAATAAAAGAATACTGGGATAAATATCAGAATGAGCTTATAGAACAGCAGAAAACAGTAGATACAGAATTGCAGGCTCTTTATAAAAAGGATCCGGAACTTGCACAGAAAAAAGCTACAGAACTTGGAATAAAAATAGCAAAAGATGCATATAAAGTTGCTGATGGTATGCTTAAAGAGCTTAATAAATTCATAAAAGACGGTAAAAGTGGAGTATTTACACCATCTGCACTTACTGAAAATGTAATGCCTGATTATTCACTTGATAGAGTTATGGATGACGTAATAGGGGTAAATAGATATGAAACTGCAGCAATGCTTGCAGATAAAGCCGGAGACTACGATACGGTAATACTTGTAAATTCTGACAAGACAATGTCTGATGGACTTTCTGCAGCGGCTCTTTCAGGAAAACTTAATGCACCTATAATACCTGTAAAACAGAATAAAATACCGGATGAGGTCAAAGAACAGATAGAAAAAGCAAAAAATGTATATATAATAGGTGGTACAAATGCAATTTCAGAAAATGTTGCATCTCAGCTTTCAGATAAAAATGTTAAAAGAATAGCAGGAAAAAACAGATTTGAAACTTCTGAGAAAATAGCTGATATGATAGGAAGCTATTCACATGCATATATAGTAAATGGTGTTACAGGAGATGCAGATGCAATGAGTATATCATCTGTAGCAGCAAAAACAGGTTCACCTATAATTGTTACAGATGGTAAGACAAGTGATGCAGCTAAAAAAGCTGGTACAGAATATACTGTAATCGGTGGAACAAAGGCTGTATCTGAGTCAATAGAAAATAAATACTCTGCTGACAGAATAGGTGGAGCAACAAGATACGAAACAAATAAAATGATAATAAATAAATATTATTCAGATTCTGAAAAAGTATATGTTGCAAACGGAGAAACTCTTATAGATGCACTTTCAGCATCGCTTATAGCAAAAGATAATGGTGTAGCTCTTGTAAACAGAAAAAGTGATAAGAGTGTACTTGCAGATAAGAAAGTGGTTCAGGTCGGAGGATTTGATTACATAATAGAATAAAATAGTGAAAAAGGATGAATTATACTTTTGAGTAATTCATCCTTTTTATATTGGTGTAAAAAATAATACAGTATAAAAGTTGGTATAGAATCTATATGAACAAAGAATAGTCAGATTAAATAGTGCTATTATTACTTATAAAAATAATCAAAAATACTGATAAATATACCTAACAACACAAATAATACATCATAAATAATAAATAATATGATATAATCAACCTATAGAATGACTTTTATGGGGGTATATTGTTATGGCTATGAATATAAGTGATAGAGAAATATATGAAAAAATTGATTATCTGAAACTGCTATCAAAACTTTATCCAAGTATATCAAAGGCAAGTACAGAAGTTATAAATATGGAGGCGATACTGAATCTTCCAAAAGGAACAGAACATTTTATAACAGATATACATGGTGAATATGAACCGTTTGTACATGTTCTGAAAAATGGTTCAGGTACTATAAAAAGAAAGATAGATGAGCTTTTCGAAGGTGAGCTTATGGAGTCAGAAAGAAGAAAACTTGCAACTCTTGTGTATTATCCTGAACAGAAACTTGAGTGCATGGAAGCTGAATATGAAAACATAGAAGACTGTTACCGTATAAATATGTACAGACTTATCAAGCTATGCAAATATACTTCTAGTAAATATACGAGATCAAAAGTAAGAAATCTTCTTCCGGATGATTTTAAATATATAATAGAAGAACTTCTTCATGAACATATGAATGGAGAACATAAGGAAAAATACTACAGAAGTATTATAGAAAGTATTATAGAAACAGATAGAGCAAGAGAGTTTATAATTGCCATAGCAGAGCTTATACAGAAGCTTGTTGTTGCAAGACTTCATATAATAGGAGATATATTTGATAGAGGGCCAAGACCGGATATAATTGTTGATAGACTTATGAATCATCATTGTGTAGATATACAGTGGGGAAATCACGATATGTTATGGATGGCAGCAGCTGCTGGAGAAAAAACATGTGTTGCAAATGCGCTTAGAATTTCAGCGAGATATGCGAATCTTGATGTCGTAGAGGATATATATGGTATAAATCTTTTGCCTCTTGCAACTTTTGCAATAGAAACATATAGAGATGATCCATGTCTTGAATTTATGCCTAAGATAAGTGATGAAGAGGTATCTACGACAGAAAAAAGTCTTATGGCAAAAATGCACAAGGCTATAAGTATAATACAGTTCAAACTTGAAGGTGAAATAATAAAAAGAAGACCTGAATTCGAAATGAAGCACAGACTTCTTCTTAATATGGTTGATTATGAAAATGGTACTATAAATATAAAAGGAAAAACATATAAAATGAAAGATATGTATTTTCCTACAATAGATCCTAAAAATCCATATGAACTTACAGATGCTGAAAGAAATGTAATAGACAGAGTTACCGCATCATTTAAAAGAAGTGATAAACTTCAGAGACATGTTGAGTTTTTATTTTCTAAAGGAAGTATATTCCTAAAAGTAAATTCAAACCTTCTTATACATGGCTGTGTTCCTCTTAATGAAGATGGAAGTTTTATGTCTATGAGAATCAAAGGAAGGGAATACAGTGGAAAAGAACTTATGATTCAGATGGAAAAAACTGCCAGAGAAGGGTATTTCTCAAAAGAAAATACAGAAGAAAAACAGTATGGACTTGATATTATGTGGTACATGTGGACAGGAAAATGTTCATCAATATTTGGTAAAGATAATATGACTACATTTGAGAGATATTTTATAGAAGAAAAAGAAACTCATACAGAGAATAAAAACAGCTACTATTCTCTTAGAGAAGACGAGGATGTATGTAAAAAAATATTTGATGAGTTTGGACTTGATATAAATGATTCTCATATTATAAACGGACATGTTCCGGTAAAATCAAAAAGTGGAGAAAGTCCGATAAAAGCAAATGGTAAAATACTTGTAATAGATGGAGGTTTTTCAAAGGCATATCAGTCAAAGACAGGTATAGCAGGGTATACTCTTATATACAACTCTGTAACTATGCAGCTTGTATCTCACCAGCCATTCAGTTCTATGGAAGAGGCAGTAAATGATGAATCTGATATTCTCTCAACTACAGTGGTTGTTGAACATAAGTCAAAGAGAAAGCTTGTAAGAGACACTGATGAGGGAATAAGAATGCAGAAAGAGATTGACGATCTGAAACTTCTTCTTCGGGCTTACCAGAGAGGTATAATAAAACAGAGATAGTTTAAAAATAATTTATTTTGCATTGTATATAAAAATAACAATTCATTTTATGTAAATATATTATTAAGTAAATTTATATAAAATATAAATAAAATAAATGTGTTATATAAAATATTTTAGTATAAAAAAACATTTGTAGGAAAATGTTAACAATAGTTTATTTCTATAATCAAAATAGTTTTTATCAATGTGAAAAAAGTATGAACCTGTGATAAAATCTAATGGAAATAGTAAATCACAGGAGGATTTTTAAAATGTTTAAAAAGATTTTAGCTCTTGGATTATCATTATGTATGATGATAGGAGCAGTAGGATGTTCTGGTGGTGGAAGTGAAGATGCTTCAGCCGGAGATGATTTTAAAGTTGGTATAGTAACTCCAACACTTTCTGTAAGTGAAGATGAGTACAGAGGTGCTGAAAACATGGTTGAAAAATACCCAGGTAGAGTAGAGCATATAACATTACCTGAAAACTTCAATACAGAAATAGAAAATGCAATAAGCCAGATAGTAAGTCTTGCAGATGATGAAAAGATGAAAGCAATAGTTGTTGTTTCTGGACAGTCAGGACTTCTTCCAGCATTACAGCAGGTTAAAGAAAAAAGACCTGACATAATAACTATAACAGCTCCAATATGGGATGATCCTGATATGATGAGCCAGTATGTAGATGTGAACCTTGATGCAAACTGGGCAAAAAGAGGGGAAACTATAGTTACACTTGCAAAAGAAATGGGATGTAAGACATTCATACATTATTCTTTCCCAACACATCTTTCAAAAGAGTCAGTTGCAACAAGAAGAGATAAAATGAAAGAAACATGTGAAAAAGAAGGACTTGAATTTGTTGAAGTTATGACTCCAGACCCTCAGACAGGTCAGGGTGTAGCAGCTATGCAGCAGTTCTTAAGAGAAGATATACCAAGACAGATAGAAAAATATGGTACTGATACAAATATATTCGGTTCTAACTGTCCTATGTACGATGTAATATTAGATGAAGCATTAAAACTTAAATTCTGTGTTGCTGAACAGTGCTGTCCAACTCCTACACAGGCATATCCAACAGTTTTAAATCTTGAAATAGCAGAAGAGGATTCTCAGAACTATGATAAGATGAACGAAATGATATCTGAAAAAGTAGATGCTCAGGGAATGAAGGGAAGACTTGGTGGATGGCCAATGCCTATGACAGTTTTCCTACCAGAGTATGCAGTTGAACTTGGAATGGAAATGGTATCAAAAGGTCTTACAAAAGAAGATGTTTCAAATTCAGAATATCTACAGAATTTCGCAAAAGAAAAATTCGGTATAGATACTCAGTTTGAAAAATTAAAAGATAATACAGATAACTATCAGTTAATGGTAATGGATCAGATAGTATATTAATAAATAATAAATTACCCCAGGGAGGATTTTCTGCCTGGGGTTTTTGGCTAAAGGAGAAAATATGATAAAAACGGTAAATCTGAGTAAAAAATTCTCCGAAATATACGCTCTGAAAAATATAAATTTTCATCTTAAAAAAGGAGAAATACATGGTATTGTTGGCGCAAATGGATCGGGGAAAAGTACCTTTTTAAATGTCCTTTTTCAGGATAGAAATATTTATAAAACAGGTGGATATGAAGGAAAAATATTTTTTGAAGGAAATGAACTTGAAATAAATACAACAAAAGAAGCTATAGATATTGGAATGGGAAAAGTATATCAGGAGTTTGCTCTTGTAAATAGTATGGATATAGCTTCAAATATTAAAATAAATAGTTCATGTAAAATTCCAGCATCTGAAAAATTAGGAAGAGATTTTTCTTATATAGACAAGAAAAGAAATATTGAAGAGTCTGAATTGATGATGAAAGAATTCGGAATAGAAAACATTGATGTAAAGAGAAATATAGATTCATTAAATGTAAGTATGAAGCAGTTTGTAGAAATAGCAAGAGAGGTAAGCAACAGAAAATTGAAAGTACTTTTTCTTGATGAACCTACAGCATCTTTGAATAAGGAAGACGTGGAGATATTTAAAAAGATAGTAAGAAATCTTAAGGAAAAAGGTGTTTCTATAATATTTATATCTCATAGATTAGATGAAGTAGTGGATTTATGTGATACTGTTACTGTATTTAGAGATGGTGAAATTGTTTCATCATATGAACGAAAAGATTTTGATTCAGAAAAAATTGCAATAGATATGATAGGTAAAAAAGTATCAAAAGTGGAAAAAAACAGAGAAGAACATTTCACAAGCGATGAAATAATTTTAGAACTTAAAAATCTATCGATAAAAGAGAAAAACAGAAGTATTAATGATGTTAATCTTTCTGTAAAAAAAGGTGAAATAGTAGGTATAACAAGTCTTGCAGGACATGGTCACACAGAAATATCATATGCTGTCATGGGAATATTGAAAAGTAAAGGAGATATTATATATAAGGGCAAGAAGTTAAATACAGAAAAAACTGACAAAACTATTGCAGATGGAATAGTTATGATACCTGATGAAAGAAAAGAAAGAGGATTACTTCTGGAAAGTAATATTTCTGATAATATTGTATATACTGCATGTTACAGCAAAAACAGATATTTAAAATATCCATCTTTAAAAGGTCTATCTCCTTTTGATAAAAAAATGATTGATAAGGATGTAAAAGAATGTATAGAAAAATACAATATAAAATGCAGTTCTAAAGATCAGAAAGTAAAAGAGTTAAGCGGTGGAAATCAGCAGAAAGTATGTATTGCAAGAGCAGTAATAACAGAGCCGGAAGTACTCTTTGTAAGTGAACCTACAAGAGGAATAGATATTTTTTCAAAGGAGATAATCCTGAAAACACTTATAGATATAAATAAAGAAAATGGGACAACAGTAATTGTATCCTCAAGTGAAATCGATGAATTGAAAAGAATATGTGATAGAGTAGTTATTATGTATGAGGGTAGAATATTTGATATACTTTCTCCTTATGAAGACGATGAAGTATATAGTCTTGCAATATCGGGAAAAAGGAGGGAAGATAATGGAAAAATTTAAAAATTTAAGTATAAAAGGAAATATAAAAGCACCTCAGATTATAATAACAATATATCTTCTTATTATGCTTTCTTTTATGTCAAAAATAAATATACCTCTTTACTCTCTTTTTAATGATTCCCTTGTGAAGTTTGGTATGAATTTTGTATTAGTGTTATCTTTAATTCCTATGATGAAATGCGGAGTTGGCATGAATTTTGGAATGGCAATAGGAATCATAGCCGGACTTATAGGTATGTGTTTTTCTATAGAATTGAAACTTACAGGTATAGTAGGATTTTCAGCAGCCCTTATGGTTACGGCTTTATTTGGATGTATGTTTGGATATATCTACTCAAAAGTATTGAATAGACTGAAAGGCAAAGAAGATGTAATAGGAATGTTCTGTGGATATTCTTTTGTTTTTATAATGAATATAGTCTGGACAGTATTTCCTTTCAAAAATAGAGTAATGTTATATCCTATAGGAGGAAAAGGATTAAGACCTAAAATATCATTGGAGCTTTATTTTGATAAGATTCTTGATAATTTTATGAAGATAAACATAGGTAAAATTATAATACCTGCAGGATTATTGATATTTGTAGCGTTTATAACTGCTATAATGATTTTTTATTTCAAAACAAAATCGGGTAAAACAATGGAAGTAATAGCTGAAAATGAAAAATTTGCAGAACTTTCAGGTGTAAATATAAATAGATATAGAACGCTTGCAATTATTTTATCTACAGTAATAGCGGGTATAGGTATATGTGTATATACGCAGAGTTATGGTTTTGTACAGCTTTATGATGTTCCGTTGAATTTTGCTTTTCCAGCGGTATCAGCGATACTGATAGGTGGAGCATCAAGAAAAAATACAACGATTATACAGGCTATTGTAGGAACATATCTTTTTCAGACGACGTATCTTCTTTCTATACCAATAGCAAATGCAATTTTAATGCCGGAACTTGCTGAAACACTAAGGATGATAGTAAGCAATGGAATAATACTATATGCATTCATCTGTGAAGGGGGGGAAAAAGGATTATGGAAAAAGAAAAAGTAGTAAAATTTGCAAAAAAGAATATAGTTCCTCTTACCTTTGTAGTACTTTGTATAGTAATGATAGGAATATCAGGCGTTGGATTTAATTTTATTTCCGGAGAATTATATAGAAGAATTGTAAGAAATACAATAATGGTACTTGCGTTGGTAATACCTATAACAGCAGGTATGGGTATAAATTTCTCTGTTATAATTGGAGCACTGTGCACACATTTTGCGGCACTTATAGTTGTAGACAGACAGATTGAAGGAGTAGCAGGTATAGCGGCAACACTATCAGGTGGTCTACTACTTGCATTTATATGCGGTAATATAATAGGTATAATACTTAACAGAACAAAAGGAAGAGAGATGATAACAAGTCTTGTTATAGGACTTCTTGGAACCAGTATATATACACTTGTATTTCTCGCAGGATATGGAACTATTATAAAACCTCATAACCCTAATATAATATTGTCTACGGGAATAGGTATACAGACTATGGTAGATCTTATGCCACTAAAAGTTGTAATTACCGAACATCCATATATACCGATAATATTTATATTATTGGCAACAATTGCTGTGAAATATATTTCAGGAACTGACTTTGGAAATAAATTAAAAGTAATCGGAGACAATATGAACAATGCATATGCACTGGGAATAGATGTAGATAGATACAGAAGATATGCAATAGTTATATCAACTATGCTTGCATCTATAAGTCAGCTTATGTTTGTATTGAATATAGGAAGTATAAATGTATATACAGGCCATTTGAATGTCGATGTATTTGCATGTGCATCTATACTTGCAGGTGGAGCAACTCTTAATAGAGCAAGTATAAAAAATGTGTTTGTAGGAATAGTGCTTTTCCATACAATGTTTATAGTTTCACCTATGGCAGGAAAAGTAATGTTCAGCAATGTTGCAATAGGTGAATATTTTAGAAGTTTTGTTGCATACTCGACAATAGTATATTCGCTTATTATGAATATGAAAAATGAAAAGAGTACTGAATAAATTATAAAAAATAATTGTATATTATATATCACCACATCATTTTTTGGATGTGGTGTTTTCGATGTATATGATTTTAATATTTAATATCGTGTTGTAAAGTATAATATTATTTGGTATTATTATAATGATAGAATTAATTTAGTATAGAAAGATTTCCTAACAGCAGGAGGTAAATATAAAATGGAAAACAATAATTGCGGACAGATAAAGATATCAAATGAAGTCGTTGCAACAATAGCAGGTCTTGCAGCTCTTGAGGTTGAAGGAGTTGAATCATCTCAGAGTCTTACAGACAAGATACTAAAAAACAACGGAGTAAAAATACTTATAGAAGATGAACTTGTAACACTTGATATAATGCTTGTAGTAAAATTCGGAGTTTCAATACCGGATATAGCATTCAAGGTACAGGAAAATGTAAAAAATGCAGTTGAGAATATGACTGGACTTGAAGTATCTCAGGTAAATGTTCATGTTCAGGGTGTAAGCTTTAAAAAAGAAAAAGAGGAAAAGAAAAACTAATACGGGCCCTCTGATTATTCAGAGGGTTTTTAAATAATGTACAGGAGGGTATTTATGAAGGTTTCTATGATAAAAAAGGTAACTTCCAGAGAATATATGATGAAATTTTTCTATTGTCTGGATGTTCTTAAAGAAGAAAGAACTTCTCTTTTTGAAAAAGCTGAGGAGTTTATGAAGGATAATGAAGAATTTATAATAAACAGATTTGAAGAGCTTAAACTTCAGAATTCAGAATCTGCTGATGCTCACGAGGAGTCACCAGCATTTGAAGACTGCCTTGATAAGGTATATATAAGAGATTTATGCAATGAATACGAAGAAAACTCAGAGGAAATAGATGCTGTTATAAACAGATATGCAAACAACTGGTCTACAGACACAATGCCAAAAGTTGATGTTGCCATACTTAGAGTTGCTGTTGCTGAAATAACATATATGGATGCCATCCCTGACAAGGCTTCTGTAAATGAGGCTGTTGAAATGGCTAAGCTTTACTGTGATGATAAATCTCCAAAATTCATAAACGGTATACTTGGAAGTTATCTGAATGACAGAAAATAATATAATAATAGGAATCGATACAAGCTGCTATACAACGTCTATAGCAGCTATATCTTTAAATGGAGATATTATATTCAATGAAAAGACAATGCTTTCAGTGAATGAAAACAGTATAGGTCTAAGACAGAGTGAGGCAGTTTTTCAGCATATAAAAAATATAGGGGTTATGTCGGATAAAATAAAGGAAAAACTTGATGGATATAATGTCTGTGCAATATGTGCATCGGAAAAGCCGAGACCAGTAGAGGAGTCATACATGCCTGTGTTCTCGGTTGGACACAGTTTTGCAAAGTTGAATTCAGCTTCAGGAGGATATCCGGTATATACTACAACACATCAGGAAAATCATATAAAGGCTGCACTTTATAAAACAGAAGGAATAACAGAAGAAAAGTTCATATCAGTGCATATGTCTGGTGGAACAATGGAAATTTTACTTACTGAAAAGAACGGATTTGGATATAGAGTAGAAATTATCGGCGGAACAAAGGATATAAGTATAGGGCAGCTCATAGATAGAGTAGGTGTAAAGCTTGGGTACAGATTTCCTGCAGGGGCTTATATAGACAAAGAGGCTATCAACTATAGTGGAGAAATAAAAAGCGGCCTAAAAACATCTGTAAAGGATGGATACATGAATATTTCAGGACTGGAAAATCAGGCAATGAAACTTATAGAGAATGGAGAAAGTGTAGGATATACTGCAAAGGCTGTAATGAACGCATCGATAAAATCTCTTGAAAAAGCACTTGTATATCTTTGCGATAAGTATGATATTTATGAAATACTTTTTGCGGGAGGAGTTGCCTCAAGCCGATATATAAGAAAAAATCTTTCATATAGATTAAACAAAAAAGGTGTTAAAACCATATTTGGAGAACCTCAATATTCATCAGATAATGCAGTTGGGTGTGCTATAATAGGATTAGAAAAATATTTGGAGGATTAAAGATGAAATTAAGGGCACTCGAAATAAGCGAAATAAATTCATATATGAAAAAAGTGATTTCATCTGATCCGCTGCTTTACAATATAAGAGTAAAAGGTGAAATATCTAATTTCAGACCAAATAAAAGCGGTCATGTGTATCTGACTCTAAAAGATGAAAATTCAAAGCTGAAGTGTGTAATATTCAGTAGCGACTATGATAGAAAAATGGAACTTGAAGATGGAATGAAGATAACTGCTTCAGGAAGAATATCTGTATATGAAAAAGACGGTTCATATCAGCTTTATATAAAAAAGATAGAAAAAGAAGGTATTGGAGACCTTCATGCCGAGTTTGAAAAACTTAAGAAAAAACTTTACAAAGAAGGGTTATTTGATGATAGGTTTAAAAAACCTATTCCTAAAATGCCGCATAATATAGGCGTTGTAACATCCGAAACAGGTGCGGTTATAAGAGATATAATAAATGTTGTAAAAAGAAGATACCCTAAAATAGGTATAAAATTATATCCTGTATCTGTGCAGGGAGATAAATCTGCAGTTGAAATTGTGAAAGGAATAGAATTTTTCAACAGAATGAAGAATGTGGATACAATAATTGTAGGAAGAGGCGGTGGATCAATAGAGGAATTATGGTCATTTAATGAGGAAGTAGTTGCAAGAGCGGTATTTGCCTCAGAGATACCTATAATATCAGCTGTAGGCCATGAAATAGACTATACAATATGCGATTTTGTATCCGATATGAGAGCTCCAACTCCATCTGCAGCAGCAGAAATCGCAACTCCAAGTATGGATGAGTTGATATATAGACTTGATAATTCGGGTAAAAAATTATCTGATGAGATTGGTACGATAATAAAGTTTAACAAAAGTAATATAGAAAATATGAAAAAAAGAATAATATCCGGAGTAAAAGATGGAGTGATATATCTTTCAAGATCAGAGCTGGATAATATATCCGGGAAAATAAGAATGTCGGTTTCATCAAAACTGGATATTGAGAGACATAAAAGTAACGATATATCAGAAAAAATAAATACCGCCATAAATCAGAATATAATAAGAGAAAAGAAAAATAAAACAGATAACATTTATAGTGAACTTGTTTCAACATTTGAAAATTACATAGATTATAAAAAAACAAAACTAGAAAAAACAGGAAGCGTATTTCATAGTCTGAGCCCCCTTGCAACAATGGATAGAGGTTTCAGCATAGTGAAAAAAGATGGCGATAACATAAATTCTGTAGAGGATATAGTACGCGGTGACAGAATAAGTGTTATAATGAAAGATGGGGAAGCAGACTGTACAGTTGAGTCTGTATCTTTAAACAGAGAGGTGAAATAATGGACATAGATAAAATGAGCTATGAAGAAGCCTATTTGGAGCTTGAAAATATTTTAAGAGCACTTGAAGACAGAAATACAGGTCTTGATAAAGCTCTTGAAATGTATGAAGAAGGAATTGCACTTTATAGAAGGTGCAATATGCTTTTGAATGAGGCTGAGCTTAAAATAAAGAAATTTAATGAAGAGGGAATAGAGGAAGATTTTAATATAGAGAACAAATAATAATATTTTGGAGGAACTGTTATGGAGTTTAAATCTGAACTAAAGAAAAAGGCTGTATATGCAGAAGAAATACTAAAAAAATATATGCCTAAAGAAGAAGGTTATCAGAAAACAATAATGGAGGCTATGAATTATAGCCTTAATTCAGGAGGTAAAAGATTAAGACCGATTCTTACTCTTGAAGCATGTGCAATAGCTGGCGGTAATGTAAAAGATGCAGAGCCTTTTGCAGCTGCAATAGAAATGATACATACATATTCGCTTATACACGATGATCTTCCGGCACTTGACAATGATGATTTAAGAAGAGGTAGAGCGACAAACCATAAAGTATTTGGAGAAGCAATGGCCATACTTGCAGGGGATGCTCTTCTTAACTATGCATTTGAAACAATGCTTAAGACATCTATAGGAAAAGAAAATCCCGAAAGATATCTTAAAGCCATAAATGAAATAGCAGAGGGTGCAGGTATATATGGAATGATAGGTGGACAGGTAGTTGATGTTCAGAGTGAAAATATCTCAATTCCTATGGAAAAACTTGAGTATATACATAGAAACAAGACAGCTGCAATGATGGTAGGATGTATGAGAGCAGGAGCACAGATTGCAGGTGCGGATGAAAGAAAAATTGAATGTATAACTGAATACGCTGAAAATATAGGGCTTGCTTTTCAGATAGTGGACGATATACTTGATATAGTAGGAGATGAGTCTGTAATAGGAAAACCTGTTGGAAGTGACATAGAGAATCATAAATCGACATATCCATCTCTTATAGGACTTGAAGAATCAAGAAAAAAAGCAGAAGAACTTATAGAAAAAGCAAAATCTTCAATAGCAGAAATAACAGATGAAACAGAATTTCTTTTTGGTCTTGCAGATTATATAATATCTAGAGATCATTAAATCTGAGGGGATGTGTTTATAATGGAATATCTTATAGAATTTATCAATAATAAAGCACTTCTTATAAGTATATTTGCATGTTTTATAGCTCAGGTTATAAAAATATTCACAGGAGACAAGCTTGTTGATTTGAAAAGAATAACAACATCAGGTGGAATGCCGAGTTCACATACATCATTTGTGGCAAGTCTTTCAACCATAGTAGGTATAGTTGAAGGGTTTGACTCTACAAACTTTGCAATATCTCTTGTTTTTGCACTTATAGTTATGTATGATGCTACAGGTGTAAGAAGAGCGGTTGGAAAACAGGCAGCTATACTTAATCAGATGCTTAATGATATTCAGCATGGAAAACATATAAAAAATGAGGAACTGAAGGAACTGATAGGACATACTCCTTTTGAGGTTCTCGGTGGTGCAATTCTAGGAATAGTCATAGCACTTATGTTTATGCTTTAGTTTATGTGATTGGGGGCAACAAAATGTATAGATACCTTGATAGGATAAATTCACCTGAAGATATCAAGTCCATGAAACCGGAAGAACTTGATGGGCTTGCAAAGGATATAAGAAAATTTCTTGTAAAATCAGTATCAAAAACAGGTGGACATCTGGCTTCAAATCTTGGTGTAGTTGAGCTTACAATAGCTCTTCATAGAGTATTTGACAGCCCAAAGGATAAAATTGTATGGGATGTTGGACATCAGGCATATGTACATAAAATTATAACTGGAAGAAAAGAAAAATTTGACACACTTAGACAGTATAATGGTCTAAGCGGATTTCCAAAGGAGAAGGAAAGTGTACATGATATTATAGATACAGGACATAGTTCCACTTCGATATCTACCGCTCTTGGTCTTGCATGCGCAAGGGATATAAAGGGTGAAGATGGTGCCGTTATAGCGGTTATCGGCGATGGCTCAATAACAGGTGGTATGGCTATGGAAGCTCTTAATCATCTTGGATATATAAAAAAAGACATGATTGTAATACTTAATGACAATGAAATGTCTATAGATAAAAATGTAGGCGGAATGTCTACGTATATGTCAGGACTTATAAGAGATTCAAGGGTTCATAAAGTGAAAGGTGAGGTAGATAAATTCCTCAATATAACAAATGCGGGAAATATGATTTCAAAAACTGCATCAAAAATTACAGATAGTATAATGTACAGTTTTGTACCACAGGAATGTGCTTTTTTTGATTCTCTTGGCGTAAAATATTATGGTCCTATTGATGGACATAATATAGCAGATCTTGAGGCCTGTCTTAAAAATGCATCAAAAAGAAAAGGACCGACCCTTCTACATGTAATAACAAAAAAAGGAAAAGGGTATAGAGATGCAGAGGCACATCCGGATCTTTATCATGGTGTATCTTCATTTGATATAAGAGATGGTGTGAAAAAGACATCGTCAGATACTATTTCAGCAGCGGTTGGAAGGAAACTTACTGAAATGGCAGATAAAGATAAAAGAATAACGGCTATAACAGCTGCTATGCCTTCAGGAACAGGAATGAATATATTTGGAGAAAAATATCCGGAAAGATACTTTGATGTTGGAATAGCTGAGCAGCATGCAGTATCTTTTGCCACAGGACTTGCAAAAAACGGCATGAAACCATACTTTGCAGTATATTCTTCATTCCTGCAGAGAGCATATGACCAGATTGTGCACGATGTATGTATAACCGGCAAAAATGTAACTTTTCTTATAGATAGAGCAGGACTTGTCGGAAATGACGGTGAGACACATCATGGAGCGTTTGACCTTTCGTATCTGAATATGATACCGGGAATAACTGTTATGGCACCGAAAGATACAGAAGAACTTATGAATATGATGGAACTTTCATCTGAAATAGATGGACCTTCTGCAATCAGATATCCAAGGGGAAATGCATATTATCTAAAAACAGGAGAATATGGAAAGCTTGAAATTGGAAAATCTGAAATTATAAAAAAAGGAAAAGATATGGCTATTATCGCTATAGGAGATATGGTTGGAAATTCAATTGAAGCAGCAGAGATTTTATCTGAAGATAGTATAGATGTCGAAGTAATAAATGCCAGATTTCTAAAACCTTTGGATGAAAAAATGATTGATTATGTATTTGAAAAGTTTGATACTGTTGTGACTGTAGAAAATAATATAGTATCCGGTGGATTTGGAAATAGAATACTTCAGTATGCGTCTGAAAAAGGAATACAGAAAAGAATAGTAAATATAGGACTTCCAGAAGTTTTTATACATCAGGGAAGCTGTGATATACTTCAGAAAGTAGCTGGGATATCTTCTGATAAAATTGCTGAAAAAATATTGAGCATATTAAAAAAAGATAGATAGTATAATTGAATAAAAATAAATTTTGTGGAAAGGAATATATATGAAAAAGAGAATAGATGTCCTTCTTGTTGAAGAGGGCTATTTTGAAAGTAGAGAAAGAGCGAAGAAAGCCATAATGGCTGGACTTGTGTTTGTTGATAATCAGAGATGTGACAAGCCGGGAACAGAAATTAAGGATGGAGCATCTATAGAAGTAAAAGGAAATCCAATACCATATGTGAGTAGAGGTGGATTAAAGCTTGAAAAGGCGATGAAAAAATTTGATTTATCTCTTGAGAATGCAGTGTGTATGGATATAGGAGCATCAACAGGTGGATTTACTGACTGTATGCTTCAGAATGGTGCAAAAAAAGTATTTTCAATAGATGTAGGTTACGGGCAGCTTGCATGGAAGCTTAGAAGTGATGATAGAGTTGTATGTATGGAAAGAACAAATATAAGAAATGTAAAGCCGGAAGATCTGGGAGAAGAACCGGATTTTGCATCAATAGATGTATCTTTTATATCTCTTAAACTGGTTCTTCCGGTTGCAAAAAATCTTCTGAAAAACGGAGGAAATATTGTTGCACTTATAAAACCTCAGTTTGAGGCGGGAAGAGAAAAAGTAGGTAAAAAAGGTGTTGTAAGAGAACTTTCAACTCACATAGAAGTAATAGAAATGATTTCTGATTTTGCACTTGAAAACGGATTTGCTATAAGAAATCTTGATTTCTCACCTATAAAAGGACCAGAGGGAAATATCGAGTATCTTATACATCTTAATACATCAAATGAAGGATTTGAAATAGACAGAGAAGCATACTCTGAAGAAATAAGAAAAATAGTGGAAGAGTCTCATAAAATGAGCGTATAGATTTTAAAAAGGGGGATTTCAGGTGATTCTCGAACTTTATATGAAAAACTGTGCTCTTATCGATGAACTGAGAATCTCTCTTGAAAAAGGTTTAAATATACTTACAGGGGAAACCGGATCCGGTAAATCCATAATAATAGATGCTTTAGGATTGTGCCTTGGTAACAAGTATGATAAATCCTTTTTAAGGAGAGGAACTGAAAAAGGTGTTGTAGAGGCAGTGTTTTATTCAGAGGGAGACAGGCTGAAGTCTGTCCTTGATGAAAATGAAATAGAATATGATGATGGAAACATAGTAATAACAAGAATAATATATCGGGACGGAAAAAGTACAGCCAGAGTAAATGGAAGAACAATAAGACTCTCGCTTCTCAAAGAAATAGCATCTCTTCTTGTGGATGTACATGGACAGCACAGCAATCAGGCTATTTTCCGACCGGAAACACATCTGAGATTTGTAGATATGTCGGGTGATGTTGAAAAAGAGAAATCCGAGTATACCGATGTGTATAAAAAATATACCGAGGTCAGAAGAGAACTTCTGAAACTTGATGACAATAAAGATGAAATGGAGATACAGAGAGAGATAGATCTTCTGAAATTCCAGATAAATGAAATAGAAGCCGCATCACTTAAAGAAGGAGAGTATGACGAACTTGTAGCTAAGCGAGATATATTCAGAAACAGTGAAAAGATATATAACAGTCTTAGTGCGGCATACGGTGTACTTCATGAGGGTGATATAAATACAATAGATCTTGCAGGAAGAGCTGTAGCAGAAATATCTTCTGTAAGTCAGTACAGTGAAAAAATATCATCCATATATGAAAGAGCAGAAAGAATAATGTACGAACTTCAGGATATTTCCTCTGAAATAAGAAACTGCAGAGAAGAAACTGAATTTGAACCATATGAACTGGAACAGCTTGAAACAAGAGTAGATGAGATAAATAATCTAAGAAGAAAATATGGAAATACAGAAAAAGATATATTTTTGTATTATGATAGAATTTCTGAAAGATTGTCTGAAATTCTTAACAGAGATGAAAAAAGGGAAGAACTTAAGGGAAAACTTCAGGAAATAGAATCTGTTCTTGAAAAAAAAGCTGAGGCTCTTACTGAAAAAAGAAAGACTGCTGCAGAAAATCTTGAAAATGAACTTATAAAAGAGCTTAATTCATTGGATATGAAAAATGTCACAATGAAAACAGTGTTTGAAAGAAAGCAGTATTCAAATGATGGTGCAGATAATGTGGAGTTTATGATTTCATTTAACCTGGGTGAAGAACTGAAACCTATATCAAAAGTGGCATCAGGCGGAGAAATTTCAAGATTTATGCTTGCATTCAAATCTATAATTGCTGATGCAGACGATATAGAGACTCTTGTATTTGATGAAATAGATACCGGCATAAGTGGTATTGCTGCACAGAATGTAGGTGAAAAACTTTCTGATATAGCAGACAAAAAACAGATTATATGTATAACTCATCTTCCTCAGATTGCAGCAAATGCAGATAGTCATTATCTGATTGAAAAAAGAAATGATGAGCAGAGAACATATACAACGATAGAAAAACTTGATGAACCGGATAGAATAAATGAAATTGCAAGGCTTATATCAGGTAAAAATATAACAGATACCACAATTATACATGCAAGGGAAATTATTCAGCTTACTTCAAATAGAAGAGAGTGTTAGAAATTAAAAATACACGCACAGAGATATGTTTTTATGTGCGTGTTTTATTATGTGAAATATATTTGGTATCTGAACAAATATATTATTTATTTGTATTGTATTTGAATTTGTATGGATAATTATAGTAAAATATATTATTTTATATAGTAGTAGTATACACATATAATCATAAAATATTTATTTTAGGTTGAAGTAATGGTATAATAGTAGTGATTTTAAAAAATTTGGAGGGTTATATATGAATATTAAGGCACCTATAAGGGTAGACCGAAAAACTAAAAAGCTTGCCAAGAGAATAAATGCCGGCGAAATAGCTGTAATAAATCATGTAGATATAGATGAGGTTGCGGCAAACTCTCTTGTAGAAGCAAAAGTAAAACTGGTTATAAATGCGGCGCCTTCAATAAGTGGGAGATATCCAAATAAAGGTCCAGGGATTCTGACTGAAAACAATATTCTTATAATAGATAGAATCGGAGAGGATGCTTTTGAAACCTTTAAAGAGGGAGAAACTGTAACCGTCGAGGATGGAAAAGTATACAGAGATGGAGAACTTATTGCACAGGGAGATATACTCACAAAAGAAAAGGTTGCACAGCAGATAAAGGCTGCTTATGAAAATCTGGGAGAAGAACTTGACAGATTTATAGACAATACAATAGAATATGCCAAAAAAGAAAAGGGATTTATACTTGGAGAAGTTGAGATTCCAAAGGTAAAAACAGATTACAAAGATAGACATGTACTTATAGTAGTAAGAGGACAGGACTTCAAGGAAGACCTTGCAGCGATGACTTCATATATAGAAGAAATGAAGCCGGTTCTGGTTGGAGTTGACGGTGGAGCAGATGCTCTTATGGAATTCGGATACAAGCCGGATGTTGTAGTTGGTGATATGGACAGTGTAACTGATGAGGCTCTTAAGGCTGCAAAGGAAATAGTTGTACATGCTTACACAGATGGAAGAGCTCCGGGGCTTAAAAGAGTAAATGATCTTGGACTAGATGCTGTGGTATTTCCAGCTCCGGGAACAAGCGAGGATATAGCTATGCTTATAGCATATGAGTATAAAGCCGAGATAATAGTGGCGCTTGGAACACACTCAAATATCATAGACTTCCTTGAAAAAGGAAGAAAAGGTATGGCAAGTACTTTCCTTGTAAGAATGAAAATAGGATCAAAGCTTATAGATGCAAAAGGAGTAAACGTACTTTACAGAAGTAAGCTTAAAATAAAATACATATGGGCGCTTATAGCAACAGCTCTTTTCCCGGTACTTATACTTGCATCACTTTCACCGGGAATGAAACAGTTTATGCAGATTATGCAGATAAAGCTTAGATTTATGCTTAATATGTAGAATTATGGAGGAAAAATATGAACATAAATATGAAATACTATGTAGTAACAATAGGTGCTATATTTCTTGCACTTGGAGTTGGTATAATAGTAGGATTTAACCTTAACAATAATGAAGAACTCAGCAAACAGCAGGCAGAAATAATAAGTGAGCTTGATAAAGAGTTTGGAAGTATAAAGGAAGAAAAAGAAGGTGTAGAGAAAACTCTTTCTGAAACAGAGAGAAAATACAGTGAACTTATAAATTTTGTAAATGAAAGTGATATGCAGCTGGGAGAAGTATCTCTATCAGGAAAAAATATAGGAGTTATATCTACATATGGAAAAACTTCAAATATGGACAACATAAAAAATATAATAATGAACTATGATGGAAATGTTGCGTTTGAGCTTGTATTCAACAAAGAAGCTACAGATAAGAATATAATAGCAAAAGCAGCAAAAGAGACAGGTGAAAATCTGAAAACAGCTGAAGATGTATCTTCATATGTATTTGATTGTATAAAAAGAGGAGATGCAGAAGAAAAACTTGAGCCACTTAAAAATCTTAAAATGATAGAGTTTACTACAGGTTCAGAAAATTATTCTTCATATACTTCAACAGTAATACTTACTGATTCTGAAGCTGAAAATTCAAAGACACAGTTTGAAGCTCTTGATAAGTATATAGTATCAAAACTTAAATCTCAGAATAAATATGTTGTAGAAGCTGAGTCATCATCTTCAAAAACTTCATATGTATCTGAATATGCATCATCAAAAGTTGCAACAGTAGATAATACCAATGAAAAAACAGGTATATATTCACTTGTATCACTTCTTTCAGAAGAAAATATAGTAGGAAATTTCGGAAGAAGAGATACAGCTGCATCAATAATGCCTTTTGATGAATAGGAGGTTTTTATGAATAATTATACTAGTATCATAGTACCTGCATACAATGAAGGTGAAAGAATAAAAAACACACTGAATGGTATAATAGGTATAGATGAGATAGACGAGATAATAGTTGTAGATGATGGATCTTCTGATAATACAGAATCAGAGGCCAAATCTGTAAAAAGTGAAAAAGTAAAAGTTTTCAGATTGGATAGAAACAGAGGAAAGGGATATGCTCTTAACTTTGGAATAAAGGAAGCATTAAAAAATGCCGACATAATAGGATTTCTTGATGCAGATCTTGGTTCATGTTCTTCTGAAGTAATAAAACTTATAAAACCTGTTTTAGATGATGAAGCAGATGTTACGATCGCACAGTTCCCTAGAGCAAAGAAAAAAGGCGGTATGGGATTTGTAAAAGGTCTTGCCAAAAATTCAGTACTTGAAATGACAGGTGTGGAACTTAATGCAAGTATATCAGGACAGAGAATATTCAAAAGAGAAGTAATAGAAAGATTTGATGAAATTCCTTATGGATATGGCGTTGAAGTAGGAATGAGTATAGATATCCTAAAGTGGGGATATAGAATAAAAGAAGTTCTTGTGCAGATGACACACAATGAAACTGGAAGAGATTTAAAAGGATTTATCCATAGAGGAAAGCAGTATTACCACATTAAAAAAGTAGTAAAACAGAAGAAAAAGGAATGGGGTGCTAAATAATGGAATATATGGCACTTTATGCAATAGACGGAAATGCTGTTATGGCAGTACTTTTCGTATTGGGATTTCTTCTTACATTTCTGATGATACCTCTTTTTAAGGGGATGCTTACAGAAGGAGATATAGTAAGACCAAACTACAAAGGAGATATGATACCAGTGAGTATGGGGATAGTTTTTATACCGATGCTTACAATAAATGCTATACTTCTTGCATCTGTTGTAAGAAGCATAGAAAATGCGGCGTATATATTTATATTTGTATCAGCTGTTTTTTCTATGGCATTTGCAGGTATAATGGACGATATAATAGGAAACAGAAATGTAAGTGGTCTGAAAGGACATTTTAAAAGTCTTTTCAAAGGAAAACTTACAACAGGTGGATTCAAGGCTCTTTTCGGTGGATTCATAGGAATACTTGTATCAGTATTCTTTTCTGAAAATCTTCTTGAACTATGTCTGAACACACTTGTTATAGCACTTTCAACAAATCTTATGAACCTTATGGATCTTAGACCTGGAAGAGCTATAAAGGTATATCTTGTAATAATGATACCTATGATAATAACTCTTACCGGATTTGTAAAAGTTCTACCATTCCTTCTTGTACCAAATGTTCTTGCATATTTTAATGAAGATCTTAAGGCGAGATGTATGATGGGAGACGCAGGTTCAAATGTACTTGGAATATCTATAGGAATACTTATGGTTATGGGTTACACAAATGATGTAAAGATAGCGTGGCTTATATTCCTTGTACTGATACATATATTGACGGAAAAATATTCTCTTACAAAAATAATTGAAAACAATAAGGTCTTAAACTTTATAGACAGATTGGGAAGGTAAATCATATGATGAGCAGAAAGATAGGAAGAGTAGTAGAAGTAAGAAGAAAAAATGAAAATCTTGATGATATAAGAGTTGATGTAAATGGAGATATACAAAGAGCATATAACTATCCTAAAATGACAGGAAAAGTATCTGAAGGAGATCAGGTTGTACTGAATACTACAGCGGTTGAACTTTCGCTGGGAACAGGTGGATATCATTATGTAATTGTCAATCTGGATAATATTGAATCAGATCTTGAACAGGATGGACATATAATGAAACTTAGATATACACCTATGCAGGTAAATGTCGATTCAGTTGAAGACCATGAAAGCAGATACCATGATGTATTTGAGGAGTTTGAAAGTCTTGATGGAATGTATGTTGCAGTGGGTACTCTTCATAGTATGCTTGCACCTTTTGCAGCTTCATACAAAAGGAACAATCCTGACAAAAAACTTGTTTATATTATGACAGATGGTGCTGCACTTCCTATTTATTTCAGCCTTAATGTAGCGACATTAAAGGATAAGGGACTTATAGATAGTACAATAACAATAGGCAATGCATTTGGCGGAGATTATGAATGTATAAATATATATACAGCGCTTATAACAGCAAAGGAAATAGTCAAAGCTGATGCAGTGTTTGTTGGCATGGGACCTGGAATTGCCGGAACAGGAACAAAATACGGATTTACAGGAATAGAACAGGGGCATATAATCGACGCGGTTGCAAAACTTGGTGGAAATGCAGTGGCAATACCTAGAATAAGTTTTGCTGATATGAGAGAAAGACATAGAGGAATATCACATCACAGTATTACAGTTTTTTCAGAAATAGCAAATGAGAAAGCTGATATAGTATTTACTGTATACGGGGGAGAAAAAGAAGAAACTATAAGAAAACAGATAGAAAAAAGCGGTATAGACAAAAAACACAACATTGTCTTTATGGAAAACAGCAATGCTGAAGATGATATAGGACATTATGGACTTAAAGTTAAAAGTATGGGGCGAGGATATGCTGAAGACAAGGAATTTTTTGATTCTGCAAGCACTGCAGCATATTATATAACTGAGAGAACGAATAGATAGCCGGCTTGATTATTTGTTGATTACAACTGAATAAAGGAGTATTAAATGGAAGCTATTAACGAATATTTAGAGTATATAAAAAATACAAGAAAGCTATCGGCAAATACAGTATCATCTTATGGTACAGATCTTAGAAAATATTCGGATTATCTGGAAAGAAACAAAATAGCACTGGAGGATGTAACAGAAGCAGATATACTTAATTATCTTGTAGAATTGGAGAAAGAAAATATATCTGCTTCTACAGCAGCCAGAATGACATCTTCGATAAAATCTTTGCATGATTATCTATTTTTTATGAAAAAAAGCGGCACAGATCCTTCGAGAAATATAAAAAAACCAAAAGTTAAAAAAGAGAAGATGGAAATTCTTACAGAAAAAGAAGTTGAGCAGCTTTTATCGTTTGATGATATGAATTCAGAACTTGGAATAAGGGACAAGGCGATATTTGAGATTCTTTATGGAACAGGAATGAAAGTATCTGAGCTTGTAGAACTTAATTTATCTGATGTTTCAGATGAACTTGATCATATAATATGTAAAACACCTAAGCACAGTAGAGTTATACCAATAATAGATACTACAAGAATATATCTAAGCAGATATATTGAAATTTCGAGACCGAAACTTGCAGACAATGAAGAAAACGCTTTGTTTGTAAGCTCTTTGGGAAAAAGATTTACAAGACAGGGACTGTGGAAAATAATTAAAAAATATTCACAGAAGGCCAATATAAATAAAAATATAAATCCAACTATGCTTAGACATTCATTTGCTATACATATGATAAATCATGGGGCCAATATAGCTACAGTAAACAGAATTCTTGGAAACAGCAATCTTGCTAGTATACAGTCTTATATAAACTGTATAGATGCAAATATAAGAAAAGAAATGAGTACAAAACATCCAAGAAAATAGCAATAATAAAACAATTTATAAATATTTATAACATTCCCGATCTTGTCAGGTCGGGTTTTTATTTTGCAAAGAGATATTTTAGAAAATAAAAAATATTTGGTAAAAATATAAATTAACTATATATAACACAAAATGATTTGAAATTTATCATAAGCAGCCGTATAATATATAAGATAAGCAAACTATAAAAAGTTAAACTTATACAGGAGAGATTAATATGAATAATTCAAAATCAGGAAAAAAAGGAAAATTACGGATAGTTTCTGTAGTAGTATTATTGGTAGTTATAGCAGCTGGATATTTCACATATTCAAATCTGTCTGGACCGTATGATGTGAATGCAGAAAAAAAAGTGATTATAGAAATACCAAAAGGAGCCAGTTTAAATCAGATGGCAGAAATACTGAAAGATGCAAAACTTATAAAAAATGAAACAGTATTCAAATTAAACGTGAAAAGAAGTGGTAGAGGAGCTGAACTTAAAGCGGGAGAATATCTTTTTACACAGGCATATACAAATGAAGAGATAATAAATGATATAGCCGACGGTAAAAACTATCATTCGGGTCCTAAAGTAACAGTGAAGGAAGGAGAAACTTCCCGGGAAATAATAGATACTCTTGTAGGTCTTGGACTTGGTCAGGAAAGTGTATATAAAGAACTGATATCATCACCTTCAAAATTCAGGGATAAGTTTTCATTCCTTGACGACGAAAAAATAACAAGTCTTGAGGGATTCCTTTATCCAAGTACTTATTACTGCAATGAAGACGATACAGAGCAGGAAATAATAGAAAAAATGCTTGCCAAGTTCGATTCAGAGTACAGCGAGAAATACAGAAAAATACAGGAAGATAAAAAACTGGATTTCTATGATGTTATAAAAATGGCATCTATAGTTGAAAAAGAGGCAGTACTTGATGAAGATAGACCTCTTATAGCTAGTGTATTTTACAATAGATTAAAGATAGATATGGCACTTCAGTCTGATGCTACAATACAGTACGCACTTGGAGAGAGAAAACAGGTTGTAAGCTATGACGACCTTAAAATAGAATCTCCATACAATTCATATAAATACAAAGGACTTCCACCTACTCCTATAGCGAATCCGTCTATAGAATCGATAGAGGCAGCTCTTGAGCCGGCGGATACAGATTATCTGTATTTTGTAGCAAAAACAGATGGCGGTGGAAACAACTATGCAAAAACATATAAAGAACATCTAAAAAATGAGAAACGGTACAAAGAACAAAGAGAAAAAAATAAATAAGTCTTATAAAAATAACAGCGAAATTCAGTTGCTGTAAAAGAAAGGGAGATATAATGAGCAATATAGTCAATGATCTTGTAGAAGAGTATATAAGAGAAACTCTTCAGGAAAAGGATGGACTTTTGAGAGAGCTTGAGATATATGCCGAGGAAAATAGTGTTCCAATAATTCACAAAGAGGTTTCCGACCTTCTTAAGGTTATGCTCAAGCTGACAAAACCAAAGAGAATTCTTGAGGTAGGATGCGCTATAGGTTATTCATCTATATTCTTTGCGAGTATAGCAGGGCCTGACGTGGAGATAATAACTACTGAAAGAAACGAAAAAATGATAGAAAAGGCAAAGGAAAATATAAAAAGAGCCGGACTTGAAAATAACATCACAATACTTGAAGGCGATGCAGAGGAAACATTAAAGTCAGTGGATGGAGAATTTGATATGGTATTTATAGATGCTGCAAAAGGACAGTATCAGTTGTTCTTCGATCTTGTAATAGACAAGGTAAAAACAGGAGGACTTGTTGTTTCTGACAATATTTTATACAAAGGAATGGTTGCGCACGACGATTTTGTGGTAAGAAGAAAGAAGACGATAGTAAAAAGAATGAGAAACTATCTGGATTATATATGTAGTTGCGACTATCTTAGTACATCGCTTATACCAATAGGAGATGGGGTAGCGCTTAGTTATAAGGAGGGAGAAAGAAAAGATGATAAATAAACAGCAGAGAGCAGAACTTCTTGCACCTGCAGGAGATTTAGAGAAATTAAAAACAGCCATAATATACGGAGCAGATGCAGTATATATAGGTGGAGAGGTATTCGGAATGAGATCTGCTGCCAAAAACTTCAGCATAGAAGATATGGCAGAGGGTGTAAAATTTGCACACGAAAGAGATAGAAAAGTATATGTTACGGTAAATATAATACCTCACAACGAGGACTTCAAAGAACTTGACGCGTATCTTCTTGAACTTCAGAGAATAGGAGTAGATGCGATAATAGTATCTGACCCGGGAGTTATAAGTGTTGCAAAAAGAGTAGTACCTGATATGGAACTTCATCTGAGTACACAGGCGAATACAACAAACTATGAAAGTGCAAACTTCTGGTACAATCAGGGTATAAAAAGAGTCGTAGTTGCCAGAGAAATGTCTTTTGATGAGATAAAAGAAATAAGAGAAAAAACTCCAGCAGATATGGATATAGAGGCATTTATGCATGGAGCAATGTGTATTTCATACTCAGGAAGATGTCTTATAAGTAACTATATGACAGGAAGAGAAGCAAACAAGGGATCATGCGCTCAGTCATGCAGATGGCAGTATTATCTAATGGAAGAAAAAAGACCAGGTGAATATTTCCCTGTATACGAGGATGAAAGAGGAACTTTCTTCTTCAACTCAAAAGACCTTTGTATGATAGAACATATTCCTGAACTTATAGAATCTGGAATAATGAGTCTTAAAATAGAAGGAAGAATGAAGACCGCATATTATGTAGCTACAGTTGTAAGAGCATACAGAATGGCAATAGATGCATACTATGAAGATCCTGAAAACTGGAAATTCAACCCAATGTGGATGGAAGAACTTAAAAAAGGAAGTCATAGACATTTCACAACAGGATTCTATCTTAAAAAACCGGATACAGAGGACCAGAACTATCAGTCAGCTTCTTATGTAAGAAACTACGATTTTATAGGTGTAGTAAGAGGGCATGACGAGGAAACTGGACTTGCAATAGTTGAGCAGAGAAACAAAATGTCTGTAGGTGAAGATATAGAGATAATGGCTCCATATAAAGAGACTATGTACGCAAAAATACTTGAGATGTACAATGAAGATGGAGAGCCGATAGAATCAGCTCCTCATCCAAGACAGATAGTTAAGATGAAACTTGATGTGGACGTCGATGTAGATTGGATGCTTAGAAAATCTATAGAAGAAAAAAGTGAATAGAGATAAATAATAAATAGAAAATAGCCTTTTATGAAAATAAGGGGCTATTTTTTTATTGGAGTGAATATAAAAACCTATATCAATAGTATATATATGAAACTTTATAAGATAATTATATATTTTTAAAATCTATACAAAAGCATCTGTACCCTTATTATAAAAATTTAATCATTTTACTCTTCTGAAAATTTATCACAATATAATAGAAAATGATAATTAATATCATTGACAGTGCTTTTTAAAAATGCTATTTTAAGTATAGGTCGATAAACTTCGACGAGCTGGATAAATCATAAGGATCCTCCGTATAGATTTTTTCTCAGTTGTCATCTATACGGAAATCCTTATATACACTATTCTTAATTGAATTAGGAGGAACTAAAAATGGAAAAACTTAAAATAATAAATATATCAGGAAGAGAAATATTAGATTCAAGGGGAAATCCTACAGTAGAGGCTGAAGTTACACTTGCGGATGGAACAAAGGCCAGAGGGGCTGCACCGAGTGGAGCATCTACAGGAGAATTTGAAGCACTTGAACTTAGAGATAAGGACGGAAAAAGATACCTTGGAAAAGGAGTTTTAAAAGCTGTTGAAAATATAAATACGACTATAAATGATGTACTGGTTGGAATGGATGCATCAGATATATATGCAATAGATAAGGCCATGATAGATGCAGATGGAACAAAGGATAAGTCAAATCTCGGAGCAAATGCAATACTTGCAGTATCTATAGCATCTGCAAGAGCAGCATCAGAGTCTCTTGGGATACCACTGTATAGATTTATAGGAGGAATAAATGCAAACAGACTTCCTGTACCTATGATGAATATATTAAACGGTGGAGCACATGCACCTAATACTGTGGATGTACAGGAGTTTATGATAATGCCAGTAGGTGCAGAGAGTTTTTCAGAAGCTCTTAGATGGTGTGCTGAGGTATTCCATTCTCTACGGGCAATACTTAAATCAGAGGGACTTGCGACATCTGTAGGAGATGAAGGTGGATTTGCACCTGACCTTGAAAGCGATGAAGAGGCAATAGAATATATATTAAAAGCAATAGAAAAAGCAGGATACAAACCTGGAGAAGATTTTGTACTTGCCATGGATGCTGCAGCGAGTGAATGGAAGGGTGAAAACAAAGGAGAATATATACTTCCAAAATGCAAGAAAAAATTCACATCAGAAGAACTTGTTCAGCACTGGAAAGAGCTTTGCGATAAATATCCGATATATTCAATAGAAGACGGTCTTGATGAGGAAGACTGGGATGGATGGAAGTATATGACAGAAGTTCTGGGAGATAGAATACAGCTTGTAGGAGATGACTTATTTGTAACTAATACAGAGAGACTTGAAAAAGGAATAAACGACTCATCTGCCAACTCAATACTTATAAAACTTAACCAGATAGGAACAGTTTCAGAAACACTTGAAGCTATAAAAATGGCCCACAAGGCGGGATATACTGCAGTAACATCTCACAGATCAGGTGAAACTGAGGATACAACAATAGCTGACCTGGCAGTTGCACTTAATACATGCCAGATAAAAACAGGAGCACCTAGCAGAAGTGAGAGAGTTGCAAAATACAATCAGCTTCTTAGAATAGAGGAAGAACTTGGAAATGCGGCTGTATATCCGGGAATAAAAGCCTTTAATATAAAATAATAAAATCAAAAGGAGGAATACTATGTCATTAATAGGAAAAAAAGTAAGTGATTTTAAGGTTCAGGCCTATGTAAACGGTGAATTCAAAGAGGTTACACTTGAGGATATAAAAGGAAGATGGAGTTTATTCTTCTTCTATCCAGCGGACTTCACGTTTGTTTGCCCAACAGAGCTTGAAGACCTTGCAGATAAATACGAGGATTTCCAGTCTATAGGCTGTGATATATATTCAGTATCATGCGATACACATTTTGTACACAAAGCATGGCACGATGCTTCAGATAGAATAAAGAAAATACAGTACGCAATGCTTGCAGATCCTACAGGAAAACTTGCAAGAGATTTCGATGTAATGATAGAAGATCAGGGAATAGCTGAAAGAGGAGACTTTATAGTAAACCCTGAGGGAGAAATAGTTGCATACGAGGTTATAGCAGGAAATATAGGAAGAAATGCAGAGGAAATATTCAGAAGAGTACAGGCATCTCAGTTTGTTGCAGAGCATGGAGATGAAGTTTGCCCTGCAAAATGGAAGCCAGGTGCTGAAACATTAAAACCAAGTCTTGATCTTGTAGGACTTTTATAAAAAAGAGTGGGGTGGCATCATCAGGTGCCGCCCTTAAATATAGGAGGGATTTTATGGTAAAATACGATGCTGTAGTAATCGGTGGAGGTGCGGCAGGTTTTGCAGCTGCCATATACCTTGCAAGAGCTCAGTACACTGTACTTGTAATAGAAAAAGAAAAATTTGGAGGACAGATAACTATAACTTCTGAGGTTGTAAACTATCCGGGGATTATAAGTACAGATGGTAAAAAGCTTACTGAAGGGATGAGAATACAGGCGGAAAACTTCGGAGCGGAGTTTATGCTTGCACAGGTCGAAAAAATAGATTTCAGCGGGGAAGTCAAAAAAATATATACTGATAAAGGCGAAATAGAAACATACGGTATAGTACTTGCAACGGGAGCATCGCCTAGAAGAGCTGGATTTAAGGGCGAAGAAGAATTCAGAGGAAGAGGAGTTGCCTACTGTGCAACGTGCGACGGTGAGTTTTTCACCGGCAAGGAAGTATTTGTAGTAGGTGGTGGATTTGCAGCTGCCGAAGAAGCGATATTTCTTACAAAATACGCCAGAAAGGTAACTATTCTTGTAAGAGGTGAAAGTTTTACTTGTGCCGAGTCTATTGTAGAAGAAGTTCTTAAAAATGATCTGATAGAAGTAAGGTACAATACAGAAGTAAAAGAAGTAGGTGGAGAGTCATCTCTTCAGTACGCTGTATTTGAAGACAAAAAAGAAGGGAAAATATACAGATATGATTCTCAAAACGGAGAGAATTTTGGAATGTTTGTATTTGCCGGATATGAACCAGCAAATAAATTATTCAAAGATGTACTTGAAACAGACGAAAGGGGATATCTTGTAACAGACAGAAATCAGAAAACTTCTGAGGACGCAGTATATGGAGCCGGAGATATATGTATAAAAAATCTTAGACAGGTTGTAACTGCTGTTTCAGATGGAGCAATTGCAGCCACATCTCTTGAAAAAGACATATACGCTGTTCACAGAAAATACGGCATAAAAAGAGAACCTATGAAAAAATCAAAGCCAGAAGTAAACAAAGAAACTTCTGAGAACATATCTTCAGACTCATTTATAGACGACAATATAAAGGAATCTCTAAAACCTGTATTTGAGAAGTTTGAAAATAATATAACTGTAAAAGTAAATCTGAATAACACAGCATTTTCAAATGAGTTGAAAGGTTTTTCTGAGGAGTTTTCAAAACTGTGTGGCAAGATAAAATTTGTATATGAGGAAATTTCTGATGATGAGCCATCATCAATGATGATATACAATGGAAATGGAGAATATACGGGTATAAGATACTGTGCAGTTCCAGGAGGTCATGAGTTCAATTCATTTATAATAGCACTGTACAATGCAGCAGGCCCTGGACAGCCGATAGATTCAAAAATTAAAGAGAAGATTGAATCTATTGACAAGAATATAGATATAAAAATAGCTATATCACTTTCGTGCACAATGTGCCCTGAACTTGTAATGGCAGTTCAGAGGGCAGCATCATTAAACAAAAATATAAATGTAAGTATATACGATATAATGCATTTTGAAGAACTTAAAAACAGATACAGTATAATGAGTGTACCATGCATGATAATAAACGATGAACAGGTAATGTTTGGAAAGAAAAATATAACAGAAATATCAGAGATACTGGCTAGTATATAAGTATAATAAATATAAAGATAAGGATCACATTAATACAATGTGGTCCTTATTTTGTATGATATACTTTATTTATGAATAAAAATAAAAAAACGGTCGATAATAGATATGAAAGGAGAACAATATGAATATAAATGCGGATACTAGACTTTACTGCCTGATAGGAGATCCTGTTTCTAACAGTTTATCTCCAGATATACACAATTATCTTTTTGATAGAGAAAATATAAATGGTGTATATATGTGCAATAGAATAGAAAAGGAAAATCTAAAAAGATTCATCGATGCTGTGAAACTTATGGATATAGGGGGATTCAATGTTACAATACCTCACAAAATTGATATTATGGAATTTCTCGATGAGATAGATGAAAATGCAAAGATAATAGGAGCAGTAAATACTGTCAAAAATATAGGTGGTATTCTAAAAGGATACAATACAGATGGAACTGGATTTGTAAAGGCGATAAAGGACAGGGGCTACGAAATAAAAGGGAAAAAAATAATTATACTTGGAGCAGGTGGTGCGTGCAGAAGTATAGCAGTTGAATTGGCATCAGAGGGAGCGGGACATATAGAGCTGAGAAACAGAAGTATAGAAAAGGCACAGATAATAAAGGATATATTGGATGTAAATTTTGAAATATCTGTGTCTATATCATCAGAATCAGTATCAAAAGAAGATATAGAAAATGCTGATTTTCTGATAAATACAACATCAGTGGGTATGGAAAGTGATGATTGTCCAGTAGATGCTGGTATATCTGTATCATCAGATACTGTTGTATATGACATAGTCTACAAACCACACCGTACTGAATTTATAAAATGGGCTGAAAAAAATTCACTTGATACAATTTATGGAATAGAGATGCTTATAAATCAGGGAATAACAGCATTTGAAATATGGAATGAGTGTATTATAGACAAGGATACAGCAAAAGAATTGAGGGAGATGATTGTAAATAAAAGCCGGAATAAATATAAAAACAATATCTAAAAATCTAATACTGAAAAATAGAAGAAATGGTTTTGTAGTAATTGACTCACTGGCGGCGCTATCAGTGATGATATTGATAGTATATATGTTATCTGTATCGGTATATGATTTATCAGACTCGACATCAGACAGCATAGAAAAAAATGATTATGTATATGTAGCTGAAAGAGAACTGAATATTATGCTTGAGGATATAGAAAATGGAATAAATACAAATCCAGGTGTATACATACTGAACACAGAAGAGGGATATAAGGCTATATGCAGGATATTATGTATCGATGAAAAAAGGGATATATACAAAGCGGAAGTTGTCATAGATGATGGATATTATAGAATAGAGGTGGAAGGATATGAAAAAATATCCGCATAAAAGAAAAGGAAGTGTATGTATAGCATCTCTTGTAGTTTTGACACTTATAACAGTGATGTGTATCTCTGTGCATGAAAGGATAAAAAGTCGGTATATATCAAGGAATATGGTAGTAGAGTCTGAAAATATCCTGAGAAGAGCAGAAGGAGTTTCTATAGTAGTCAAAGCAAGGGTAATAGAAATTACACAATCATTTTATGACAGATGTTCAAAAAGAGGTCAGTTTAAAAGTCTTATAGAAAGCACAGCTGGAAGAAATGAATATATCGAATATATAGAAAATAGTGAAATCATACCGATAGAAGGAGCAAAGATAAAAGTACAGAATGGAGAAATAATACAAAATGGTTCCGGACGGTACAAATTTATAATTATATGCAGCTGTACAAATAAAGATGTAAAAAAGGATATTCAGGTAAATGTAGATTTATACAATCTGTTTAAAGAAGAGGAAGAAAAAGAACCGGAAGAAGAAAATCAAAAGAATAATAATGAAGAAAGTGCGACCGGGGTAAATAATGAAGAAAAAACGGATGAAGAAATAGATCGGATTGAAGATGCAGAAACAGTAGAGCATTATAATGCAGAGGATGCAATTGTATTCCGAATAGATAGGGAGTACTGATGAGGGGTGAGTTTTTTGAATCTTACAGAACTTATAATCGGATATGTACTGGCGGTTATGCTTTTAAGTACAGCTGTAGTATTTTCAGACAATAGTGATGCAATAAACAGAGGTCGGGCAGGTATGTTATGTTCTGATATAAGGTATGTTAAAAATTGTGCAGTATCTGGTAGAAGTGGATATAAACTCAGATTTTTTAATGATAAGGATGGATATGGATACAAGATAAGGGATTTTAATAGTACGAAAAAGACAGTATATTTTCCAAAAGGTATAAAATCGAGATACAGAAAGAGTGAAATAGAGTTCAGAGAATCCGGAAGTTGTCCTGATGCAGGAACTGTATATATAGAAGGTCCTGGAGATATAAACAGGACAATAACCATCACTCCTCCAACAGGGAGAATTCTTTTAAAGGAGGAGAAATAATGAATAAAAAGTATATAAAGAAAAGAAAGGGATATATTTTTGTAGAAGCTGCGATTTCGATATGTATATCCCTTTGTGTTATGCTTTCTGTGGCATCAGCTATGGAAAATTCAACAAAAATTATAGAAAAAGATGATTGTTATGTGGAATTGTACGAACAGGCAAATGAGATTGAACGATTTATAAAAAGAGAGATGAGAAATTCGGAGTCGATAAAATTTTACAAGGGAAATACAATAATATCAGCTGATGAGGAGTTTAGAAACATAGATAGAATAGAGTTATCTCAGTATCTAAAAAATGAATCGGGAACAATATATAATGAAAAATTATCTATAAGGATTTCTTCCTCAAATAATAAAATATCTGTTCATAAGGGAGGAAGTGTATACGAAATAGGTACATATATAGATACTCTACAGGTAAGACAGTATAAAGTAGGAAAAACAGTAGAACTAAAGCTTGTAATGAAACTGGATGATAGTTTATACGAAAAATTTATATCGATTAGAATGAGAAATGTTAGAAATTAAAGATACGTAATATGCTAAATATGAAATTAATTCGGAAGTACTTAAAATAAATACCTAAAGCATTAAAATACTTGTTAATAACGTGCCATATATGATATTATGATATTAGAAGTATTATGAATTCTTATAAAAAGGCATAATATAGTTTAACCGATGCGGTTTTAATATTTAATTATATGGAGGGACAATATGGTAACAGCAAGTGAATTTAGAAAAGGTGTAACTTTTGAAAAAGACGGACAGCCATGTCTAGTTGTTGATTTCCAGCACGTTAAACCTGGAAAAGGTGCAGCTTTCGTAAGAACAAAATATAAAAACCTTATAACAGGAGCTATAAGAGAGGAAGCTTTCAACCCAAGTGATAAATTCCCTAAAGCTCAGATAGAAACTAAGCAGATGCAGTATCTATACAATGACGGTGAATTATACTACTTCATGGATGAAGAAACTTATGATCAGATACCTCTAGATTATGAGCGGGTTGAAGATGCTATAAAATTCATGAAAGAAAATGAAATAGCTACAATAAGATTCTTCCAGGGAAGCCCATTCCAGGTAGAAGGACCAAACTTTGTTGAGCTTGAAGTAACTGAAACTGAGCCAGGAATAAAAGGAGATACTGCAAGTAACGTAACTAAATCAGCTACAGTTGAAACTGGTGCAGTAGTACAGGTTCCTTTATTCATAAACGAAGGAGACAAGATAAAAATAGACACAAGAACAGGTGAATATCTATCAAGAGTAAACAACTAATTAATTTATAATTGAAGAGTCTTTGTATATGACTCTCTGATTAAATAAAAATGAAGGCGAGGGGTATTACATGAAACATTTAAAAGAAGACGTTGCGTATCTAAAAGGATTAGCTGAGGGAATGGAAATAGCTGCAGACGGCAACACTGGAAAGGTGATGACAAAAGTTATAGAAACTCTTGGACATTTCGCTGATGCAATGGATAGACTTCAGGCTGAAAATAGAGATCTTCGTGAATATGTTGAAGAAATGGATTCAGATCTTGCTGATTTATTTGATGAGTTTGAGGAGCTTGCAGAAGACTTTGACGACCTTACAGAAGATTTTGATGATCTTGTTGAAGAAGTTGAAGATATGGAAGATGAGCTTGACGACTTATATGATGATCTTGATGAAGAGTTTGAAGATGACGACGAAGACTACAGCTATATAGAAATGGAATGCCCATATTGCGGTGAATTAGTGGAAATTGATGAAGATGAACTTTACGATGACGATGTAGATATAATATGTCCTTATTGTGATGAAGTAATTCTTTCTGCAGAAGATTTCGATGATGAAGATGAAGACGAGTGTTCATCATGTGACTGCTGCTGTGAAGAAGAATAGTCTAATTTATGTGCAATTGAAAAATGCCTATGAGATTTTCTGTTTCATAGGCATTTTTTTATGATACAATTGATGATAATAAATGATACAGATAAATATATTATTAATAGAGGGAGGTTTGTGTATGAGTGGAAATGATATTTCATTCAGAGAGATAAAGGAAAATATAGACAGCCTTGAAGATGTCATAGGATATAGATTTAAAAATAGAGATTATGTACTTGAAGCACTTACTCACAGTTCATATTCCAATGAAAATAAAAATTTCAGATACAATGAAAGAATGGAGTTTTTAGGAGACTCTGTACTTGGAATTGTAATAAGTGATTATATATTCAAAAAAGAAACATCTGTTCCGGAGGGGGAACTTACAAAACTTAGAGCAAATATAGTATGTGAAGAGTCGTTAAGCAGAGCTGCCAGAAAAATAGATCTTGGAAGTCACCTTCTTCTTGGAAAGGGAGAGGAAATCACAGGTGGAAGAGAGAGAAAATCTATTCTTGCAGATGCATTTGAGGCGCTTATTGCATCTATTTATCTTGATGGAGGAATGGAGCCTGCATCAAAGTTTATACTTTCAAATCTTAGAAATATAATAAAAGATTCTATTGATGGAAAAATGTACAAGGATTACAAGACTCAGCTTCAGGAGGAACTTCAGAAAAATGGAGCAAGTAATATATGGTATAGACTTATAGAAGAGATTGGTCCTGACCACAACAAGACTTTTGTAATGATGGCCGGAGTAAATGAAAAAAGTCTTGGAAGTGGAAGTGGAAAAAGTAAAAAAGAAGCTGAACAGGATGCAGCAAGAGCAGCACTTGAGAATATTTTTGGAAAAAGTTTTGTGGAGGAAGAATAATGAAAAAGAGAATAATACCTATTTTTGTTCCACATCAGGGTTGTCCGCACGACTGTATATTCTGTAATCAGCAGAAAATAACAGGTGTATGTACTACAGTTACTCCTGATGATGTAAGAGATATAATAGAAAAATGTCTTCCTACAATAGATCCTGATGCTTCAGTTGAAATAGCATTTTTTGGTGGAAGTTTTACGGCTATTGATCCGGAAATACAGAAATCACTTCTTGCCGTAGCCAAAGAATATGTAGATAAAGGTGTGGTTCAGGATATAAGAATGTCTACAAGACCGGACTGCATAGATGATGAAATTCTTGAAATGGTAAAATCATATGGAACTACAATAATAGAGTTAGGGGTACAGTCTCTTGATGAGAATGTTCTTGTCGATAGTGTAAGAGGTCATAGTGCCCGGGTGGTATATAAAAGTGCCGAACTTATAAAGAAGCATGAAATAAATCTCGGTCTTCAGATGATGGTTGGACTTCCATCAGATACTGAAGAAAAATGTATTTATACAGCAAAGGAATTTATAAAAATGAATCCATTCTGTGTAAGAATATATCCGACACTTGTTATAAAGGAGACAGGTCTTGAAAGATTGCTTGAAAGTGGAGAATATAAACCGCTTGACCTTGAAAAGAGTATATCTATAGTAAAAAAACTTCTTGTTCTTTATAATATGCACAATATAAATGTTATAAGAGTTGGGCTTCAGGCGACAGATGATATACAGGAAGGAAAAGATGTAGTGGCTGGACCATATCATCCTGCATTTAGAGAACTTGTAGAATCTGAAATGATAAAAGACTATATAGATAGTATTATTTCGGGTACGGATGTATCTGAAATAAAAATAGGTGTTTCCAGAAAAAATATATCAAAGGTAATAGGAAACAAAAAATCAAATGTGCAGTATATCAGAAATAAATATAATGCATCTATGAAAGCTGTTGAAATGGATATATCGGATGATATGATGCTTATATATGCTGATGGAAATCTTGTAAAGAAAATCGATATTGATTCAATATACAGAGAACTTTATAAGATATACGAATTATAAATTATCAGAAAGGGGACAGGTGAATGCACTTAAAAAGGATTGAGCTTAGAGGGTTCAAATCATTCCCGGAGAAAACAGAAATTGTATTCAACAAAGGTATAACAGCTGTAGTTGGACCAAATGGAAGTGGAAAAAGTAATATTTCTGATGCTGTAAGATGGGTTCTTGGAGAACAGAGTATGAAAAGTCTTCGTGGTGATAAAGTTGAAGACGTTATTTTTGCAGGTTCAGATAAGAAAAAAGCGATGAATTACTGTGAAGCTGCTCTTACAATAGACAACAGTGATGGAGAAATAGATCTTGAATTTACTGAAATAACAGTAAAAAGAAGAGCCTACAGGAGTGGAGAAAGTGAGTTTTTCATAAATGGAAAACAGTGCAGAATGAAGGATATAAAAGAACTTTTTCTTGATACTGGAGTAGGAAAAGACAGTTATTCTATAATTGAGCAGGGAAAAATAGATGATATATTGAATACAACAGGTTCTTCAAGAAGAAAAGTATTTGATGAAGCCTGTGGTATATCAAAATACAGATATAGAAAGCTTGAGGCTGAAAAAAATCTTAAAAATACATCTGAAAACCTCGAGAGAATAAACGATATATATTTTGAACTTGAAAAACAGATTGGCCCTATGAAAATTCAAAAGGAAAAAGCCGAGCAGTTTGTGGAGTTAGACAAAAATCTAAAGGTTCTAGAAGTAAATAGCTTCCTTAGAGAGATAGATAGGATAGAAAAAGAAGTAAAGGAAACTGAAAAACAGCTAAAAGAAAAAGACGAGAAAATTTCAGAATACATCAGGAAAGTAAAATTAGAAGAAGAAAATCTTGTAGATATTGATGAAGATATGAGAATAGCTGATTCAGATATAGAAAAAGACGGAGAATATGTATCATCTCTGAGAGAAGTTGTAAACAAGAAAGATGCTGAGTTAAATCTTATAGAGGAAAGAAGAAACAACAAAAGAAATGAAATAGAGAGAAAAAATAGAGAGATACAGGATCGAAAAAATAATATAGATATCAATACAGCCAAAATAAAGGAAAAAGAAGTTGAGAAAACTCAAAAAATTTCTGATATGACTCTATCTGAAGAAAAAATTGAAAAAAGTGGAACTTCTAATAAAGTAAATAAAGAGCAGATTGAAAGTATAGAAAAAAATATAGAAGAGATAAAAGATAGAGTGATACAGGCAATGAACACAAGTCAGGAAATATCCAACAGATTATCTGTTCTTGAAACAAACCGAGAAAATATGGAGAACAGATGGCAGGATATAGATAATGAAACAGAACAGATTGAACTTGATAAAAAGTCCTATAAAAAAGCAGAAAAGATATCAGAAGAAAGAATTCAGAATTTAAATAAAGAAAAAACTGATATAAAAAATAAAATAGAAAAAAATACGTCTGATATAGAAAGTGTGACATCAGATATAAGCTCTATAAATGATAGGATAACCAAGCTGCAGTTTGAGAGAAATGACAATCAGTCAAAACTTGATATATATGTAGATATGGAAAATCAGTACGAGGGATTCAAAAAAGGTGTAAAAAAAGTACTGAAGAATAATCATTTGAGAGGCATAGATGGTGCTGTTGCACAGGTTGTAAAAGTATCCGAAAAATACGAAAAAGCTATAGAATCAGCACTTGGTGCAGCTATGCAGAATATTATAACAGAAGACGAGCAGAGTGCAAAAGAAGCGATAGAATATCTGAAGAAAGTAGAAGGTGGGAGAGTAACGTTCCTTCCTGTAAATATAATAAAACCTCTTAGAATTGACATGGATAGAGTAAAATCAGATATATCGGTAGAAATCGCATCTGATATTGTAATCTGTGATGAAAAATACAGAAACATAGTTGAAAATCTGCTTGGAAAAACTCTTGTAGCAAAAGATATGGATGATGCTATACAATTTGCGAAAGATACAGACTACAAGTTTAAAATAGCCACACTGGATGGTGAAATATTCAATCCTGGGGGAGCTATGACAGGTGGTAGTATAAAAGGATCTACAAGTATACTTTCAAGAGGAAGACTTATAGATGAATACAAAGATAAAATAGAAAAAATAAAAACTATTATAGCAGATGAGAAAATCAGCAGGTATAAACTTGAATCTGATTATAAAAATCTCAACACTGAAAAAGAAAGACTTTCAGAAAATATATTGCATACTGAAAGAGAGATAACTTCAGGAGAAGCTGAACTTTCAAATATAAGAAATGATATAAAAAGATGTAATGAATCTATAGAAAAGCTGGAAAGAGAAAGAGAGAGTATAAGCTCTAATATGAATTATACTGTTTCTAAAATAAAAGAAATAAAATTGGAAGCAGATAAAGTTGATAATCAGATTGAAAATGATAGAAAAGAGGATGAAAAACTTTCTAAACAGCTTATAGAACTTAGAAAAAAATATGATTCTCAAAGAGAAGAGTTTGAAGCTATGAACAGAGAGCTTATCTCTGTTAAAAAAGAGATAGAATCAATGGATTCTGAAATAGAGAGACTCGATGGAGAGAACAAAGAAACAGAAAATAATATAAGCAGACTTTTAGATGAAATAAAAGCAGACGAAGAAAGTATAAAAATTCTGGATGAACAAAAGAATAATGAAACAAAGGAAAAAGAAAAAGTTTCATCAATGCTTTCAGAGGCCATTTCATTACTTGAAAACAAAAAATTATCCAGAGATGAAATGAAATCAAAATATGATAAATCATCTGTAACCCTTAAAAACATGGAAAGAGAACTTCTTGACTTGAGGGAAGAAAGGTTTAAGGTTGAATCGAGACTTGAGAGATTTAAATCAGGTAAGGATAATTATCTCAACAGACTATTTGAACAGTATGAAATGACATTTGTTCAGGCCTGTGATATGAGAGACGATACGATATCTATTACAAAGAAAGAAATTGAATCTCTGAAAAGAAAAATAAAAGGTCTTGGAAACATCAATCTGGATGCAATAGAAGAATATACTTCTATAAAAGAAAGATTTGATCTTTACAGTGAACAGAAATCAGACCTTGAAGATTCAATAGGCTCAATAAAATCTCTAATAGATGAACTTGAGACAAATATGAAATCTGAGTTTAAGATAAAATTTGAGGAAATATCAAAGAATTTTTCGGAAGTATATTCTAAACTTTTCGGAGGTGGAAAGGGACATCTTTCTATTGAAGATAAAGAAAACATACTTGAAAGTGATATAATTATAACAGCTCAGCCTCCGGGAAAGAAAATGAAAAATATAAACCTTCTTTCAGGTGGAGAAAAGGCACTTACTGCTATAAGCATACTTTTTGCGATAATACTTTCAAGACCGACTCCTTTCTGTATACTTGACGAGATAGAGGCTCCTCTTGACGATATAAATGTATATAGATTCGGAAAATTCCTGAATGAACTTTCAGAAAGAACACAGTTTATAGCTGTTACTCACAGAAGAGGAACTATGCAGGCTGCTGAATACATATATGGTGTAACTATGCAGGAAAAAGGTGTATCAAAAATAATAAGTGTAAAACTTGATGAAGCCGAAAAAATGACAGACTTAAGATAGTGGAGGTATTTATGTTTAAAAAACTGTTTGGATTTGGCAAAAGTAAAAAAGAAGAAGAAAAAATAGAGGAGATATCAGTAAACGAGGAAACTGAATCCTCTGAAGTGGAAACAGAGGAAATAATAAATGATGAGACTGTTTCTATAGAGGAAGAAAATAAGGTAGAGGAAGAAGTGGCAGACTCTGAAGCTGAAAAAACAGAAGATATAAAAGAAGAAACTGATAATACTGAATCAGATGAGATTTCTGAAACGGAATACAACACTGTTGAAGAAACTGAACTTGAAGTATCTGAGAAAACTATTTCTGTAGAGGAAGTTACTGAAGATGTTTCTGTAAAAGAAAGTACAGTTGAGCTTAATGAAGGAAGAGAAAAACCTACAGAAAAAAAAGAAGGTCTTTTTGCAAGACTTAAAAAAGGACTTGAAAAGGCAAAACAGGGTATAACAGACAGAATAGACGAGGTTTTAAAATCATACACAAGCGTTGATGAAGAACTTTTTGAAGACCTTGAAGAAGTACTTATAACAGCAGATGTAGGTGTAAACACTACAATGGAAATAATAGAACAGCTTGAAGACAGAGTAAGAAGAAAGAAAATAACTGATCCTATGCTGGTAAGAGATGAACTTAAATCAATAGTTAGAGAAATACTTAGCAATGGAGAATGTAAACTTGACGTAGAACCATCTCCATGCATAATAGTTATGGTTGGAGTAAATGGTGTCGGTAAAACTACAACTATAGGAAAACTTGCCTCAAGATATAAATCAGAGGGGAAAAAGGTTATGCTTGCAGCAGCTGATACATTCAGAGCAGCAGCGACAGAGCAGCTTGATATATGGGCAAAAAGAACAGGTACTGATATAGTTAAGCATCAGGAGGGAGCTGATCCAGGTGCTGTTGTATTTGACGCTATAAAAGCTGCAAAAGCAAGACATGTGGATGTACTTATCTGTGATACAGCAGGAAGACTTCATAATAAAGCAAATCTTATGAATGAGCTTGGAAAAATATTCAAAATAATAAACAGAGAATTCCCGGAAGCAAAAAGAGAGGTGCTTCTTGTAGTTGATGCTACAACAGGACAGAATGCGGTTGTGCAGGCGAAAACATTCAAAGAGGTGGCAGATATAACGGGAATAGCTCTTACAAAACTTGATGGAACTGCAAAAGGTGGTGTAGTTCTTGCTGTTAAATCAGAAGTTGACGTACCTGTAAAACTTATAGGTGTAGGTGAAAGAGTTGAAGATCTTCAGGATTTTGATGCTGATTCATTTACAGACGCTCTTTTTGGAAACTAGTCTGTTACACAAAAAAGTTATTTTTTCAATAAAAATCGTTGACAAGACAGGGTGAATAATATAAAATATCATAGTGTAAAGTAATTAACCTTTACACTATTTACTTTAGGAAGTGAAGATATGAATCTTGATAAGATGATAGAGGTTGGACAGCTGTTTGAGCAGTATAAGGATTTACTTACTGAAAAACAGAGAGAAATAGTTTCTCTTTATTATGAGGAGGACTATTCATTGGGTGAAATAAGTGAAAATCTGAACGTATCAAGACAGGGTGTGTACGATACGCTCAAAAGATCTGAAAAGACAATGAAGGAATATGAACAAAAACTTCATCTTGTATCTAAGCTTCAGAAACAGGAAGAGACAATAAATCTTATAAAAGATAGAATTGTTGACATTAGATGTACTCTTTCTGAAAGAAAAGAGTGCATGGATTTAATCCCTGAACTGGAAAAAATAGAAGAAATATGCAGGGGGATAATAGAATGATATTTGAAGGATTATCTGATAAACTTCAGAACGCTTTCGGCAAACTTAAATCAAAGGGAAAGCTTTCTGAAAAGGATGTAAAAGATGCAATGAGAGAAGTTAAGCTGGCTCTTTTAGAGGCAGACGTAAACTTCAAAGTTGTAAAGGAATTTATAAAGAAGGTACAGGAAAGATGTGTTGGTCAGGAGGTTATGCAGAGCTTAACACCAGGTCAGCATGTTATAAAGATAGTCAATGAAGAGCTTACTGCACTTATGGGTGATGTTCAGAGTAAGATAATGATATCATCGAAGCCACCTACAGTAATAATGATGGTTGGTCTTCAGGGGGCAGGTAAGACAACTACTTCTGGAAAACTTGGTGGATACCTGAAAAAACAGGGTAAAAAGCCGCTTCTTGTTGCGTGTGACGTATACAGACCGGCAGCCATAAAACAGCTTCAGGTAGTTGGTGAAAAACTGGATATTCCGGTTTTCTCTATGGGAGACAAGGAAAATCCTGTAAATATAGCAAAGGCCGGATTTGAACACGCAAAAGCGAATTCAAACGATATAGTAATAATAGATACTGCCGGTAGACTTCATGTTGACGAACTTCTTATGGATGAGCTTAAAAATATCAAAGCTGAGGTTAAACCTCATGAGATACTTCTTACTGTCGATGCAATGACAGGACAGGATGCCGTAAATGTTGCAGAAAGCTTCAATGAAGCTCTTGGAATAGACGGTGTTGTTCTTACAAAGCTTGATGGTGATACAAGAGGTGGTGCAGCGCTATCTATAAGAGCTGTAACAAACAAACCTATAAAATTCATAGGTATGGGTGAAAAACTTGACGATATAGAACCTTTCCATCCGGACAGAATGGCTTCAAGAATTCTTGGCATGGGTGATGTTCTGAGTCTTATAGAAAAAGCCCAGGAAACAGTCGATCTTGAAGAAGCAAAAAAACTTGAGCAGAAACTGAGAAAACAGGAATTTGATTTTGAGGATTTGCTTTCACAGTTTGAGCAGATTCAGAAAATGGGATCGATGGAAAAAATACTTGGTATGATGCCTGGTATGGGTCAGTTAAAGGACCAGCTTGGAAATGTAGACCTTAATGGAAAAGAAATGAAAAGAACAAAGGCTATAATCCAGTCAATGACAATAGAAGAGAGAAGAAATCCTTCTATACTGAATGCTTCCAGAAAGAAAAGAATAGCGAAAGGAAGCGGAACATCGGTACAGGACGTAAACAGACTTATAAAACAGCTTAATGAAATGAAAAAAATGATGAAGATGTTTACAGGAATGACTGGTGGCAAAGGTAAGAAGAAAAGGGGCGGTTTTGCCGGATTACCTTTTTTTAAATAATAAAACAAAAATATAGAAAAATTTTCGGAGGTGGCTGTAATGGCAGTTAAAATAAGATTAAAAAGAATGGGAGCTAACAAAAAACCTTTCTACAGAATAGTAGTAGCTGATTCAAGAGCTCCAAGAGATGGTAAATTCATAGAGGAAATAGGATACTACAACCCAGTAGTAGAGCCAAAAGTAGTTAAAATAAACACTGAAAGTGCTGAAAAATGGTTAGCTACAGGAGCTCAGCCAACAGATACAGTTAAAAAATTATTAGAGCAGAACGGTGTTAAAACTTCTAAATAATAGGAGATGTTGGATATGATGAAAGAGCTAGTTGTAGATATAGCTAAGGCTCTGGTTGATAACCCCGATGAAGTAGTTGTTGTGGAAACAGAAGAAAATGGTGAAATAATCCTTAAACTTACTGTTGCACCTGACGATATGGGTAAGGTTATCGGAAAGCAGGGAAGAATAGCAAAAGCTATCAGAACTGTTGTCAGATCTGTTGCAAACAAAGAGAAGATAAAAGTTTCTCTTGAAATAGTATAACCAGGATTAGGTCTTTCTGACCTAATCCTTTTTTACAATATAGTAGAAAGTTAAATATATACCAATTAATATATAAGGTGGATAATTATTATGGAAAAAGTAACTCATTTTAAAGTTGGGAAGATAGTAAAGACTCAGGGTCTTAAAGGTGATGTCAGAGTTCTTCCTTCAACAGATGATATATACAGATTTGATTTTCTTGAAGTTTTCTATCTTGGAAATGACAGAGATACGGAATGGGAAATGGAAAACGTCAGATACAAAGGAAATCTTGTAATAATGAAAATAAAAGGTATAGATAGAGTAGAAGATGCTGAGAGGCTTGTTGGAAAAAATATCTACGTATCAAGAGATGAATCATTTGAGCTTGAAGAAGGAGAATTCTTCATAGCGGATATGATAGGAATAGAAGTATTCACAGTATCTGGTGAAAGAGTGGGAGTCTTAAAGGATGTGCTTCAGTATGCAGCAAATGATGTATATGTAATAAAAAATGATGAAGGTAAGGAATTCCTTATCCCTGCAGTTATGAAATTTGTACCTGAGATAGATATAGAAGAAGGAAAAATGATAATAGACCCTATAAAGGGAATGCTTGAGGACTAGGTGATAGTATGAGATTTCACGTTATGACGCTCTTTCCTGAAATGATTAATTCATATATGAATGAGAGTATCATGAAAAGAGCAATAGAAAAAGGGATTATAGAATTTAATGTATATAATATAAGAGATTTCTCTGAAAATAAACATAAAAAAGTAGATGACTATCCGTTTGGCGGCGGTGCTGGAATGGTAATGACACCTCAGCCTATAGTTGATACATACAGACATATTATAAAAACTAATAATATCGAAAATCCAAGGGTTATATACCTTACACCAAAAGGAAAGGTATATAATCAGGAGATAGCCAAGGAAATGTCTCTTGAGGACGATGTGATACTTCTATGCGGCCATTATGAGGGGATCGATCAGAGAGTAATCGATATGATTGTTACAGATGAAATTTCCATAGGAGATTATGTGCTTACAGGAGGAGAACTTCCGGCACTTATAATAATCGATTCTATATCAAGACTTATACCAGGGGTTCTCGGTCAGAATGAATCATTTGAAGACGAGTCATTTGAGAATAATCTTCTTGAATACCCACATTATACAAGACCGAGAGAGTTTGAAGGAATGAAAGTACCGGATGTACTTCTTTCCGGAAACCATGCAAATATTGAAAAATGGAGAAGAGATGAGTCTATAAGAATAACCAGAGAAAGAAGACCGGATTTATTAAAAAAGTCTTGCAGATAGGTTAAGCTTGTAGTATAATATAACTTGTCGAAAATACGGGCGTTCCTCTGTGCACCGGTCAAGCAGCAATGAACGTCTATGAACTTTAGGAGGAAAAATGAACGAAATAATAAGAGCAATCGAAAACGAACAGTTAAAATCAGAAGTTCCTAATTTTGGACCTGGGGACACAGTAAAAGTACACGTTAGAATCGTGGAAGGTAAAAGAGAAAGAATACAGGTATTCGAAGGTGTAGTATTAAAAAGACAGGGTGGAGGAGCTAGAGAAACTTTCACTGTTAGAAAAATGTCTTTCAACTGCGGTGTAGAAAGAACTTTCCCAGTACACTCACCAAAAGTAGAAAAAATAGAAGTAACTAGAAGAGGTAAAGTAAGAAGAGCTAAACTTGGTTACTTAAGAAACAGAGTAGGTAAAGCTGCTAAAGTTAAAGAAGCAAAAGGATACAAATAAGATCCGATTTAATATGAGAAAAAAGGGACTGATTAAATTTTATCAGTCCTTTTTCTATAATAGATGAGATATAAAAATTACAATTATATAATACTGATTTATATAAATCTTTAAAACTATTTTTTAACAAGTTGATGTGCGGATAAAAAATAACATAGGAGGATAAACATGAAAAGAGACGAATACGAATATCTTAGAGATGATAACCTGAATATAAACTGGTATCCGGGTCATATGAAAAAGACAAAAGACCTTATGAGAGACAATCTGAAGCTTGTAGATGTTGTTGTGGAGCTTCTGGATTCAAGAATACCATACAGCAGCAAAAATCCCGATATAGACAAGCTTACTGCTGGAAAGCCTAGAGTTGTAGTACTTAACAAAAGTGATATATCAGATAGAGCAAAATTAAACAGATGGATAAACTACTACAAGGAACAGGGAATAAAAGCTATTCCTATAGATGCCATGAAAGGTACCGGCGTAAATAAGATAATAGACGAGTGTAGAAATGCCGTAAGTGAAAAAATGGCACAGCTTAAAGAAAAAGGAAGAAAAGAAAGAGCTATAAGAATAATGATTGTTGGTGTTCCAAATGTTGGAAAATCATCTCTTATAAATAAACTTACAGGAAGAAAAAGTACTCAGACTGGAGATAGACCAGGTGTTACAAAGGGAAAACAGTGGGTAAAACTAAGAGGAAATCTTGAACTTCTTGATACTCCAGGTATACTGTGGCCTAAGTTTGAGGATCAGGATGTTGCACTTAACCTTGCATTCACAAGAGCTATAAAAGACGAAATCCTTGACATAGAAACACTTGCGCTAAGACTTATAGAGAAACTTATGGATATAGAGCCTGAAAAGCTTAGAGAAAGATATAAGCTTGAATCTCTTGGAGAAAGCGGTATAGAAACCATGGATATGATTGCAAGAAAAAGAGGTTTCATAACAGGAAGAAAAGAAATTGATTACACAAGAACAGCAACAACTGTGCTAAATGAATTTAGAACAGGTAAAATAGGTAATATAACACTGGAGGTTCCGGAAGATATAAAATAAATATATTTTTATAAAGTAAAGAGCTGATACATATAACGATATGTTATTGTATAAGCTCTTTTATTTTTTGTTAAAATACAGATTAATTGATTTATTTGCAGTATAAATTTTATAATACTGCAAAATTTAATGTGAAACAGATAAAATAATATTTAAAAGTAGGTTATTATTTGTTTTATATAACAGGATTGAAATAAAAGAATGACAAAAAGAAAACGATATTTTCAATTGTTTCAAATATAACTAAGAATATTCTGAAAATCTATTGACATCAATTATTCAGAAATATATAATAAATTTGAAAAATCAAAAAACAGAAAATGTTTTTATAAAGGAATAATTATTTTTATAGGAGGGTACAACAATGGGAACTCAGAATAACAGTTTTAAAGACATTATAGTATTTGGTTTTGCATTATTTGCAATGTTCTTCGGAGCAGGTAACCTTATATTCCCGCCATATCTTGGAATTATAACAGGGCCTCAGTGGCTTGTAGGTTTTGGTGGATTTACATTTGCCGATGCTGGTCTTGCACTTCTTGCAGTCATGGCAACAGCAAAATACGATGGAAACGTAATAGCATTATTTAAAAGAGCAGGATATAAATTAGCAGTAGTGCTTGCGTGTGCAGATATCCTATGTATAGGACCATTCCTGGCAATACCAAGAACAGGTGCAACAACATATGAAATGGGTGTAATGCCTCTTCTTGGAACAACTATACCGATAGCGGTATTTGCGGTTATATTCTTTGTAATAACATATGTGCTTACAATAAAACCTTCAAAGGTTGTTGATATAGTAGGTCAGTTCCTTACACCAGCACTTTTAATAGCTCTTGCAGTTATAATAATAAAAGGTGTAATACAGCCATTAGGACCAATAGTTGAAGAACCAATGATCGATGGTGTTGTAGCGGAAGGTATAGCACAGGGATATCAGACAATGGACGCATTTGCAGCAATAGCTCTTGCATCAGTTCTTATAGTATCTCTTAATGAAAAAGGATATTCAACAGTAGGCGATAAACTTAAAGTTATATTAAAAGCAGGAGCACTTGCATGTGTAGGTCTTGCACTTGTATACGGTGGTCTTTGCTTCCTAGGTGCTACAGTTTCTACTATGTATGGTGTTGATGCTCAGCAGTCTCAGGTTCTTGTAAATATAACTGAAGGTCTTTTAGGATATGCCGGAAAAGCAGTTCTTGCAGTGTGTGTTGCCCTAGCTTGTCTTACAACTTCAATAGGACTTACTTCAGCAACAGGACAGTTCTTTGAAAAACTTTCAAACGGAAAACTTTCTTATGGAAAAGTTGTACTTGCTGTATGTGTATTCTCAGCATGTATGGCATCTATAGGAGTTGGTGGAATAGTTGCAGTAGCAGCTCCAGTACTTAGTGTAGTATATCCTCCTACAATAGTTCTTGTAGTACTTGCATTCTTCACAGAAAAGATAAACAATGACAATGTATATAAATTTGCTGTATATACAGCATTAGTAATAAGCGTACTTACAGTTCTTACTGGATATGGAATAAATATACCTCTTGTAAATTCTCTACCTCTTGCAGGATTAGGATTTAACTGGGTAGTACCAACTATAATAGCAGGTATAATAGGACATTTTGTACCAGGTAAAAATTCAGAAAAAGAATTAGCTTAATACAACATAATAACACCCAATAATATTTATATAAAGGGTACTCTGATATTTATCAGAGTATCCTTTATTTGTGTGTATACATTAAGAATAAAGCATATAATTTATATAAAAAGCTGAAAAAATAAGAGGTTTATTTTTTAACAGTTGGGTGTTTGAAAATAGTATAAGTAAAGGTTATAAATAAGTATTAATTTAACAATAATACAAAATTATCTGAAAATGACAAAAAATATTGCAGTACATGCATGAATTATAAATTTATATATGCATTGAAATGTAGGGGATTATAATACAAAAATTTTAGATAAAATATATCAAATCAAAATTAAGAATAAATAACAAAGCGACATATAATATATACGATAATAAATGATAAATAAGATACAAAAAACTATGTTTGAAAATTCCTAAAAGTTTAATAATTTTAAAGATTATTGACTCGTAAAAAACTGAAATATATAATAAACAGGAAAATGTTATCACAGTTTATAAATTATATGGGGGTTAAAAATGGTACAGAAAAGTAAAAAAGATATACTTGTATTTGGTTTTGCATTATTTGCTATGTTCTTTGGTGCAGGAAATCTTATATTCCCACCTTATCTTGGGATTATAACGGGTCCTCAGTGGCTTGTGTCGTTTATAGGATTTACTCTTGCTGATGCAGGCCTTGCACTTCTTGCAGTAATGGCAGCGACAAAATTTGATGGAGATATAAACAGAATGTTTTCCAGAGCTGGAACAAAGCTTGGGATTGCTATCGGATGTGCAGATATTTTATGTATAGGGCCACTTCTGGCAATACCAAGAACAGGTGCCACAACATATGAAATGGGTATAATGCCTTTATTTGGTGATAAAATACCTGTGGCTATATTCTGTGCAGTATTTTTTATAATAACATATGTGCTTACAATAAAGCCTTCTAAGGTAATAGATATAGTAGGTCAGTTCCTTACACCGGCGCTTTTAATAGCTCTTGCTGTAATAATAGTAAAAGGAGTTATAAATCCTCTTGGTCCAATAATAGAGGAACCGATGATCGATGGTGTTGTGGCAGAAGGTATAGCGCAGGGATATCAGACAATGGATGCATTTGCAGCAATCGCACTGGCATCTGTTCTGATTGTATCAATGAATGAAAAAGGATATTCTACTACAAAGGAAAAACTTACAGCTATACTTAAATCAGGAGCTGTTGCATGTGTAGGTCTTGCTCTTGTGTATGGAGGTCTTTGTTATCTTGGAGCCACTGTATCTACTTTCAACGATGTAAATGCGGTTCAGACTCAGGTTATAGTGAATATAACTCAGGGACTTCTTGGAAATATAGGTAAATCAGTTCTTGCAGTTGCGGTTGCACTTGCATGTCTTACAACATCTATAGGACTTACATCAGCTACAGGGCAGTATTTTACAAATCTTACTAAAGGAAAAATATCATATACAACAGTTGTAACAATCGTATGTGTATTTTCAGCATGCATGGCATCTATAGGAGTTGGAGCAATAATAAAATTCGCATCTCCGATACTTAGTATAGTATACCCTCCGACAATAGTAATGATAGTGCTTGCATTCTTTACTGAAAAAATAAAAAATGATAATGTATTTAAGTTCTCAGTGTATATGTCAATACTGATAAGTGTACTTACAGTTGCAGGAAGTTATGGAATATCAGTTCCAATAGTTAATTCTTTACCGTTTGCATCGTTAGGATTCAACTGGATTGTACCTGTTGTCATAGCTGGAATCATAGGGAACTTTATAAAAACAGGTAAATAGATAGATATTCATTATTATACCCCGGACTATTATATCCGGGGTATTTTATATGCTAATAATAGTAAAGTGTGATGAATTTTGTGAAAATTTTATAAATTGAAAAAATCTATTGACACTACTCTCTGTAAAATGTATAATTAAGACGGAAATAGAAATTATAGAAATTTTATGAATTATTTAAAAATTTAACTTTTCAAAGAGAAGGGGTGTTATTATGGGTAAACAAATAAAGTTAAAGGACTTAGTAGTAGTTGGTTTTGCGCTGTTTGCAATGTTCTTTGGAGCAGGTAACCTTATATTCCCGCCTTATCTTGGTGTTCAGTCAGGATCAAGCTGGTTTACAGGATTTATAGCTTTCCTATTTGCAGATGGTGGTATCGCATTACTTGCAGTTATAGCAGCTACAAGATTCAATGGGGATACATCAAAGATGTTCGACAGAGCAGGTAAAAAACTTGCAGTTGTACTTGGATCAGCAATCGTTATATGTATCGGGCCACTTCTAGCAATACCTAGAACAGCAGCTACAACATATGAAATGGGTATACTTCCAACAATAGGACCAGGATTCAACAGTATACTTTTCTCAGTAATATTCTTTGCACTTACATTAATACTAACAATAAGACCTTCAAAAGTTGTTGATATAGTAGGACAGTTCCTTACACCTGCATTATTAATAGCTCTTGCAGTACTTATAGTAAAAGGAATAATATCTCCACTTGGAGAAATAAGACCAGATGCATTAATACCATCAGTGTTTGCAGAAGGTATATATCAGGGATATCAGACAATGGATACATTAGCAGCTACTGTATTCTCTACAATAGTAATTGTATCTATAACAGAAAAAGGTTATGAAGATGAAGCTTCAAAAGTTAAGGCTACAATAGGTGCTGGTGTAATAGCAGTTGTAGGTCTTGGACTTGTATACGGTGGTCTTTGCTACTTAGGAGCAACAGTTTCTACTCAGTATGGATTAGAAGTTGAACAGACTGCACTTATAGTTGCAATAACTGAAGCATTACTTGGACAGACTGGTAAAGTTCTTCTAGCTATAATAGTTGCACTTGCATGTTTAACAACAGCTATAGGATTATCTTCAGCAGCAGGAAGATATTTCTCAGGAATAACTAACGGAAAATTAAAATATGAACATATAGTAATAGCAGTATGTGTATTCTCAGCGATAATATCAAACTTCGGTGTTAGCACAATAATAAAATTCTCAGCACCAATACTAAGTATAGTTTATCCTGCAACAATAACATTAATCATACTTTCACTATTCGGAAAGAATATCAAAAATGACAATGTGTTTGTATGTGCTACATATATGGCATTACTTGTAAGTGTACTTACAGTTCTTACTGGATATGGAGTTAATATACCATATATAAACAATTTACCACTTGCAAACCTAGGATTTAACTGGGCAGTTCCAGTAATAATAGCAGCTATAATAGGAAACTTTATACCATCTAAAAAAGCTGCATAGCACAAAATGGTGAATATTTAGGTCGCTCTAAAAGGGCGACCTTTTTATTGTATATCCAGCTATATCTATGTATACGAAAATATGCAGAATTGTTGTATAATTATATGTATGAATATATAGAATGGAGAAAAGTTATGATAGAAAAAAGTGTAAAGGAAATAAAAGAAATAGCGGATTCTCTTGAAGAAAGTGAATATCTTCAGTTTATAGAAGATATAAAAGGAGATGAAAGAAAATCTGTACAGAAAATAGCCATAAGTATGGCTAAGAAACTGGATAAAATAAGAGCCGAAGAAGAGAGATTGAAAAAAATAAATATATATGAGAACGAAGGATATGAAAAAGGTTATGTATATATAGCAGGCGTAGATGAAGCTGGAAGAGGTCCTCTTGCAGGTCCTGTAGTGGCAGCAGTGGCTGTTATGAAGAAAGACTGCAGAATAAAGGGCATAAATGATTCCAAAAAGCTAAGTGAAGAAAAAAGAAATGAACTTTTTGATATTATAAAACAAGAAGCTGTTGATTTTGGTATAGGTATAGTTGGAAATGAAGAAATAGACGAATATAATATACTGAATGCAACATATATGGCTATGAAAAAGGCTATAAACTGTTTAAAAAAATCACCGGATTATATACTTGCAGATGCGGTTACAATACCAGGGATAGATATGGATCAGAAAGCAATAATAAAAGGAGATTCAAAATCTGTATCAATAGCAGCAGCAAGTATTCTTGCAAAGGTTACGAGGGATTCAATAATGTATCAATATGATGAGATATATCCGGAATACGGATTTGCAAAACATAAAGGGTATGGAACTTCAGAACATTACAAGGCAATTGAGGAATACGGTATAACACCTATTCACAGAAAGAGTTTTCTGAAGAATATAATAGAAGATTAAAGAGGGAGTTTCCCTTTAATATTATTTGTAGAGGTGGATAAAATGGATTACAATGAAATGCTAAAGACAGCAAGAGAAAATCTTAATGGAAGCTGCAAAGTTTGCAGAGTGTGCAATGGAGTGGCATGTGCAGGAGAGGTCCCAGGAATGGGAGGAAAAGGAAGTGGATCTTCATTTATAGAAAATGTAAAATCTCTTGAGAGAGTAAAACTTAATATGAGAGTTATACATAATGCAGCAAAACCGGATACATCAGTGGAATTATTTGGAAGAAAAATGGATGCACCTATATTTGCTGCTCCTATAACAGGCACTACTCTTAATATGGGAGGAAAACTTACAGAAAGAGAATATATAGAACCTGTAGTTGAGGGATGTATAAATTCAGGAATATATGCAATGGTTGGTGATACCGCTGTAGATGCTTTCCTTATAGAAAATCTTGATGTACTTAAATGTCATGGAGGAAATGGAATAGTATTTATAAAACCATGGGATAATGAAAATATAATCAAAAAGATAAAATTAGCTGAAGAGGCAGGTGCTTTTGCAGTTGGTGTCGATATAGATGCATGTGGTCTTGTAACACTTTCTCTTCATGGAAAGCCGGTACTACCTAAAAATGTAGAGCAGTTAAAAGAGTTAAAGGCCGCTACAAAGCTTCCATTTATATTAAAGGGTATTATGACAGTGGAGGATGCTCTTATGGCGGTAGAAGCTGGAGCAGACGCTATAGTGGTATCTAATCACGGAGGAAGAGTTCTTGATTTCACTCCGGGAGCAGCAGATGTACTTCCTGAAATAGCAGAGGCTGTAAAAGGTAAGATAACAATACTTGCAGATGGTGGAGTAAGAACAGGAGTAGATGTTGTAAAAATGATAGCTCTTGGAGCAGATGCAGTACTTGTGGGAAGACCTTTTGTAACAGCATCTTTTGGAGGAGCAACTGATGGTGTTGAAACATATATATCAAGACTTAAATCAGAACTTGAAGGTGCAATGATTCTTACAGGTTGTCAGACTATAAACGATATAGACGAAAAGGTTGTATACAAAAGATAATAACATTTAAAATCTATCAAAAAAGGAACTGTTTAGAAGAACAGTTCCTTTTTATTTTATTCAGATATATAGCAGGCAGTTATTTCACCTATATACATAGTATGGAAATCATCTGCATCAGGATAACAGGCATCAAATACACTTTCATCTACAAACTGCTCTTTAAGAAGATCATTTTTGAAAAGTTTTCTGCAGACAAATACAAGTTTTGCCTCTTCATAAGTTATACCGTTTTCAACTTCTATAGGAGTAAGACCACTATCGTTCATCTTGTCTATATCTCTACCTGATTTAGTACCTAAAAGAGTAAGTTCCTTTTTATGTCCATCCTTTAAGAATGTAAGAGTGTAGTATTCGTTATTGTCCATAAATTCCTTTGTATATCTTGACTGTCTGACATATACAGTTGTAACAGGATTTTTCCAAAGTATACCTACACCACCCCAGCTTACAGTCATAGAGTTGAATTTATCTTTGTCACCTGCTCCCAGAAGGGCCCAGTCATCACCTATAAGAGTAAACGGATTTTCATGAAGTTCCTTTACATCGATTTTTTTTAGCATAAAAACACCTCACTAAATATAATTTATATCAATAATATACATCTAAAATAAAACTATGTAAATATTAATGGAAAATACAGAAAAATTTTAATGTATATAAAATAAATCATAGGAAAAAATAAATCTAAGGGAGGTGTTATATTATGGATAACAAAGAAAAAGGAAAAAGAGGAGAAGATATAGCTGTAGAATATATCGAATCAAGAAATGGAGAAGTAATAGAAAGAAATTACTGGTCGAAATATGGTGAGATAGACATAATAGCAGAAATAGACGATGAAATAGTATTTATAGAAGTCAAAAGCAGAAATAATATAAATTTTGGATACCCGGCAGAAGCGGTAAACATAGAAAAGCAGAGAAGAATAATAAACACAGCGAAATGTTATCTTGCAGAAAGAAACATAACAGAAAAAGATATAAGATTTGATGTAATTGAAGTATATATGTCGGATAGAAAACTGAGACATATTGTAAATGCATTCTAAAAGAGGTGAGATATATTGATAAGTATAATTATATCAAGCAATATTTTTGGAGTGGACAGTTTTGATGTATCAGTTGAAACTGATATAACAAAAGGGATACCTTCATTCAGTATAGTTGGACTTCCGGGAACGGAGATAAAGGAAGCAAGAGAACGAGTCAAGTCTGCAATAATAAATAGTGGATATAGATTTCCTAACTCAAGAATAGTTGTAAATCTATCTCCGGCAGATGTAAAAAAGCAGGGGTCTTTTCTGGATTTTCCAATAGCTCTTGGAATAATGAGAGGTAATATAAGAAAAAGCGTAGAGTATATAAATGAAAGTATATTTGTCGGCGAATTATCTCTTGACGGAAATCTAAAGAGAATAAGAGGAATACTGCCTATTGTCATAGGAAGTATGGAAAGAGGATTTAAAAGAATTTTTATACCGGAGGATAATTATTCAGAGTGTATGTTTGTTGAGGGTATAGATATAATTCCCATAAAAACATTGAAGGAAAGTATGGATTTTTTGAACGGAATAATAAAATATGAGCATATTGAGGAAAGAAGAGGTAAAATATACCGTATTTCAAAAGAAAAACAGAGTTATGAAAGTCTGGATTTTTCGGATATAAAAGGAAATACTTTTCTGAAAAGGTGTGCGGAGGTAGCAGCTGCAGGGGGACACAATATGCTTATGATAGGACCGCCTGGCTCAGGAAAGTCATTTATGGCAAAAAGAATACCAGGTATAATGCCATCTATGGATGAATCTGAGATGATTGAAGTAAGCAAAATATATAGTGTATACGGAAGTGGAAACGGACTTATAAAAAGAAGACCTTTCAGATCGCCTCATCATACATCTACTGAAATAGCAATTATAGGTGGTGGAGCTGATGCAAGAGCGGGGGAAATAACAATGGCACACCTGGGTGTTTTGTTTCTTGATGAAGTTGCAGAGTTTGATAGAAAAACACTGGAAGCTCTCAGACAGCCTATAGAGGATAGAAAAGTCGATATATCAAGGTCGAGATATAGTATAAGTTACCCAAGCGATTTTATGCTTGTTGCAGCGATGAATCCATGTCCATGCGGATACTCTGGTTCAGACAGAGAGTGCAGGTGCAGAACGTATGAGATTGAAAGATATAGAGGAAAATTATCAGGGCCTCTTCTTGATAGAATAGATATCTTTGTAGAAGTGAATTCCATTACATTTGAGGAAATGAATAACTTAAGTGAGGGTGAAACTTCAGAAGATATAAGAAAAAGAGTGGAGTCAGCCAGAAAAATACAGAAAAAAAGATTTGGAAATAATAAAATAACAAACAGAAGTATGTCAGGGAGAGATATAGATAAATACTGCAGGATGGATAAAAATGCACAGGCTGCTATGAAACTGATATTTGATAAATATAGATTGAGCAATAGAGCTTATACGAGAATAATGGCTCTTGCAAGAACCATATCAGATATAGAAAATAGAGAAGTTATTTCAGAAAGTGATATTCTGGAGGCATTTTCTATGAGAAGAGTGTATTATAAATATTTTGAAAAAAATTATATATAAAAATTATGATTATATATTTTGAAAATAGAAAAGATTATAAAAGTAAGTATTAAAAAAGGATAGATGGCTAAAATCTATCCTTTGTAACGCTTTGGGAGGATAAAATGGAAATAAGAGATGTTTATTTATGGCTTTATGGAGTTGTGGGATGCAGTGGAAAAACAATAGAAAAAATAGAAAATCAGTGTAATAATCTAAAAGATATATTTGATTTTTCTGTAAAAACAATATATAATCTTGAAGGAGTAAACGAAAAAACTAAAAACAGAATATTGGATCTGAAAAACAGAGCCTATCTTGATGATTATAAAGAAAAACTGTACAGAAAAAAAGTTTTATATACAGTGCAGGGTGACAGTGATTATCCAGGAAGGCTTTTTGATATATATGATTCACCAAAAGTTATTTTTTACAAAGGGAATATAGAAAGACTTAATAAAAATTTTTCTATAGGTATGGTAGGTTCAAGAAAACCTACTGTTTATGGTAAAGAATGCGCAAAGAAAATATCTTCAGAACTTTCCGGATATGGAATCGATATAATAAGTGGACTTGCTATTGGAATAGATGCAATATCTCAGAAAAGCTGTATTGATTCTGGTGGAATTACATTCGGAGTTCTCGGCTCGGGAATAGACAATCCACTTCCAAAGACGAATATAGGTCTTATGAATAGGATTGTGGAATGTGGAGGAGCTGTAATATCAGAACATGGAATAGAAAAGGATGTAAAACCGTATTATTTTGCAAATAGAAACAGAATTATAAGCGGTTTAAGTGATGGAGTGGTTGTTGTAGAGGCTGCAGAAAAAAGCGGTGCTTTGATAACAGCTGAATTTGCAGCAGAGCATGGGAAAAATGTGTTTGCTGTTCCCGGAAGTATTTTTTCTGATATGAGCAGAGGATGCCATAATCTTATAAAAGATGGGGCAAAACCTGTATCCGGGATAATTGATATTCTTGAATCATATGAGTTTATGAATATATCAGCTGCCTCTAAAAAAGATAAACAAAGCTCTGTACAGCAAATAATTGATGATGAATCAGATATAATAGTATCTGTTATAAAAAAACATGGAGAAATCGGTATAGACAGTATATGTGAGTTTACCGGTATGAATATAAATAAGGTAAATCCAGCAATAGAAAAACTCAAGCTGTACGATATTATAATTGAAACATCGGCGGGAAAATACAGCCTGAGAATTTAACGTTATGTGGGGGTGTGTATTTTGGCAAAAATACTTGTTATTGTGGAATCACCTGCAAAGGCAAAAACTATAGAAAGATATCTGGGGAAAAGCCATTACACAGTTAAGGCTTCTGTAGGTCATATAAGAGACCTTCCCAAGAGTAAGCTAGGTATAGATATAGAAAACAATTTTGAACCGGGATATATAAATATAAGAGGAAAGGGAGATCTTATAAAAGATCTTAAAAAGACAGCGAAGAAGGCAAGTAAAGTCTATCTTGCTACCGACCCCGATAGAGAAGGTGAGGCTATATCATGGCATCTTGAGTATATTCTGGGGATAGATGAAAATGAGCCGTGTAGAATAGAATTTCACGAAATAACAAAGGATGCCATAAAAAAGGCTATAAAAAATCCTAGAAAAATAAATATAGATCTTGTAGATGCTCAGCAGGCCAGAAGAGTAATAGACAGACTTCTTGGCTATCAGATAAGTCCTGTACTGTGGCAGAAGGTAAGGAAAGGTCTTAGTGCAGGTAGAGTTCAGTCTGTTACAACAAAACTTATATGTGACAGAGAAAAAGAAATAGACGCATTTGAACCAAAGGAATACTGGACTTTGGATATAGAAACATCTACAAAAGATAATGAAATAATAGTTTTCAGACTTCACAGTAAAGATAACGAAAAAATAGAAATAAACAGTGAAGATGAAATGAAAAAAATAACAGATATAATAGAAGGTAAAACAGTTTCAGCGGATAGAATTGACTCAAGAAAGAGAAGAAAGAGTCCTCCAAAACCGTTTACGACAAGTGTCCTTCAGCAGGAAGGTGTAAACAGACTTGGATTTTCTACCAAAAAGACAATGAAAATAGCACAGGAACTTTATGAAGGGGTAGAAATAAAAGGCGAAGGTATAACAGGTCTTGTTTCATACATAAGAACTGACTCAAATAGACTTTCTGATGAAGCAAAGGAAAAAGCAAAGGCGTACATACTAGAAAATCTTGGACCGGATTATTATGGAGAAGAAAAAAAACAGACAAAACAGAGTGGTAAAAAAGTTCAGGACGCTCACGAGGCTATAAGACCTACATCAGCAGAAAGAACTCCTGAAAGTATAAAAGACTCTCTGTCAAAGGATCAGTATAAACTTTATAATCTTATATGGAGAAGATTTATCGCAAGTCAGATGCGGGATTCTGTATTTGAGCAGATGACAATAGAGTCTGATATAGATGGATATACTTTCAGAGCTACAGGATCAAAAATGATCTTTGATGGGTATACAAAAGTATATAATTTTGTAGGTAGAGAAGACAGAATACTTCCTGAAATTTCTCAGGGAGATGTGCTTAGTGTAGATGAGATAATGCCGGAGCAGCATTTTACTCAGCCACCGGCAAGATATACAGAGGCAAGTCTCGTAAAAACTCTTGAGGAACTTGGAATAGGAAGACCTAGTACATATGCTCCTACAATTGCAACTATACTTAATAGAGAATATGTAGAAAAAAACGGAACAAGTCTTGTTCCTACCGAACTTGGAAAACTTGTAACAGATATACTTGAGGTTAATTTCTCTCAGCTTATGGATGTGGATTTTACAGCGGATCTTGAGAATAAACTCGATACAATTGAAATGGGAGAGGCTGACTGGAAGGTTGTTGTAAAAGAATCCTATGAGCCTTTTGCAGATGCTATAAAGGATGCACTTGAAAATCTTGAAAAAATTAATATGGATATTGAAACCGATGAAATATGTGAAAACTGTGGTGAACACATGGTAATAAAATACGGTAGATTCGGTAAGTTTATGGCATGTAAAAATTATCCGGAATGTAAAACAACAAGACCTATAGTCAACAAAATAGGTGTAAAATGTCCTAAGTGCGGAGAGGGAGATATAATACTTAGAAAGTCTAAAAAAGGAAGAGCATTCTATGGATGCAGCAGATACCCTGAGTGTGATTTTGTAGAGTGGAACAAACCGGTAGAGGAAAAATGTCCTGAATGCGGTTCATATATGACAGAAAAAGTATCAAAGAAAGAAACAAAGCATATATGCTCAAATAAAGAATGCGGATATGAAATTTCCGTTGAATCTAAAGAAAACGAATAAAGTATATTCTATATTAGATTTAAAATTATAGGATGAATAGAATGTATTAAGCGAAAATATTGAAAATTTAAAAAAGTATAAAAATTATGTTGAAAATAATCTCAAAGTATGATAACCTTTCATTAGAATAGGAATAAAAGTGTACTTAAATAAAAAATATTAGACTATAAAATAATGCATAGGCATACAAGGAGATGATTTTATGGTAAGCGAATTATTACAGAAAACCAGAAAAATAAACAAGACACTTCAGACAAGCGGTGGAAGCAGTGTTTCTTTCAATGTTCTTGCAGGTGTTCTTGGAGAGGTACTGACTTCTAATACTTATATTGTCAGTGCAAAAGGTAAGGTTTTAGGACTTCATCTTCATGATGAAGAAGACAGCTCAGTTATAGAAGACGAGCTTACAAAGCAGAAGAGATTCCCTGAAGAATATACAAAAAATCTTTTAAAGATAAATGATACAAAAGAAAACATAACAGGGGAAGAAATGCTGAAAATATTCCCGTTTGAACATGACAGACTTGACAAAAAAACTGTTGTAGTTCCTATACACGGAAGTGGAGAAAGACTTGGAACTCTTATAATAACAAGATACAATGATGAGTATACAGATGAAGATCTTGTAGTAGCTGAATACTCTGCTACAGTTGTTGGCCTTGAAATACTAAGAGCTGTAAGTGAGGAACTTGAAGAGGAAATGAGAAAGAAAGCTGTTGTTCAGATGGCTATAGGAACTCTTTCATATTCAGAGCTTGAGGCAGTTGAGCATATATTTGCCGAGCTTGATGGTAAAGAGGGGCTTCTTGTTGCAAGTAAGATAGCAGACAGAGTTGGTATAACAAGATCAGTAATAGTAAACGCACTTAGAAAATTTGAAAGTGCTGGTGTGATAGAATCAAGATCTCTTGGAATGAAGGGAACTCATATAAGAATACTTAACGACAAGCTTCTTGAAGAACTTGCGAAAACAAAAGAAAACAGATAAAAATAAAATATAATTCAAAGGACATCGCAAGGTGTCCTTTTTAATACGTAAAGGAGCTGATAATATGCAGCCACTTGCAGATAGAATGAGACCTGAAAAAATAGATGATATGGTAGGTCAGTCTCACATAATCGGAAAAGGGAAGGTAATGAACAAACTTCTTGAAAGTGGAAATATACCTAACATGATATTTTATGGGCCTCCAGGAACCGGAAAAACTACACTTGCAAATATAATAGCAAATGCAACAGGGAAAAAATATGTAAAACTTAATGCGGTAAACTGTGGGGTAAAAGAAATTAAAGAAGTAATTGATTCTGCACAGGGGGATCTTTTTTCATATAATGGTATACTTCTTATGCTTGATGAAATACAGGCACTGAACAGAAAACAACAGCAGTCTCTGCTGGAAGTTATAGAAAATGGCTCTGTAACACTTATAGCAAGTACAGCTGATAATCCCTATTTTGTTATATACAAGGCTATATTGAGTAGAAGTACTGTATTTGAATTCAGAAAAATAGATAGAAAAGATATAATATCAGGGCTTGAAAAAAGTATAGATAAATTAAAAAAACAGAAAATATATAATGATATATATACGGAACCGAGAGTTCTTGAATATATAGCAGATACCAGTGATGGAGACATGAGAAATGCACTCAACAGACTTGAGCTTCTGATAAGCATGGGAACTGATATCTCGGAAAATAAAGTAAGTATAACCATAGAAAATGCTGAAAAAGGACTTTCTGAAAGGCCGCTTGGATATGATAGAGGCGGGGACGATGGATATTCCATATTATCAGCATTTCATAAATCGTTGAGAGGTTCTGATCCGGACGCTTCAATACACTATCTGGCAAGGCTTGTAAAAGCCGGAGATATCCAGAATATCTGCAGAAGGCTTTTATGTGTTGCATCAGAGGATGTAGGGCTTGCGGTACCGAATGCAGTATCTATAACGTATTCGTGTGTTGCATCTGCTCTTCAGCTTGGATTTCCGGAAGCGAGAATTCCGCTTGCACAGGCTACAATATATCTGGCGCAGTGTCCAAAGTCCAATTCGGCTATTATGGCAATAGATAGTGCTCTGTCAGACCTTGATAAAATAGATACGGGGGATATACCGGATCACTTAAAAGATGCTCATTACAGTGGAGCAGCTTGTCTTGGAAGAGGAGTTGATTATAAATATCCTCACAACTATGAAAACAGCTGGGTGAAACAGGAATATATGCCTTCTGGATTAAAAGGAAAGAAATATTACAATCCGGGAATAAATAAAAATGAAAATGCGTATAATAATTATTGGATGGCAGTAAAAGGAAAAAATAAAAATAAATAACAGTTTAAACGGATACTTGTGTGTCCGTTTTTTTATATCTTAAAGAAAAAATCAAACAGTATTAAAATATTAAAAAGATAACTATAAACTAAGTCATATATATAGAAAAAATAATATGGACATAAGTTCAAATTAATGTTGACAAAAATAGTAGGATATAATATCATTAAACCATAGTAAAAAGGTAGGAATTAAAAGAGGGTGTAAAAATGAAGCTTTCTACAAAAGGACGATACGGTCTTAAAGCAATGCTGGAGCTTGCACTCAATTATGATAATGGACCTGTATCCATAAAACATATATCTGAAAGACAGAATATATCTGAGCGGTACCTTGAACAGATATTTTCAAAACTGAAAAAATCTGGTCTTGTAAAAAGTATAAGAGGTGCTCAGGGAGGGTATGTTTTAGCAAAACATCCGGAGGAAATATCTGTAGGAGATATACTCAGAGTTCTTGAGGGGCCTATAACAATTTCTGAGTGTCTTTCTGATAGTGGAAAATGTGATAACACTTCAAAATGCGCCACACGATTTGTGTGGAAAAGAATGAAGTCTGCCATAGATGAGGTAATAGATACTACATATCTTCAGGATATGGTGGATGACTGGAAGGAAATAAACTAAATTAATATAAACGATAATCGGAGGTAAAACCTATGGAAAAGAAAAGAATATATATGGATTATTCGGCAACTACTCCAGTAAAAAAAGAGGTAGTAGATGAGATGCTTCCTTATTTCAGTGAAGGATTTGGAAATGCATCTAGCTTTTATGATTATGGTCATGAAGCAAAGGCTGCTCTTGAAAAGGCTAGAGAAAGGGTTGCATCACTTATAAATGCAGAACCTGCAGAGGTATTTTTCACAGCAGGTGGTTCTGAAAGTGACAACTGGGCTATAAAAGGAGCTGCTTTTGAGCTTCAGAGAAAAGGTAAAGGAAATCATATAATAACATCAAAAATAGAACATCACGCGGTACTTCATACATGTGAATATCTTGAGAAAAATTTCGGATTTGAAGTTACATACCTTGATGTAGACGAGGATGGAAAAGTAAATCCAGAAGACGTAAGAAAAGCCATAAAAGACAATACAATACTTATAACAATAATGTTTGCAAATAATGAAATAGGAACAATAGAACCTATTGAAGAAATAGCAAAAGTTGCAAAAGAAAACAAGATACTATTCCACACAGATGCTGTACAGGCTGCAGGGAATATACCTATAGATGTAAAAGCGATGGGAATAGATATGATGAGTATGTCTTCTCACAAAATATACGGGCCTAAGGGTATAGGAGCACTTTATATAAGAAAAGGTGTAAAAATAGATAATCTTGTACACGGTGGAGCTCAGGAAAAAAGAAGAAGAGCCGGTACTGAAAATATACCTGCAATAGTGGGATATGGTAAGGCCGCTGAACTTGCAAAAGAGAACCTTGAAAATCATATATCAGAGCTTACAAGAAAGAGAAACAGACTGATAGAGGGAATACTTGAAAAAGTACCTTATACAAAAATAAATGGAAGTCTTGAAGACAGATTACCTGGAAATGTAAACTTCTCATTTGAATTTATAGAGGGAGAGGGAATACTTCTGCTTCTTAACCACTTTGGAATATCAGCATCAAGTGGATCAGCCTGTACATCAGGATCTCTTGATCCATCACATGTACTTCTTTCGATAGGTCTTCCTCATGAGATAGCTCATGGATCACTTAGACTTACAGTAGGGGATTTTACTACAGATGAGGATATAGAGTATATAATAGAAACTCTTCCAGGAATAATAGAAAGACTTAGAAGTATGTCTCCGCTATACGAGGCGGCAATGAATAAATAATTATTTAATATAAAAGCAAGGATAATTTCAGAAAAATATATAACAGTTAAAGATACGGAGGTAAATATTATGGAATACAGCGATAAAGTAATGGAGCATTTTATGAATCCAAGAAATATGGGATCAATAGAAAATGCCAGTGGAGTAGGAGAAGTAGGAAACGCAAAATGTGGAGATATAATGAAAATATATCTTGATATAGAAGACGATATAATAAAAGACGTAAAATTCAAGACTTTCGGTTGTGGAAGTGCAATAGCAAGTTCTTCTATGGCTACAGAAATGATAAAAGGAAAAAGCATACACGAAGCACTTCAGCTTACAAACAAAGCGGTTGCAGAGGCACTTGACGGTCTTCCACCGGTAAAAATGCACTGTTCTGTACTTGCTGAGCAGGCAGTAAAGGCAGCTCTTATAGATTATGCTGAAAAACACAACATACACATACCTGAACTTGATGGATATGAAATAGACGATGCTCACGACCATGGGCATGAGGAAGAATAAAAATGACATTGAATAACAGAGTAATGATAGGCATGAGCGGCGGAGTGGATAGTTCCGTCGCAGCTTATCTTTTAAAGAAAAAAGGATATGACGTTGTAGGGGTTACAATGAGACTTTCCTCTGATGAAACCCCTGAAGAAAAGGAAATAACAGAAAACTCTATAAGAGATGCGAGAAATGTAGCTGAAAAACTGGGAATTCCTTTCCATGTAATAGATCTTCAGAAAGAGTTCAAAGAAAGAGTAATAAATAACTTTATATCTGAGTATATGAAGGGTAGAACTCCAAATCCATGTGTTGTGTGTAATAAATATATAAAATTCGGTATGTTTTTTGATAAGGCAAAAGAATTTGGATGTGATTATGTAGCTACAGGTCACTATGCAAAAATAGAAAAAGATGAAAATACAGGAAGATATCTCCTTAGAAAAGGAGATTCTGATAAAAAAGATCAGACTTATAATCTATATAATATAAAACAGGAACAGCTGTCGAGAATACTTCTTCCTATAGGTGAATATGAAAAAGAAGATGTAAGAGCTATAGCAAAGGAAATCGGACTTGATGTCCACAATAAAAAGGACAGTCAGGAAATATGTTTCATAAAAGACGATGATTATATAGGATATCTTACAAGACATTCGAGAAAGAAAATAAAACAGGGTGATTTCAAGGATGCAGAAGGTAAGGTTATAGGTCATCACAAAGGTATAATAAATTACACTATAGGGCAGAGAAAAGGTCTGGGTGTAACTTTTGGAAAACCTATGTTTGTAATAGATATAAATGCAAAGGACAATAGTATAATTCTTGGGGATAATAGCGATCTTTTCAGAAGCGAGCTTATAGCTGATGATGTAAACTTTATACCATTTGATTTTGCAGATATGAAAGAGCCGATAAGAGTAATGGCAAAAATAAGATATGCAGCAAAACCTTCAGAGGCTACAGTATATAAAATAGACGATAATAGTATAAGAGTTGTATTTGACGAGCCGCAAAGAGCAATAACAAAAGGACAGTCTCTTGTAATGTACGACGGAAGAACACTTGTAGGCGGAGGTATAATACAGGAGATTCTGTAGAAATAGAGCATAATATAAAATAATCTTGAAAATACATACAAAATCTAGTATTATAGGTAATATAAAGTAAAATGCAGCGAAGAGAAGGAGTAGGCTTTTCGATTTCTCAAAGAGAGAGGGTGTTGCTGTGAATCCCTTAGAATAGGAAGCTGAAGCAGTCTTGGAGCAGAAACTCTGAAACCAAGTAGGAGTTTACGGTAGCTACGTTATAGCTAAGGTTTACCGGAGATGCAGCATATGCTGTAAATTAGGGTGGTACCGCGAATAATACTCGCCCCTATATTTATATAGGGAGCGGGTTTTTTTATTTTACTGAAGTATAAGAAATAATTATGGAGGATACGATTATGCAGAAAATGGGATTAAACGAAATAAGAAGTAAATTTCTTGAATTCTTCAAAACTAAGGAACACTATGTTGTAGGAAGTTATTCACTTGTTCCTCACAACGACAAGAGTCTTCTGCTTATAAATGCAGGTATGGCTCCTCTTAAAAACTATTTTTCAGGTGTAGAAGTTCCACCTAGTACAAGAATGGCTACTTGCCAGAAATGTATAAGAACAGGTGATATAGAGAATGTAGGTATAACAGCAAGACACGCTACTTTCTTTGAAATGCTTGGAAACTTCTCATTTGGAGATTATTTCAAAAGAGAGTCACTTGCTTGGGGATGGGAATTTGCTACAGAGTGGCTTCACATACCAGCAGATAAAATATGGGTTACAGTATATGAAAATGACGATGAAGCATATGATATATGGTCAAAAGAAATGGGATTCCCTGAAGAAAGAATAGTAAGACTTGGAAAAGATGACAACTTCTGGGAAATAGGTCTTGGACCATGCGGACCTTGTTCAGAGATATATTTTGACAGAGGAGAGGAATACGGATGCGGAAGTCCTGACTGTAAACCAGGATGTGATTGTGATAGATTCCTTGAGTTCTGGAACCACGTATTCACTCAGTTCTCAAAAGAGGAAGATGGAAGCTATACAGAGCTTGAAAATAAAAATATAGATACAGGAATGGGTCTTGAAAGAATAGCATGTATAATGCAGGGTGTTGACAATATATTCGAAATAGACACTATACACTCAGTTCTTGAAAAAGTTACAGAAGCAACTGGTTCTGAATATGGAAAAGACAAAGCAGCAGATAAATCTATAAGAATAATAACAGACCACATAAGAGCCGTATCATTTATGATAGCAGATGGTGTTATACCTTCAAATGAAGGAAGAGGATATGTACTTAGAAGACTTCTTAGAAGAGCTGCAAGACATGGAAAACTTCTTGGAGTAAAAGACACTTTCCTTTACAATCTTGTAGATGAAGTAGTAAGAGTAAGTGGAGAGGCTTATCCTGAGCTTGTTGAAAAACAGGATTACATAAAGAAAGTTATAAGAATAGAAGAAGAAAAATTCAACGAAACAATAGATCAGGGAATGGACATGCTTTCTTCTTATGTAGAAGAGCTTAAAAAAGAAGGTAAGAAACAGCTTTCTGGAGATGTTGCATTCAAACTTTACGATACATATGGATTCCCATTTGACCTTACTGTAGAAATACTTTCTGAAGAAGGTCTTTCTGTAGATGAAAATGAGTTTGAAAATGAAATGGAACAGCAGAAAGAAAGAGCAAGAGCTGCAAGAGGAAACATGGACGGTGAAAGCTGGAAAGAAGACCCTCTTACAAAAGAGGAAGGAATAGAAACAGAGTTTATAGGATATACAAACCTTTCAGTTGAAGCTGAGATCAAGGCTATATCTTCAGGAAGCGAAATAATGGAAAAAGCTTGCGAAGGAGACGAAATTGTAGTAGTATTAGACAAAACGACATTCTATCCTGAGGGTGGAGGACAGTCTGGAGACTGTGGTCTTCTTAAAGGAGAAAACTTTGAAATATCAGTATCAGATACAAAGAAAGGTCCTAACAACTCTATAAAACATATATGTAAAGTTGAAAAAGGTGAAGTTAAACCTGGAGATAAAGTATATGCAGAAGTTGACAAAGAGAAGAGAATGGCATGTTCAAGAAACCATACAGCTACTCATCTTCTTCACAGAGCGCTTAAAAATGTGCTTGGAGAGCATGTAAATCAGGCTGGATCACTTGTAACTTCTGAAAGATTAAGATTTGACTTTACTCATTTTGAAGCTGTTACAAAAGATGAACTTAAAAAGATAGAGGAAATGGTAAACAACGCTATATTTGCAGCAGCAGATATAACTGCGGAAACAATGAATATAGAAGAAGCAAAAGCAAAAGGAGCAGCTGCATTATTCGGTGAAAAATACGGAAATGAAGTAAGAGTTGTAACAATGGGAGAATTCTCTATGGAACTTTGTGGAGGAGCTCATCTTTCAAATACTGCACAGGCAGGAATGTTCAAGATAATATCTGAAGGTGGAGTTGCATCTGGAGTAAGAAGAATAGAAGCCATAACAGGAAAAGCTGTATATGAATATCTTAACAATAGAGATAACACAATAGATAAAGTATGTGCTACAATAAAAGCAAAAGAAGATAATCTAATGCAGAGAATAGAGAATGTACTTGAAGAAAACAAAACTCTTGAAAAAGAGCTGCATGAATTAAAAACTCAGATGAGCCTTCAGGCTGCAGACTCAATACTTGATTCAAAAGTTGATGTAAATGGGGTTAGCCTGATAACTGGAAAATACGAAAATACTGATATGAATACACTTAGAGAAACAGCAGATACTTTAAGAGATAAAATGGGTTCTGGTGTGGTTGTCCTTGCAAATGTTGCAGATGGAAAGATAAACTTTGTTGCTACAGCTACAGATGATGTAATCAAAAAAGGTGTTCATGCAGGTAACATCGTAAGAGAAGTTGCTCAGATTGCCGGCGGAAAAGGTGGAGGAAGACCTAATATGGCACAGGCAGGAGCTCCTGATGTTTCAAAGGCTGATGAGGCATTAAATCATGCTGGAGAGGTTATAGCATCTCAGGTGAAGTAATCTCTTAAATTAAAAGGAGGTCTTTGAATTGAGAAAAGATAATATGGATTATACTATGAAATTTGAAGGTGTCCAACAGGACAGAATGACAGTTGAAGAAGCGATAATGATAGTTTATGAATCACTTAAAAAGAAAGGATATAACCCTGTAAATCAGATTATAGGTTATCTCCTTTCTGGAGATTCAAGTTATATAACAAGTTATAACAATGCAAGGGAAATAATAAGACAGTTTGAAAGAGATGAGATCCTTGAAGAAGTTATAACAGAATATCTTGAAAGAAGGTAGGTAGAATAAATGCTCAAAAGGATAGTATCACTGCTTGCGGCGATAATGATATTTTCTGTATCGGCATTTGGACCTGTATCAGCAGATGAAAAAGGTAAGGTAATTTTTATCAACATGAGCAGTACAGGGCTTGAAAATATGCTTTCAATAAATGCTATTGAAGACAGAATACAGAAAGAAGGATATATTGGTCTTATGAATATAAAAGGAGACCAGGGAAATGATGCAGAACGAGGACTTGCCAGTATGGGAGCTACAGGAAGAGCTACTGTAGGAGAAGTTGATGAAAAAATAAGTGCATCATTTGTGAATCCTGATGACAGAGAAAAGAAAATATTCGAATCTGCAACAGGTAAAAAAGCCGAAGCGATTATAAACACAGAGATAAATGTTTCTGTGAATGAGAACATTGAAAAGGGAGAATTTGAATCAACTCTGGGTATGCTTGGACAGGTTATGAATGAAAATAATCTGACTACTGCAGTTCTTGGAAATGCGGATCTTTATTCTGAAGATGGCGAAATCAGTCTAAAAAATAGAGCTATAGGATTTCTTGCAATGGATAATTACGGTAGGGTAGATGCAGGAAATGTAGATGATATAAATAAAGAAGATCTTTCTATGCCTTATGGTGTATCTACAGATTATGCAAAGCTTAAAAAAGAAACAGACAAGCTTTATAAGGAAAATGATGCTCTTTTCGTAGATCTTGGGGATACATACAGATTAGATGAATATAAGCCTAATCTTAATGAAGATAGTTATGCGAAGATGAGAGCAAAGGTATACAGCAGAATAAATGGATACCTTGAACATGTATTTAATATGGCTGGTGAAAATGACACTATCTATATAGTGAGTGCATTTCCAAGCAATCTTGATTACATAAACAAAAAAAGATTATCTCCGGTAATAAAATTCGGTGGAGAGGGAACTTCAAAAGGAGTTCTTACATCTGCAACTACAAGAAGAGATGGTATAGTTGCGAATATAGATATAGGTGTCGATATACTGAATGAATTCGGGCTATCAAATGAAATGATGCTTGGAAGAAGTCTTTCAGAGGTAAATATGGACAATAATGTCGAATACCTTACATCTGAATACTCTAAAATAACATCAGCAGCTCTGATAAGAGCAGGCGTTGTAAACGGATTTGTAGGGGTAGTATCAGCCTCTTGGGTAATAGGGCTTATAGCAGTTCTTATGTCTAAGAGAATACCTGAAAAATACAGAGACGGTCTTTTCAAACTTTTAAAAGAGCTTATAAAACTGGGCATAATAATGCCGCTTTCATTCCTTCTGGCACCGCTGCTGGGACTTAACACTCCTGTTGGAATGTCTATTGGAGTAATAGCAGTTGCTCTTGTTATATATGCTATTTCAAGATTTGCATTTAAAGACGATGATATTGCACAAATGGGTGCAGTAGCAGCCGTAACAATAGCAGTTATTGCAATAGACTCTGTATTTGGAACATATCTTATGAAAAACAATATCATGAGTTATGATGCAATGGTAGGTGCGAGATACTACGGTATAGGAAATGAATATGAAGGAGTTACAATAGGAAGTGCTGTATTTGCATTTGCCGCACTTTTAAACTACAAGCGAATACCTAAGTGGGCAGTTGCAGTTCTTTCACTTGTAATCCTTATAACCAGTGCACACCCTGCAATGGGGGCAAATGTTGGAGGAGCTATATCAGAATCAATAGCGTATCTTCTGTTCGTAATGCTTATATTCAACATAAGAATAGACTGGAAAAAAGTTATAGTTCTAGGTGTAGCAGCAGCTGCTGTGGTTTGTGTATTTGCATATTTTGACCTTTCATCAGGAAGTCCGTCACATCTTGGACTTTTTGTACAGCAGATAATGCTTAATGGACCTAGTGAAATAGTACTTACATTTACAAGAAAAATACAGATGAACGTTCAGCTTGCTCAGACAAGTGTGTGGGTGAATATACTTCTTGTGGGTATAGCTATAATAGCAGCGCTTATATTCAAACCAACAAAACACTTTAAGATAATAGCTCATAAATATCCGTTTATCTTTAAAGGATTTGTAGCATCTATGGTTGGATGTATAGTAACTCTTTTTGTAAATGACTCAGGAATAGTTGCAGCCTCTACTGCATCGATATACATACTTATACCAATAATGGTTATAACTATAAATATGTTGTTTGAAAAGGAGAGCAAAAATGCTTAAAGGTAGAATAATGGGGCTTGATATAGGAGATAAAACCATAGGAGTTGCAGTAAGTGATCTTATGGGAATGACAGCTCAGGGTGTAAAGACAATAAAAAGAACAAGCAAAAAAAATGATATAGAGGAAATAAAGAATATCATAACGGAAAAACAGGTAGATAAAATTGTCTCAGGGCTGCCTAAAAATATGAATGGAACTATAGGACCTCAGGGAGAAAGAGTTCAGAAATTCTGTGAGCTTATAAAAGAAGAAACAGGACTTGAAATAGAGTTCTGGGATGAGAGACTTACAACTGTAGCTGCTGAAAGATCTCTTCTTGAAGCTGATGTGAGCAGACAGAAGCGAAAAAAGGTTATAGATATGCTTGCAGCTGTTATAATTCTTCAGGGATATCTTGATTTTAAAATAAAGTAAAAAATATTGTATAAGAAGTTTGGCTATTATATAATATAGCTAACAAATATATAATAAAAATACAACAAGGAGTGATATTATGGAGAATAATATAAACACTGTAGATGAGAATATAGTAAAACTTATCGATGAAAATGGAAATGAAATAGAGTTTGAGATAATACTTACATTAGAAGCTGAAGGTAAAGAATATGCGATATTAATGCCTGTAGAGGACAATGATGAAGAAGAGGCATATATATACAGAATAGAAGAGGATGCTCAGGGAGAAATGCTTGTACCTCTTGAAGATGACGATGAATATGAAACAGTTGTAGCTGTATATGAAGCTATAATGGAAGAAGAAGGTCTTAACTATTAATAATTTCTAGAAAGTATAGAGATGGGAATCATTATCAGATGACCATCTCTTATTTTTTATCAGGAAAATGAAAAATAAAATTATCTATTGAAACTCGATATCTATTGACATTGAGAAGATTATGATATAATATTTTATTATATACTAAATTTTCAATTGAAAAAGGTTGGGGTAATAATGGATAAAAAAATGGATATATTAAAAGAAAAACTTAAACGGACAGGATTTAAAATAACACCTCAGAGAAGAGCAATAATAGAGGTACTTCTTGAAAATAACCACTATCATCTTAGCAGTGAAGAAATATATGATAAAGTAAGAGAGTCTTGTCCTGAAATAGGGCTTGCTACAGTATACAGAACAGTGCGGATTCTGGATGAGGTAGATGCAATATCTAAACTTAATCTTGACGACGGATGTATAAGATATGAACTAAAACTTGATGATGAAACAGGTCATAATCACCATCATCTTATATGCAAAAAATGTGGAAAGATATTAGAGGTAAAGGACGATCTTCTTGATAATATAGAAAAAGAAATAGAAGAGGAATACGGATTTAGAATAAAAGATCACGATCTTAAATTCTACGGATACTGCAGTGAATGCGATAAAACTGAAAAATAAAAAAGAAAGGTGCTGTCGCATTAACGTTTTTTATAACGTTTTGCGACAGCATTTTTTCTTGTTATCAGTAAATAGTGGTTGTAAA
>NZ_SGJB01000007.1 GCF_006861675.1 Peptacetobacter hominis | reverse complement strand
TAGAAGGTGATTTTTTATTATATTTTTTCAAAAAAATAAGGGCTATCGCACTAATAAAATATTAATGCGACAGCCCCTTTATTATTTTAAATATAAAAGCATATTCAAAAGAATAAAAGGAGAAATTAGTACATGAAAGATAATTTTATAAACTATAAATTAGATAATTTAATATATTCAGTAGCTAAAATTTCAAGAGAAATGTTTTGGAAACCAGTTTGGAAAACTGAACCAGCTTATTAGGATTATTAATCAAAATAGTATACTTTTAAATAAACAGCAAAATTGATATAATATAAGTGGATTAAGCTTTTGCCATACGTTGACGAAGCGGGTTGCTAGCAAGTAGGTTGGGTAGTGGTCTACTTTTCAGGGCTCGACTCTATGCCAACCTGCGTATATTTATAATATTTAGGTTTGCAGTGCAAAGGTTAACAGAATATTTGAATACTAAATTTTTATATGTATTAAATAATATAATTGAAGATGATAGTATGATAGAAAAACTGTTGTATATTAATAAATGTATAGTTGCTTCTTTTACAAATATATCAGAGTTTATTATTAATGCACTGTTAACCTAAGTATTATATGTTAATTAAGATATTAGGGTGGAGAAAAATCATGTTTTATAAAATATTTAATGATTATATCAAACAAATAATTGCTGATCACAATTCTTTTGTGACGTTAATATCTGCTATTGCTTCTGCTGTGGCATCTTTTATAGCATTATTTATATCAATTTATCCATCAAAGAAAAAGATAAAACCAGAGTTAATATTGATAGAGGATGGTAGCAAATTTATAAAGGTAGCTATGTTAAATCCAAGTTCAGAAATTAGAGTTATAAAATACTTGGAGTTTATTTCCGGAAAAAGAATAGGCAAAAAAGATATAATACTTTCTGAAAATCTTCTGAATTGTCAAGATGATTTGCTATTTTGTGTTGAAGAAGGGAGTTCACTTGAAGAAAAAATAGTAATAGAACCAGGAAAGACAACTTTTATTATAATTAATGCTACAAGAATAGTACATTTATTAAATCATATAGAATATTCCTTTAAAAAAATGACTTATTTTTTATAAGAGTAATAGATGCTAATGGAAGAAAAACAACTATAAATACAAAATATAAAGTAAAATATGTGTTAGAAAAAATAATTTCTAAAACATCTGTATACACTCATTTAACCATAGAAGGATGGAGTGATGAAAAAAATTCATTATTTGACAAAATTATGAATAATAATGCAAAGGTTTATAGAATTTTTAGGTACATATCATATTCAATGATTCCGATAATAATATTTTCTTACTTAGTTGCTTTTGGAAAGTATGAATTTGTCATATTAAATATAGATATCGTTATGGTATTAGTATTGATAATATTGTTATTTATATTTTTATCATATACTATTTCAAAGAATAATAGCGATTCAATAAACTATCCTTCTTTGGATTTGAAAGAGTTAAATTTTTATAAAATATTAAAACTTATATTATTATTTATAGTAATTTATTTTTTTGTGAATTAAGAAGGATGTACCATAATTGTAAAGTGAAATAGGAGTATAACTCCTATTTTTTTTCTGCCTTACATGTGATAAAATATATAAGATATGGGTAATCACATATCTATAAAATAAATAAGTATAGAAAGGAAATAAATATGGAAACTATTGATATAAACAAAAAATCTAAACAGAGACAGAAAACACTTGATCCTATGAAGCTTGAAGTTCAGGAGCAGTACATGGACAAGGTAAGAAAAATAAATGAGAAGTGGGCAGCTGAAAAAGGGAGAAAACCTGTCGTGGTTATTGTAACGTTCGGGTGTCAGATGAATGAACACGATTCAGAAGAGCTTGACTATATGCTTGAAAGAATGGGATATGACAAAACAGAAGATGTAAACGAAGCGGACCTTGTAATATACAACACTTGTGCTGTCAGAGAAAATGCGGAGAAAAAAGTATATGGAAACCTTGGACAGCTTAAATTCAGAAAAAGAAGTCACCCGGATTTAAAAATAGCTATATGTGGATGTATGATACAGCAGCCTCATGTTGTAGAAGAAATCAAGAAGCATCATAAACATGTAAATCTGTTATTCGGGACACATAATTTATATAGATTTCCAGAACTTCTTCATAAGCAGATAACAACAGATGAAATGGTTGTAGAAGTCTGGGATGTAGACGGCGAAGTAATAGAGGGACTTCACAGCAACAGAAAATTCAACCTGAAAGCATTTGTAAATATAATGTATGGATGCAACAACTTCTGTACATACTGTATAGTTCCTTATACAAGAGGAAGAGAGAGAAGTAGAGAGCCACAGGACATAATAGACGAAATCAAGGAACTTGTATCAAGAGGAACAAAGGAAGTAACTTTACTTGGACAGAATGTCAACTCATACGGAAAGACTCTTGATAACCCTGTAACTTTTGCAGAACTTCTAAGAATGGTAAATGAAATAGAGGGACTTGAGAGAGTTAGATTTATGACATCTCATCCAAAGGATATATCTGATGAAGTTATATATGCGATAAGAGACTGTGACAAATTATGCGAATTCCTTCATCTTCCAGTTCAGTGTGGAAGCACATCTCTTCTTAAAAAGATGAATAGACATTATTCAAAAGAAGATTACTTAAAAATAATAGAAAAAGCCAAGAAAGAAGTTCCTGATATGGCGTTTTCTACGGATATAATGATAGGATTCCCAGGGGAAACTATGGAGGATGTTCAGGATACTATAGATGTAATAGAAGCTGTAAGATATGATTCAGCATTTACATTTATATACTCAAAAAGAGAAGGAACTCCAGCTGCAAAAATGGAAAATCAGATTCCTGAAGAAGAGAAGCACAGAAGATTTGATATGGTTCTTGAACATGTAAACAGAATTTCTGGAGAAATAAGTGAAGAGTATAGAGATAAAGTTGTAGAAGTACTTGTAGAAGGAAAAAGTGCCAAAGATTCAAATAGATACACAGGTAAGACAAGACAGAATAAAACTGTAAACTTCGATAGCGATGAAGATTTTACAGGACAGCTTGTAATGGTAAAAATAACAGATCCTAAATCATTCTCATTAAATGGAGAAATAGTCAGATAAGCATGGAGGTATATTATGAAAATATGTTCTAAAAAGAGAAAACTGCTGGCTATTATGGCTCTTATAATGACTATATCAATATCCGGATGTTCAAAATCATCTGAAAGTCAGGAAGAGGCATTGACAGAGGAAAGAATAGAGGAAATAACTGAACAGAATGACCTTTTTACAGATATGAGATTTGAGGCAGAGTACGAATGGTACAATGAGTTTATATATCCGATAAAAGAGCAGAATTGGAATGTATCTCAGGAAGAAATAAAGTCAATTCTTGAAGCTATATCTCAGAAGAGAGAAGAAGTAAATGGTATAAAAGGTGAAGATGTAAAAGCATATATTGAATATAAATATGGTGAGCTTACTAAAGAAGCTGAGGACAAAAAACTAAAGGAAGAAATGGATGAAGATGCCCAAAATGTTGATAAAAACATAGCAGGGATGAATGAGATTCTTGATACAATAGAGAAAAATGTAAGGATGGGAATGGATGGAAAAATAACATCTGATGAGGCTCAAAGTATAGAGAATTCTTTTGAAGAAATATTAAAAATATATGAAACAGAAGTCAAATAATTAAAAGCTCTGCAGATTTTCTGCAGAGCTTTTAACATTTAGATATACATTATTTATTTTCCTCAGCAAGCATTTTTTTACATATTTCAAGTGCTTCGAATAAACCTTCAAGCACACTTTTAAGTTGAGAATCATTAAAATCAAGATATTTTTTCATATCAAATCCAGCACTCATACCTTTGTAAATATAATACATTTTATCGGCAGAGAACTCCGGATTTGCATAAATATAAACGTCAAGATTTTCTATAAGTCCATTTCTTATAGCTCTCATTTGCCTTGAATTGAAATTTTCATTAGCAAGTATAGATGCATCAGAACCTTCTTTAATAGCCTGTCTGATTTCAAACATCTGAGTGCTGTCAAATTTTGGGTTTGAATAAAGAGAAACATCAAGACCTATACGAAGACCTTTTCTTATCTCACACATCTGAGATGCATCATAATCTGTATCAGCATAAATAGAAACATCACAGTTTTCCATAAGTCCGTGTCTTATTTCATACATCTGTTCTTTTGAAAATTTAGGTTTTGCGAAGAAATCTACATCAACATTATTATCAAGTCCTCTTATTATCTGATCAAGCTTATCTCTATCAAATCTGTAATTCTCCCAGCTGCTTGTATCGATTCCCTCGTTTTTGTAGTAACATATTTTACTAAGCTGTTGAAGAGTAACATTTTCACCCTGAGATAAAGCAGTACCGACACATTCCTTAACTAATCTTACTCTATCTTCAAACATATTCTCATTGTCATAGTCGTCGTATAAAGAAACGTCAAGTCCTGACTTAAGACCTAATACAATCTGCTGAAACTGATATTTTGAAAATCTACTTATATCATACTTTTCAATTGGAAGTTTTGCCTTCAAGGCAGCGTATATTTCAGCCATCATATAGTTGCTGAAAGATGGATTTGCATAGATTGAAACATTTAATCCATCTCTAAGTCCTTTGGAAATCCAATATAATTGCTGATCATCAAAACCTACACCGATATATCCCGATAAATCAGCTCCATATTCAAGCGTTTCTCTTATCATCTGCATATCTTTACTATTGTATTCCGGCTTTGAATACACTGAAACATCCAGATTTTTTTCAAGACCAAGTCTGATTTCTCTCATCTGAGAACTATCAAAACATTCTTTTTCATAAGACGAAACGTCCACTCCTGACTTTATACCCTTGTTTATTTCTCTTATCTGATTGGCGTCAAATCTGTTAAATTTCATATAACCACTCCTAAAAACGTTTTCTAACTTAATTGTATATTATGACAATATAAAAGTAAAGAAGAAAACTTTCTAAAATGAATGGATTGTACGGATACAATAGATTAATATGCGATATATTTTATTAATCAGATGAAAATGGGAATCTATAGAGATATAATATAGATATAAGATAATAATAGGAGTTGATAAAAATGATGACAATATTTTATCCGATAGGAGACGGATTATATGTAAATATAACTAATAAATGCCCATGTAAATGTGTATTTTGCATAAGAGATATAAAAGAAACTGTAGGAGAAAATGATAATCTTTGGCTTGACCATGATCCTTCTTTAGATGAGATAAAAGAAGAACTGAAAAATTTTGATTTAAACGAATATAAAGAAGTTGTTTTCTGCGGATTTGGAGAACCTATGATGAGATTGGAAACTCTTATAAAAACTGCTGAATATATAAAAAGTATAGCTGATATAAAAACAAGAGTAAATACAAATGGATTAGGAGATCTTATAAATAATACTGATGTTGCAGATTGTATAAAGGATGTTATTGATTCTGTTTCTGTAAGTCTTAATGCACCAGATAAGGACTCATACATAAGAATAAGTAGACCATCGTTTGGAGAAAAATCTTACGACGCAATTTTAAAATTTGCTAAAAGATGCAAAGATGAAGGTATAGAAACTGTATTTTCAGTAGTGGACGAGATAACAGAAGAGGAGATAGAAAAATCAAGAGATGTAGCAGAATCTATAGGGATAAAACTGAGAGTCAGATATAAAAATAGTTAATAACTAATATTACAATATCGTTGTTATGTAAACTATGATTATTCTAAATAAGAAAAAGAAGCTGTTTAATATAAACAGCTTCTTTTATATTTATTATCATTATATTTCTCTAGTATAATGAGCTAACCATTCTTTTTCTTCATCATTTAGGAATGGAGATATTTTTTCAAATACTTCTTTGTGATAATTGTTAAGCATAGCTCTTTCAGCATCTGTCATTATTTCAGGTACTATAGCATCAAGGTCAAATGGAACAAATGTTATTGTTTCAAAGTACATGAACTGACCATACTCGTTTAAAGTTCCTTTACGGCAAAGAAGCTCGTTTTCAAGTCTTACACCGTATTCACCTTCTATATATATACCTGGTTCATCAGTTATTATCATACCATCTTCAAATGGATGAGCTTCATGTGCTCTATAAGTCCATCTGAATCCTGTAGGACCTTCATGTATATTAAGTAGGTAACCTACACCGTGTCCAGTACCATGGTTGAAGTTAAGATCTCTATCCCAGAATGGTTTTCTTGCAAGTATATCAAGAACCATACCAGTTGTTCCGTGAAGGAATTTTGCAGCTCCAAGGCTTAAGTTACTTATAGCAACTAGGGTAAATCCTTCTTTTATGTTCTGAGGAAGTTCACCTAAAGCATAAGTTCTAGTTATATCAGTTGATCCTTCATAGTATCCACCACCTGTATCAGTAAGGAATACATTTCCTCCTTTTAACTGAACATCAGTTTCTGGAGAAGAAGTGTAGTGACACATAGCAGCGTGAGGTCCATAAGAACTTATTGGTTCAAAACTTGGTCTTATAAATCCACCCATTTCTTTTCTGAATTCATCAAGTTTGTCAGAAGCACTCATTTCTGTTATAACTTCTTTATCATAGTTTTCTTTAACCCATTTCATAAATCTTACATGAGCTACAGAGTCTTTTATCTGAGCCTTTTTGATGTTTTCTATTTCAACATCATTTTTCATAGCTTTGAATAATATTTCTGGGTTTACTTTTTCAACTTTTTTTGCTCCTGCAGGAAGGTTGTTATATAATGAATAGTTTAATTTTGCAGGGTCTATTAATATAACTTCTTTTTCATCTATAGATTTAACATCTTCATATATATCATTGTATGGTCTTAATTCAACACCATCTTTTGCAAAGTTTGCTTTTATTTCATCAGAAACCTTAGTTTCATCTATGTATAATATAACTTTATCAAGAGTTATAACAGCATAAGATAATACCATAGGGAAGAAGTCTATATCGTCTCCACGCATATTTAAAGTCCAGCATATATCATCTAAAGTAGTTAATATATGAACTGTAGCGTGATTTTTCTTCATAGCTTCTCTTATTCTTTCAAGTTTAGATGCTACAGTTTCACCTGCATATTCAACACCTAATTCAAATACAGGTTTTTTAGAAAGTTCAGGTCTATCTGACCATATTTTATCTATTAAATCGTATTCGTATACTATTGAGCCATTCTTTTCTTTTACTATAGCTTCATAGGCAGAACCTTCACCCATAGAAACAACTCTACCATCAAATCCTAAAACTCCATTTTCTGGAAGATTTTCTTCTAGGTATTCTTCTAGAGTAGGTACACCTGGTTCGCCCATTTTCATCATTGTAACACCAGATCCTTCAAGCTGTGCTGCTGCCTGTATGAAATATCTTCCATCTACCCATAAATTGGCTTCATTTTCAGATATTACTGCAGTACCTGCACTTCCAGAAAATCCTGTTATAAATTTTCTTGCTTTGAAATGTTCTCCAACGTATTCACTCTGATGAAAATCAGCTGTAGGAACAACGTAAGAATTAATATTTTTTTCTTTCATAAGAACTCTAAGTTCTTCTATTCTTTTTACTACTGGATTCATAGTTGAAACCTCCTTAAATTTATTCCTCTGATTAAAATTATATCATATCATAAACAAAGTACAACCAAATTTTTAGATTATTTTTAAAATATATTCATCGATAAAAACTTTCTTTCGTAGATTAAGAAATCGTTTATTCCAAATAGCTTTGAAAAATAGAGCCTAAGCGATATTTTAGTAAAATAATAAAAATATATAATAAAAATAATATCTATAATAATTATTCAAATTAACAATTTATAGAAAAAATTTTTTGTGCATAATAATAAAAAAGTATAGAATATATTATTTATATTGACAAATTTTGTAATATACAATAAAATAATATAATCGAGAGTATAAACGAATATGTATCATATAATTTTGACAATATGGGTCATAAGTCTCTACCAGCCACCGTAAATGGCTGACTATGAATACGGTAAATTACTCCAGACTATATGACGGCATAGAATCTATGCCGTTTTAAAATTTAATAGGAGGTGTTGTTATATAATGAAAACAACAGAAAACGGAAATAACGCTCTGACAAAGATATTTCCAATTTTCAGCAATAGACCGTTTGACATGAAGAAGGAAATTTTAGCAGGTGTTACAACTTTCCTTACAATGGCCTACATAATTGCTGTAAACCCAAGTATATTATCAGCTACAGGAATGCCTGCAGGTGCACTTGTTACAGCTACATGTCTTGCCGCAGCATTAGGATGTTTCTTAATGGGATTTATTGCAGACCTTCCATTTGGTCTTGCATCAGGAATGGGGCTTAATGCATTCTTTGCTTTTACAGTGGTTTTAGGAATGGGAGTTCCATGGGAAATAGCTCTTACAGCTGTTTTTGCAGAAGGTATCATATTTATATTATTAACACTGTTCAAAGTAAGAGAAGCTGTAGTAAACTCTATACCTGTAAACCTTAAACTTGCAGTTACAGGTGGTATAGGTATATTTATAGCACTTGTTGGATTTATAGGATGTGGACTTATAGTTGGTGATGAATCTACTCTTATAGCACTTGGAGAAATGACTCCAGCTGTTGTTATAGCACTTGTTGGTCTTGCAATAATAGCAGTTCTTGACAAAAGAGGTGTAAAAGGAGCTATACTTATAGGAATAGTAGTAAGTTCACTTCTTGCATGGGGATATGCAGTAGTAAATCCTGCTCATGCACAGGAATTAGGAATATATTTACCATCAGGTGTATTCAAGTTTGAAAGCATGGCACCTATAGCTGGAAAGATAGATTTCGGATATATAGCGGATCCTACAAATCTTAAAGTTTTCATAGGGGTTGTGTGTACATTCCTTTTCGTTGACTTCTTTGATACAGTAGGAACACTTGTTGGTGTTTGTTCTAAGGCAGATATGCTTGATGAAGAGGGTAAAGTTCCAAACGTAGGTAGAGCACTTCTTGCAGACGCATTAGCTACTACAGCAGGTGCTGTTATGGGTGTATCTACAGTTACTACTTTTGTTGAATCTTCAACAGGAGTTATAGAAGGTGGTAGAACTGGATGGACTGCTGTTACAGTAGGATGTCTTTTCATAGTAGCTATGTTCTTCTCACCAATATTTGTTGCTATACCAGGATGCGCAACTGCTCCAGCACTTATATATGTTGGATACTTAATGCTTTCAGCTGTTACAGGAATAGAATTCTCTGATATAACAGAAGGTGTTCCTGCATTCATGACAATAGCAGGTATGCCACTTACATATAGTATAGGTGATGGATTAACATTAGGAGTACTTTCTTATGTTGTACTTAACCTATTATACAATTTAATTGCTAAGAAAGAAGATAGAAAGAAAGTATCTATAGTAATGGTACTTCTGGCAATTCTATTCTCACTTAAACTTATATTTATGTAATCAAATAAACCGAGGGATATATATTATCTCTCGGTTATTTATTTTTTTGAAAGCGGCTATTTATAAAGAAATATTAATATAAATTTATATATACGGTCTAAAATAGGATGAAAAACACACAAAATAGTAAGAAAATAAAATAAACTTTATTTAAAGTACAGAAATTTTTAAGAATCATGCTGTATAATATAGTTAAGATAGTTGATAGAAATTTGATATATTGTCATAAATCATGACTATAAAATAGAGGAGAATTATTATGAGAAAGTTTAGTAAAAAGGAAAAAAATATTATACAGTATGCCTTTCTGGTTTTTCTTATATTGGTAACAGGTATAATTATTTCAAAAACAATAGATTACAGACGTATACCGGATGTTATAGCATTTGCTGATAAGAGATATCTTTTAGCAGGGGTAATGGTTATACTGCTATACATACTTCTTGAAACTATAATATTCCAGTGGATTATAAATTCCATTGAAAAAAACAAACAAAAGAGAAGCATAGGTATACAGATGGGTACAATAGGTCTTTATTACAATCTTGTAACACCTTTTGCATCAGGAAGCCAACCAATGCAGATATATCTTATGAATAAATATGGAATAAGTCTTAGTAGAGCAGTGGCTATTGTAACAAACAAGACAATGCTTTTTCAAAGTGTGGTTACAGTAATATGTGGAGGAGTTATACTTTTTAATCAGGAAATGATAATGGAAAGACACAGCTCTATAATTCCGCTTCTTACAGCTGGTATGGCTATGAATATAGTATCTATAATTGTAGGAATAATGATAGTATTAAATCCGGAATTTATGAAAAAAGTTGCTGACTTTATAATATATAGACTTGGGAAACTTAGAATGTTTAGATTTCTGAATGGCAAAAATGAAAGAGTTCACCACTATATAGATGATTTTAATAAATCAATACTTATGTATATTTCTGATTGGAAATCTCTTATAGCCACAGTAATGCTTACATTTATTCAGTTATTTCTGTATTTTAGTATAGCATTTCTTATATATAAAGCGTCTAAACTATCTGGTGCCGGATTTTTCAGGATATTTTCGTGTCAGGTACTTTTATATATGACAATATCTCCTATTCCAACTCCTGGTAATGTTGGTGCAAATGAAATAACTTTCTTTAATATATTTAATGGTTTATTCCCAAAACAGTATGTAGGTTATGCTGTTATAATGTATAGCTTCTTTGTATATTATTTTATACTTTTATTCTGTGGAGTATGTACATGGATCTCTCATTATATGATGGATAGAAATATTGAGAAAAAAAGAAAGGATAGGAAGCGGGAAAATAAGCACGAACAATTTTTAACAAATTAAAAATAATATATATACATAAAGAGGCAGATTATTTATAAATAATCTGCCTCTTTATGTATATATATTACCATAAAATCGTTGAAATTTCAAGTGTTGAAAGATAGGACACTTTATAGTATAACTATTATACTATAAAATCAAAGGGAGGTAATATATTGAAACTACTTAAAGATGGATCAAATGAAATTATAAAATCAGTAGAAGAAAAATTTGCTGTAAACAATGTTTATGTATCAGAAAAAGAAGTATATGCTCTGTTTGAAGAAATGGTAAAAATTCTCAATGAATTGGATTGGGTAGAAACTGATGTGGAAAGAATTAATAATATTATAAAATTGTATTTTGAGGTTGCATATTTATTTGGAAATAACTTTATACATATTATGAAAAAAATAATTTATTTGTACTATAGAATCAGAAAGGAATTTGATTATAGTGTATCTGATTCTAGAATTGATGAAATTCTATTTGATGTATTTATATCTTATATATCTAGGTATATTTTTACTCATGTTGATACAGGAGAGTTAACTTTTGAAATGGCAGTGTACGTGTGTTACGGATTAAATAGTGATGAAAACATGGAATTAATTATAGATAAAGTAAAAACCAAGCTGATTCTAGAAGGGGGTAATATTAGAAATGAAGAGTATTTCATTGATTTCAGATAAAAATATTTATTCAACAATAGAAAGAGCATACAGAGAAGGGAATATATCCTTATCAAGAAGAAATGAACTGTTTTCTGAAATATCTACAATATTTGATGAAAAAATAAATCAATTTAATCATGGAATGAGCACATCTTTGTCAAAAGATAGTTTTAGAAAAATAGAAAAATCAATCAACTATATGTTTGTTAAAGGTTTTAGATGTTTTCCTGATGGTTATAAGATGCTTTCAACATTAAATATAAATTATTTTATCAAAATAGGAGAAGAGGAGTCTAAAAAAGAATTAGAAGAAATAATAAGTGTATATGAAAAAATAGAAAAAATATCTTTAAATATAAATAATGAACGATATATAGACGTTATTAAAAATCAGATTCCAAAGTTTATATCAGAAGCTCAAGAAGATAATCAGTATATAAATATGTCTATATGTAAATACGATTTGGATTATCCTTTGGTTGATGGATTACCTCTATATAATAATATGTATGGATTAGACGGAACTGAATTGGTACTTTACTACATAAATAGTTTGTTTGAAGAAGTAAAGTTTTTAAATTACTTTAGAAATTGTATAGATAATATTGTAAAGACATATGAATATATGAACCAGATAAGTATAGAGTATATTAGTATCAATTTTTTTGAATTAGTAATAAATCAGCTTATAGCAGGTGCTTTGATTTTTAATAAACCAGAGATATATCTTTATACAGATGATATTAAACAATTAAATAAAATAGTAAGATATGAAAATATTTATTTAAAATTAAATGATTCCATAAATACTATTTGTTATTATATAAATGATGATGGTTTAAAAAATTATTTTAATATAAAGAAAAATATTATAGTTGAAAACTTTTTTAAATTAAGTAAAGAAAGAATAGATTTTATCTTAAACTTTGACATCATAAATGAAGGAAATATTATAGATATAGAATCATTTTCGATAGATAGTAGCAATTTAAGAAAAATAATAGAACTATTGAGAAATATCAATGGTAGTAAAGAAAAGATTAGATTTATTAAATCGCAAAATCTAGGAATGTTAGATATAATCGATATATTAGAAAGTTATATCTTTTCTGAAGAAGAGATAAGACTATATTATAATTCACTTTCGGATATAGAAATAGCATCTCTTCTAAAAATATCTTTTTCAGAAGACTTTGTATTTAATAAAAGTATAGAATTAAATGATATAAATATTAGTAATTTATCAAAAGACTGGGAGAGAATACTTTTAAGTTCAGTAATTGCGAAAAGAGATACAAAGAATATAGAAAAATTAATACAAAGGATAAATATAAAAATAGGCTAACATATATATATAATTAATTATGATATAATAGTGAAGATAATAAAATTACATGGAGGTTCAGAAAATGAAGAATTCTAAACTTATTGGAATATGTGAAAAAGGAATTTCTCTTGTCGAATCAATAGATGTTGAGAAATTAAATGCTATAAATATAGAAAAGATAAACGAAAAAATGGATGTTGATAAAGATTACGTTAGAACACTTCTTGACGATACAGAAATAATTTATCTTTTATATTCATCAGAAGAGAAAAGAGCAGTTGAAACCGTGAAAGCTATTGGATTTATGGCTTCTGAAAGAAAGGTACTGTGCATAGGAATAGATGTAGATTCAGCAAAAGAGGATAAAATAGAAGAAATAGATAGAAATATCAATATTGAATCAAAAGATATAAAAAATATGATTGCAATGTTTGATATGATATCTGAATCTATCTCAGATGAAGTAATGATAAATATAGATATAACTGATTTAAGAGATATATTTATAACAGAAAAAGGAATGAAATACTCATATACAGATGGTATATCAGACATATCAGAATCAATATCAGCTATAAAAGATAATATGAAAAATGTTGGAGATGAGTTTCTTGGAAGAAAATGTATCGCAATAATTGAAGGTGAAGATAGCATGGATCTTTCAAAAATATCGCAGCTTATGGAAGAGTTGGAAAAAGATTGCAGTGACAGAGGAAGTGCTATTTTTGCAACTATAGAAAAAAATGACGTTGAAGAAACAAGAATAACAGTTCTTTATAATTAAAGGAGTGCTTTTATGAGACTTATAAAAACAGAGGACGCGGAAGGTCATGTATTATGTCACGACATAACACAGATAATACCGGGAAAATTTAAAGGAAGAGCATTTAAAAAAGGACATATTGTAAAAAAAGAGGATATACCAGTGCTGAAATCTCTTGGGAAAAATCATTTGTATATATGGGAAATGAAAGAGAATATGGTGCATGAAAATGAAGCAGCTGAATTTATAAGAGATATAGTAATGGGAAATAACCTGAAGTCAGGAGAAATAAAGGAGGGCAAGATAGAATTTATATCGGAATGTGATGGAATTCTTAAAGTAAACAGAGAAAGTCTGTTAGAATTTAATATGCTTGGAGAAATGATGATGGCGACTCTTTCTAATAATGTTCCAGTAAAAGCAGGTGAAAGGGTGGCTGGAACAAGAATAATCCCTCTGATAATAGAAAGAGAAAAACTTAATCATGCAAAAGAGATACTTAAAAATAGAAGTATAGTACAAGTCATTCCATATAAGAAAAAGAAGATAGGGATAGTTACATCAGGTAACGAAGTATACAATGGAATAATAAAAGATCGGTTTGGTCCTGTAATTGAAAAAAAGGTATCTGAGTATGGATGTGAAGTGATTGGACAAAAGATATGTCCTGATGATACAGAGGAAATATACAACGCTATAGAAATGTTTCTTAAACAGGGAGCAGATATTGTATGTTGCACTGGAGGGATGAGTGTTGATCCTGATGATTTGACACCGGCAGCAATAAAACGTACAAATGCTGATATTATAACGTATGGTGCACCGGTGCTTCCAGGTGCAATGTTTATGCTTGCATATAAAGAAAATAAAACTATAATGGGAATACCTGGTTGTGCTATGTATAACAGAATAACTGTGTTTGATATGATTTTTTCAAGAACTGTTGCAGGAGAAAAACTGTCTCTAAGGGATATAGCTGAATATGGTGATGGTGGATTCTGTAGAGGTTGTGACGAATGTAGATATCCAAACTGTGGATTCGGCAAATAATAATATAAAAAGAGCGATTGACTATATAACAAAAGTATTATATTATGGAAAGGACTGCAATTTAGACGAATAAAAAAATTTATATATAGAAAGGAAGTAATAAATGCTACAGGTTACAAATGTCGGACTTAGATTCGGAGATAAGGAACTTTATAAAGACGTAAATCTTAAATTTACAAAAGGAAACTGTTACGGGATAATCGGTGCTAACGGTGCTGGAAAATCTACGTTTCTAAAAATACTTTCTGGAGAAATAGAGCCAAATACAGGAAGTGTATCTATAACAGAAAAAGAAAGAATGTCTGTCCTTAAACAGGACCATTTCGAATATGAGGAAGAGGAAGTTCTTAATGTTGTTATAAGAGGACATGAGAGACTTTGGAATATAATGCAGGAAAAAGATGCTCTTTATATGAAAGAGGATTTTACAGAGGAAGATGGTATAAAAGCTGCAGATCTTGAGGCTGAGTTTGCAGAACTTAACGGATGGGATGCAGAAACAAATGCAGAAAAAATACTTATGGGTCTTAGTATAGAAAAAGATATGCACCACAAGCTTATGAAAGAACTTACTGGTGCTGAGAAAGTAAAAGTACTTCTTGCTCAGGCATTATTTGGAGAGCCGGAAATACTTCTTCTTGACGAGCCTACAAACCACCTTGATTTCCAGTCTATAAGCTGGTTAAACAACTTTATAATGGATCTTGAAAACTCTATAGTAATAGTTGTATCACATGATAGACATTTCCTTAACCAGATATGTACAAATATAGTGGATGTCGACTTCGGTAAAATACAGATGTATGTAGGAAACTACGATTTCTGGTACGAGTCAAGCCAGCTTGCTCTTCAGCTTGCAAAAGACCAGAATAAAAAGACTGAAGAAAAAATAGCTCAGTTAAAAGAGTTCATAGCGAGATTCAGTTCAAATGCATCTAAAGCAAAACAGGCTACATCTAGAAAGAAACAGCTTGAAAAACTTCAGGTTGAAGATATAAAACCTTCAAGCAGAAGATATCCGTATGTAGGGTTTACTCCTGCAAGAGAAATCGGAAATGAAGTACTGGAAGTTCACAATATTACAAAAACAATAGATGGTGTGAAAGTTCTTGATGATGTATCATTCAGACTTGAAAATGATGAAAAAATAGTGTTTATGGGTGACGAGATAGCAACAACTACATTATTTAATATAATAATGGGAGAAATGGAGCCAGACAGCGGTTCATATAAATGGGGAGTTACAACTACTCAGGATTATCTTCCTAAAAACCACAATAAATTCTTTGATGGATGTGAATATTCTCTGGTAGACTGGTTAAGACAGTTCTCAGAAGAAAAAAGTGAAAGTTTTATAAGAGGTTTTCTTGGAAGAATGCTTTTCTCAGGAGATGAGGCTTTAAAAGAAGCAAAGGTACTTTCTGGAGGAGAAAAAGTTAGATGTATGTTCTCAAAAATGATGCTTTCAAATGCAAATGTACTTGTTCTTGACGATCCTACAAACCATCTTGACCTTGAATCTATAACATCTGTAAACCAGGGACTTGAAAAATTCCCGGGAGTAATATTATTTACTTCTCATGACCATCAGATGATAGAAACTCTTGCAAATAGAATAATAGAAATAACTCCAAAAGGAATTATGGATAGAAAAATGGATTTCGATGAGTATATTGAAAACAAAGATATACAGGCTAAATTAAAAGAAATGTACAGCTAATATATAAATAACAGACCGTATAATTTGATATTATGCGGTCTTGTTTTATTTTTCATATAAATAAATTATATATTAAAATAAAATTTATTTCAATTTTCTGAAAAATATGATATAATATCAAATGATTTTATTTTTTAGGAGGTAAATATGTCAGATTCTAAAAGCTTTAAACGGAATAATTATATAATGATACTGGCTACACTGTTCTGGTCTGGCGCATTTATAGCTGGAAAATATTCAGTGGCAGAGTTTCCTGTACTATCATTGGTATTTTTTAGATTTCTTTTTGCAACAGCAATAATATTCCCTATTATGATAAAAACAGAGAAAAACTGGAAGATAACAAAGGAGGATATTCCGGTATTTCTTGCACTTGGAGTAGTAGGTATGATAGGTTATCATGTATTTTTCTTTGAATGTCTAAAATATACAACAGCGACAAACTCATCTATAATAGGAGCAACCAATCCTATTGTGACAACTATATTTGCAGGTATATTTTTAAAGGAAAGATTCAAGTCAAAACATATACTATCTCTTCTTCTTTCATTTGTTGGAGTAGTTCTTATAGTGACAGGAGGTCATTTATCTACTCTTAAAGAGTTTACATTCAACAAAGGTGATCTTATAATGATGATAGCGGTGGTCTGCTGGTCTGCCTATAGTGTAATGTCAAAAAAAGTTGCAGGAAAATATAGTCCTATAAAAATTACGGCATATGCATTTTTATTTTGTGCCGTAATTATATTTCCATTTACATTTATGGAAAATCCTATGGAATTTATACCTGAAGTAAGTATAAATGGATGGATGTCTGTACTTTATATGTCTTGCTTTGCATCTGTTTGTGGATATCTTATACAGCAGATATCAATAAAAAACATAGGACCTGCAAAGACAAATATGTATATAAACCTTAATCCCGTATTTTCCATGATTCTTGCATATATACTATTAGGAGAGCCTATAGTTATAGTAAAAGTAATAGCAGCGGGCTGTATAATAGCAGGTGTACTTATATCCAATATGCCTGAAAAATCAAAATAGAATTATAGATGTAAAAATGCAGTTATAGATATTTATCTATAGCTGCATTTTTATGAATAGATTTAAACAATTGGACGGATTTGTAACAAGGGGGTACAATATAATTAACAGTTAAACATTCTTAAAAAATAGTTAGTACACTCATAATAGTTCTCTTGTTGAAAGTATAAAATACGAGTAAAACAAATTTTCCTGTTCCGGCATAGACGCACATATGTCGGAAATTTTTTTATATAATTAATAAAAGATGCTGTCATATGACAACATCTTTATTTTTTATCTGAAAAATTCTAAAAAATTATAAAGTATTTTTGCAGTTATACCCCAGATTACATATCCATTATATCTGTAGAAAAATACGGGGGATGTTCCTTTTTCAAATCGATAATTTCTTTTACCTGGAATTATATCGAAAGGAAGATTATTATCCGGTTCTACATTTACAGTATTTTTGTATTCCTCAGGTTTCATTTCAAGAAGTACCTTCAAAGGAACTGTAAATACATGGTCGACCTCATCACTATTAAGCCTCAGAGACGAGGCATTGTTAAGATATCCGGCAAAGGGATGTATTATATAATTAACCGGAGTTACAAGAAGGTCAAGAGAACCTATAATTTCAATATCATTTCCACTTACACCGATTTCTTCGCAGGTTTCTCTGATTGCAGCATTTACAGCTGTTTCGTTCTCTTCTATGCCACCGCCGGGAAAAGATATCTCACAAGGCCGATGTTTAAGTTTTGCGGATCTTACTTCAAAAAGTATGTGCGATTCTCCTTCTTTTCTTACTATAGGAATAAGAACAGATGCTCTTTTCATATATTCATACCCATTTATATATGGGGAATAGTCTTTAAGTTTGTTCAGTACTTTTTGCTTATCAAACATTTAGTTCCTCCCAAAAGTATTTTAATATAATTATATTACAAAACAGATATACATTAAATAGATTTTATGAAAAATGATGTAATATATTAAAAGGGGTGACAAAATTTAAATATAGTGGCAAAATATAAATAGAGCATTTTCTAAGGAGGAAAATATGAACAGAAAAAAAGTCTTATTTTTTGATATAGATGGAACTCTTATGGATTCATATGAACATAAAGTTCCAAAATCAACGATTGAAGCTTTGAAAAGACTTAAAGATAATGGCCATAAGGTAGTAATTTCAACAGGTAGAGGAATGTTTTCTATTGTACAGTGTGGATTTTCAGATATCATAAAGTGGGATGGATATATATGCAATAATGGACAGATGATTTATAATGAGAACAGAGAAGTGATTTATTCAAAATATATAGATAAAGAGTCTGCAGAAAAATGCATGGAATTATGTCACAAAAGAAATTCGCCGTATGTTTACAGCATAGATGGAACTCCGTATCTGTGGGAATTCCCTGATGATAATATGAATGCTGCATATACTTTTTTTCAGGATGATATTCCTCAAAAAAGAAAATACAATGGGGACAATATAGTCATGTTTATCATATTCGGCGATGAAAATTATGATTACAGCGAATATCAAAAGATAGATGGAATAGATGTTATTCCAGGTAGATGCCGATATGCGGATATAGTTGCAAAAGGTTTTGATAAAGGAAACGGAATAAAATATATAAAAAAATATTTTGACGCAGATGAAACTTATTCATTCGGAGATAGCCTGAATGATATAGGAATGTTCAAAGAGTCGAGTGTTGGTATTGCAATGGGAAATGCCAATGATGAAGCAAAAGAAGCAGCTGATTATATAACTGATTCTGTAATGGATGATGGAATATTTAATGCCTGTGTTCACTTTAAGTTGATATAATTTTTATAATTATATATAGATATAAGAAATGGAGGAATTTTAAATGGTAATAGCAGATGTTGCAGTAATGCCTCTAAGACCTTATGCAAATGAAGATCAGATGTATAAAGTTGTAGACGCATGTATAGAACTTGTAAAAGAAAGTGGAATGAATTATGAAATAGGAGCAATGAGTACTACTTTTGAGGGCGAATTCGATGAAGTTTTTGAACTTATTAAAAAAATGCACAAAATGCCTTTTGAGTTAAACTGCGAAAGAGTAATAACAGTTGCAAGAGTTGATGAGAAGGCTGGAGGATTATCTATTGAGAACAAACTTAGAAATCAGAGATAGATATAAGGACATAATATACCCTATAGCTGTATTTGTAGCAATTATAATCATTTGGCAGGCTATAGTGGTATGTATGGATATACCTGGATATCTTTTGCCTGCTCCATCAGATATTGTATCTGTATTTTTTACTGATACAGAAAATCTTATGAAACATGCATGGATTACTACTTATGAAGCCGTCACAGGATTTTTCATAGCAGTTGTGATTTCGATATTGATAGGTATTGTAATGGATTTTATACCTATAGTAAGAAAGAGTTTATATCCTCTTATGCTTACAACACAGATGATTCCAACTATAACAATAGCACCGCTTCTTGTTATATGGTTTGGATTTGGAATGCTGCCAAAAGTACTTATGGTAACTTTGACGTGTTTTTTCCCTATACTTATAAGTTTTGTAGATGGTCTTGAAAATATAGATAAAGATTATCTTAATCTTTTTAAAACTATGAAAGCCGGAAAGATTGATACATTCAGACATCTAAAATTTCCTATGTCTATGGAAAAATTCTTTTCAGGGCTTAAGATTTCTGCCACATACGCAGTTATGGCTGCTACAGTTGCTGAGTGGTTAGGTGGAACAGAAGGTCTTGGTGTATATATGCTTAGATCAAAAAAAGCATATGCACTTGATAAAGTTTTTGCATCTACAATTTTGATAGTAATTTTGAGTCTTATATTTGTAGGTATAGTACATCTTGTAAGAAAAAGTGTATTAAAAAAATATAACAAATAAATAAACTGTTTTTTATCTTGTAAAACAAAAGAATTATTATAAAAATTAAAACTTACTATAATAAAAAAACGTCTTCCTATAAGGAAGATGTTTTTTTATACTTAATTTATTTCATAACACATAAGATGCAAATTTATCAGAAAATTAAAATTTTACAGAAAAAACTATTGACTAAATTTTCAAAAAAGTATATCATATGAAACAAGACAAAACAAAGCCGATGAAATCAATGCTTATATACTTTATTTTGAATATATGTATACTGTATATAAAACTGAAATATGAATAATGGTTAATTTATATCGGCGATTATTATTTATTATAGTTACCGCACTTTAAATAATAAATAATAATTTTAATATCAGAAAAAGGAGGTACAAATAATGAATCATCACAAGTACAAAAAATTTGAGACAATAAAATTAAAAGATCGTACTTGGCCAGACAACGAGATAATCAAAGCACCAGTGTGGTGTTCTGTTGATCTGCGCGATGGAAACCAGGCACTGATAACGCCTATGAATATAGATGAAAAGGTAGAAATGTTTCAGCTGCTGGTAAATCTTGGATTCAAAGAAATTGAAGTTGGTTTTCCTTCTTCTTCACAGATAGAATATGACTTTTTAAGACTGCTTATAGAGGATAATCTCATACCGGATGATGTAACAGTTCAGGTTCTTACACAGGCTAGAGAGCATCTCATAAGAAGAACTTTTGATGCGCTTGAGGGTCTGGATAAGGCTATAGTTCATATATACAATTCAACATCAATACTTCAGAGAGATGTTGTTTTCAACAAAAGTAAAGATGAAATAAAAAAAATAGCAGTAGAGGGGACTAAACTTGTTAAAACTCTGTCGGAGGAATTCAGTGGAAAAGTGATACTTGAGTATTCGCCGGAAAGTTTTACAGGTACTGAAGTCGATTATGCACTTGATGTATGTGAGGCTGTCATGGATACATGGGGAGCAGATGAAAATAATAAGGTTATAATAAATCTGCCTTCGACCGTTGAAATGGATACGCCTAATGTTTATGCGGATCAAATTGAATGGATGTGCAGAAACTTCACAAATAGAGATAGAGTCATAGTGAGTGTTCACCCACATAATGACAGAGGATGCGGAGTTGCTTCTACTGAATTGGCATTGCTTGCAGGTGCTGATAGAGTGGAAGCAACTTTATTTGGTAATGGGGAAAGAACCGGAAATGTAGATGTAATAACTCTTGCACTTAATCTTTTCTCTCATGGAATAGATCCAAAACTTGAACTTTCTCAGATGAATCAAATAAAGGAAGTTTATGAAAAATGTACAAAAATGGAGGTTCCTCCTAGACATCCTTATGGAGGTCAGTTAGTATTTACTGCTTTCTCTGGAAGCCATCAGGATGCTATAAACAAAGGAATGCACGCATACAAAGAAAGAAAATCTGATATATGGGAAGTACCATACCTTCCTATAGACCCTGCAGATTTAAATAGACAGTATGAACCTATTGTAAGAATAAACTCTCAATCTGGGAAAGGTGGTGTATCCTTTGTACTGGATACAGTATATGGATACAATCTTCCAAAACAGTTACGGGTTGATTTTTCAAAAGTTATTCAGAAAATCAGCGAAAAAGAAGGAGAAGTATCTTCAGAAAAAATATTCAGCTGCTTTGACAATGAATATATAAATATAGAAACACCTTATAAACTTATAAAACATAAGATATTTGATATAAGTGATGAAAACAGTGAATTCGAGAGAAAAGCTGAAGTTAGTGTAGAAGTTAATGGAGAAGTTAAAAATATAGTAGGTTATGGAAACGGACCTATAGATGCTGTTAAAAATGCATTCAATAAGAGTGACGATTTTATAGATACAAAACTTCTTGACTACAGTGAACATGCTCTTACATCAGGATCATCAGCAAAAGCAGCAGCTTATATAAAACTTAAATCTCTTGAAAATGAAAGCTATGAATATGGTGTAGGTGTACATCCAAATATAACAACAGCTACAGTAATGGCTATGGTTTCTGCAATGAATAGAATATACAAAACAACAGTGAAAGAAGGATAGGATATGAGAAAACTCGTTTTATCTATACTTGTAAAAGACGGAGCAGGTATTCTGACAAGAGTAAGTGGTCTGTTCGCAAGAAGAGGTTACAGTATATTGAGTATATCTGCTGGTCCTGCTGAAAAAAAAGGATTATCAAGGCTTACCGTTGTAGCACAGGGAGAACCACAGATTCTTGAACAGATAGAGAAACAGGTTAAAAAGCTTGAAGATATTATAGAAATAGATATTCTGGATCCTGAAAAATCAGTTTTCAGGGAACTTGTAATGATAAAAGTGAAAGCTGATCGGAGTAAGAGACAGGCTGTTTCAGCTGTATCAGATATATTCAGAGCAAAGATAGTGGATGTATCAAAGGATTCTATGATTATAGAAATTACTGGTGATAGTACAAAAGTAGATGGATTTATAGAACTTCTTACAGACTTTGAAATTATAGAAATAGTTAGAACCGGTCTTTCAGCAATGAAAAGAGGATACAAAGGTTAGAAGCAATAATAAATAAAAATTAAAAAAAGGAGACAAATAAAATGGCAAAAATATACTATAGTGATGAATGTAATCAGAAATTATTAGATGGAAAAACAGTAGCAATAATAGGATATGGTTCACAGGGGCATGCACATGCATTAAATCTTAGAGATAGTGGAGTAAAAGTAATAGTAGGTCTTTATGAGGGATCAAAATCATGGAAAAAAGCCGAAGCTCAGGGATTTGAGGTATATACTTCTGCTGAAGCTGCAAAGAAAGCTGATATAGTAATGATACTTATAAACGATGAATTACAGGCTAAACTTTACAAAAACGAAATAAAACCAAATCTTGAAGAAGGAAATATGCTTATGTTTGCCCATGGATTTAATATACATTTTGGACAGATAGTTCCTCCAGAAGGTGTAGACGTGGCTATGATAGCACCAAAGGCTCCAGGACATACTGTAAGAAGTGAATACTGTGCAGGAAAAGGAACTCCTTGCCTTGTAGCTGTTGAGCAGGATGCAACAGGAAATGCAAAAGACATAGCACTTGCATATGGAGCAGCTATAGGTGGAGCAAGAGCAGGACTTCTTGAGACAACTTTCAAAACAGAAACAGAAACAGATTTATTCGGTGAGCAGGCTGTATTATGTGGAGGAATATGTGCATTAATGCAGGCAGGATACGACACTTTAGTAGAGGCAGGATATGATCCTGAAAATGCATATTTTGAATGTGTACACGAGATGAAATTAATAGTAGACCTTATATATCAGTCAGGATTTGAAGGTATGAGATATTCAGTGTCTAATACAGCAGAATATGGAGATTATGTAACAGGTCCTAAGATAATAACAGATGAAACAAAGGCTTCTATGAAGAAGATATTAAAAGATATACAGGATGGAAGTTTTGCAAGAGAATTCCTTCTTGAAATGTCAGAGGCAGGAGGACAGGCTCATTTCAAAGCTATGAGAAAACTTGCTTTAGAGCACGGTTCTGAAAAGGTTGGAAAAGAAATAAGAAAATTATACAGCTGGTCAAATGAGGACAAATTAATAAATAACTAATCAGATTATATACATTCCGGCAGACATGTAATCAGGTTTGCCGGAATGTTATAAAAGGAGGAAAATAAAATGTCGATGACAATGACTCAGAAGATACTTGCAGAACACGCAGGATTAAATGAAGTAAAAGCAGGTCAGCTTATAGAAGCGGAACTTGATGTGGTTATGGCAAATGATATAACAGGGCCAATGGCTCTTCCTATATTCAAACAGATGGCAGAAAAAGTATTTAATAAGGATAAAGTAGTTCTTGTACCAGATCACTTTACTCCAAACAAAGATATAAAATCAGCAGAAAATTCAAAAGCAATAAGGGAATTTTCTCTATCTCAGTGCCTTACATACCATATGGAACAGGGAAAATGTGGTGTTGAACATGCTATACTTCCTGAAAAAGGAATAGTAGCAGCAGGTGAATGTATAGTAGGTGCCGATTCACATACATGTACATATGGAGCATTAGGTGCATTTTCTACTGGAGTTGGAACAACAGATATAGCAACAGCAATGGCAACAGGAAAACTATGGTTTAAAGTTCCATCAGCTATAAAATTTGTTCTTAAAGGAAAACTTAATCCATATGTAGGTGGAAAAGATGTAATACTTCATATAATAGGAAAAATCGGAGTAGATGGAGCTCTTTACAAGTCAATGGAGTTTACTGGAGATGGGGTTTCAGAACTTACTATGGATGATAGATTTACAATATGCAATATGGCTATAGAAGCGGGTGCAAAAAACGGAATATTCCCTGTAGATGAAAAGACAAGAGAATATCTTGACAGTCACACACAGAAAAAATATAAAGAATTCAGTGCAGATGACGACGCTGAGTATGATGAGGTTATAGAAATAGATCTTTCTGATATAGTTCCTACAGTGGCATTTCCACATCTTCCAGGAAATGCTCATACTATAGATGAAATAAATGAAAATGAAAAAATAATGATAGATCAGGTTGTAATAGGATCTTGTACAAATGGAAGATTAAGTGACCTTAGAAAAGCGGCTGAAATAATGAAGGGAAAAACTGTAGCAAATCACGTCAGAGTAATGGTTGTTCCAGCTACACAGAAAATATTCAAAGAATGTATGAAAGAAGGAATAGCAGATATATTCATAGATGCAGGATGTGCATTTAATACACCTAGCTGTGGTCCTTGTATGGGAGGTCATATGGGAGTTATGGCAAAAGGTGAGAAATGTGTATCTACAACAAATAGAAACTTTGTAGGAAGAATGGGAGATACAGAATCACTTATATATCTGGCTTCTCCTGAAGTTGCTGCAGCAAGTGCAATATGCGGATATATAGCAGATCCGAGAAAGGTGGCAGAATAAAATGAAAGCAAATGGAAAAGTTTTAAAATACGGAGACAATGTTGATACAGATGTAATAATACCTGCCAGATATCTTAATTCATTTGATGCACAGGAACTTGCAAAACATGCAATGGCTGATATAGATCCCACATTTGTCGATAGAGTAGAAAAAGGGGATATAATGGTAGCAGGAAAAAACTTTGGATGTGGTTCATCAAGAGAACATGCACCTCTAGCTCTTAAGACTTCTGGAGTATCCTGTGTAATAGCGGAATCATTTGCGAGAATATTTTATAGAAATTCAATAAATATAGGATTTGCAATACTTGAATGTGAAGAAGCAGCAAAGGATATTGATGAAGGGAATAAAGTTGAAATAGATTTTGATAAAGGAATTATACACAATATAACAAAAGATAAATTTTATCAGGCACAGCCGTTTCCAGAATTTCTTCAGAAAATGATAAAGGAAAACGGACTTGTAAATTATGTGAACAACAAAAAGGAAGGATAAGATATTATGGAAAGGAAGATTGCTGTTATCAAAGGAGATGGTATAGGACCGGAAATAGTAAACGGAGCACTAAAAGTCATGAATGCCATTTCAGAAAAATACGGACATAAATTTATATATGAAGAGATTCTTATGGGGGGTGCTTCTATAGATTTACATGGAGAACCACTTACAGATGAATCTCTTAAAAAAGCTTCAAATTGTGATGCAATACTTCTTGGAGCTATAGGTGGAGATGCGACTGTATCTCCATGGTACAAGCTGGAACCGTCTCTTAGACCTGAAGCTGGTCTTTTAAAGCTTAGAAAAAGTCTGAATCTTTTTGCTAATCTGAGACCATCATTTCTTTATGACGAGCTTAAAGATGCCTGTCCTCTAAAAGAGGAAATAATAGATGGCGGATTTGATATGGTTATAATGAGAGAACTTACAGGCGGTCTTTATTTTGGAGACAGAGAAACAGTGTTAAAAGATGGAGAATATGTAGCGCATGACAATCTTGTATATAGTGAATCAGAGATAAGAAGAATTGCAAAAAGAGCCTTTGATATAGCAATTAAAAGAAATAAAAAAGTTACAAGTGTAGATAAGGCAAATGTTATAGACACATCAAGATTATGGAGAAAAGTTGTAGAGGAGGTTTCGAAGGATTATCCGGAAGTTGAACTTGAACATATGCTTGTAGATAACTGTGCTATGCAGCTTATAAAAAATCCTAAACAGTTTGATGTCATACTTACAGAAAATATGTTTGGCGATATTTTAAGTGATGAAGCAAGTATGATAACAGGATCAATAGGAATGCTTTCAAGTGCATCGCTTAGAGATGATAGTTTTGGAATGTATGAGCCAAGTCATGGAAGTGCACCTGATATAGCTGGAAAAGATATGGCAAATCCTATAGCAACAATACTTTCAGCAGCTATGATGCTGAGATATTCATTTGATATGGAAGATGAAGCAGATTCGATTGAAAATGCTGTTGAAAAAGTTCTTAAAGATGGATATAGAACCGTGGATATAATGTCAGATGGTAAAAAAAGAGTATCATGTTCAGAAATGAGTGAACTTATAGCTGACAGAATATAGGAGGAAAATATGAAAAGCAATAATGTAAAAAAGGGAGTGGAAAGAGCTCCTCATAGATCTCTTTTTAACGCTCTTGGTATGACGGAGGAAGAACTTGACAGACCTATAATAGGCATAGTCAATTCATATAATGAAATAGTTCCAGGCCATATGAACCTTGATAAAATAGCAGAGGCTGTCAAAAAAGGAGTTTATATGGCAGGAGGAACACCGGTTGAAGTCCCTGCAATAGCAGTATGTGATGGTATAGCTATGAATCACACAGGGATGAGATACTCTCTTGTTACAAGAGAACTTGTATGTGACAGTACTGAATGTCTTGCAAGGGCACATCAGTTTGACGGACTTGTAATGATACCAAACTGTGACAAAAATGTACCGGGACTTCTTATGGCAGCTGCAAGACTTGATATACCTACAATATTTGTAAGTGGTGGTCCTATGCTTGCCGGAAGAAAGTTAGATGGGAAAAAAACTTGTCTGTCAACTCTTTTTGAAGCAGTAGGCGAATATAATGCGGGAAAAATGAGTTTAGATAAGCTTAAAGAATTTGAGGAAAAAGCTTGTCCTACATGTGGATCATGTTCAGGTATGTATACAGCAAACTCTATGAACTGTCTTACAGAAGCATTAGGAATGGGGCTTAAAGGAAATGGAACTATTCCTGCAGTATACAGTGAAAGAATCAGGCTTGCAAAACATGCCGGTATGCAAATAATGAAACTTGTAGAAAATAATATAAAACCTTCAGATATAATGACAGAAAATGCATTTAGAAATGCAATGACTGTAGATATGGCACTTGGTTGCTCTACGAACTCAATGCTTCATCTTCCTGCAATAGCATACGAAGCTGGAGTGGATCTTAACCTTGAGATAGCAAACGAGATAAGCCGGAAAACTCCAAACCTTTGTCATCTGGCACCTGCAGGGGATACATTTATGGAGGATTTAAATGAAGCTGGTGGAGTATATGCAGTAATGAATGAACTCGACAAGCTTGGAGTTATTGATAAAAATTGCATGACAGTTACAGGGCTTACAGTGGGAGAAAACATAAAAGGATGTGAAAACCTGGATACAGATATAATAAGACCTGTTGAAAATCCTTATAGCAAAACAGGTGGAATAGCTGTATTAAAAGGAAATCTTGCACCTGACAGCTGTGTTGTAAAAAAATCCGCTGTTGCACCTGAAATGATGAAACACAAAGGACCTGCCAGAGTATTTGATGGGGAAGAAAATGCAATAAAAGCTATAAGAGCAGGTGAAATAAAAGCTGGAGATGTTGTTGTAATAAGATATGAAGGGCCTAAAGGAGGGCCAGGAATGAGAGAAATGTTATCTCCTACATCAGAAATAGCTGGTATGGGACTTGATAAGGATGTAGCACTTATAACAGATGGAAGATTTTCTGGTGCTACAAGGGGTGCATCTATAGGTCATGTATCTCCAGAAGCAGCTTTGGGAGGAACGATAGCTTTTGTAAAAGATGGAGATATGATAGATATTGATATAGAGAATAATAGTATACAGCTTCTTGTTTCAGATGAGGAGCTTGAAGAAAGAAGAAAGGATTTTGTGCCAAAAGTTCCGAATGTAAGTGGTTATCTGAAGAAATATGCTTCAATGGTTACTTCGGCAAACACTGGTGCAGTCCTTAAAGTGAAATAAAAAGGACGGTGAAATATATGAGGCTTAAAGGAGCAGATATGGTAATGGAATGCCTCTTAGAACAGGGAGTTGACACAGTATTTGGATATCCTGGAGGTACGATACTTGAAATATATGACAGTTTATATAAATATAGGGATAAAATACAGTCAATACTTACATCACATGAGCAGGGAGCATCACATGCCGCTGACGGATATGCAAAATCAACTGGAAAAGTAGGTGTATGCATGGCCACAAGCGGACCGGGTGCAACCAATCTTGTAACAGGAATTGCAACTGCACAAATGGATTCAGTTCCTGTAGTTGCAATAACTGCAAATGTTGCACTTCCTCTTCTTGGGAAAGACAGTTTTCAGGAAATAGACATCGCGGGAATAACAATGCCAATAACAAAGCACAACTTTATAGTAAAGAAAATAGAAGATCTTGCTCCTTCAATAAGAAAGGCCTTTAAAATAGCGAGAGAGGGAAGACCTGGACCTGTACTTGTAGATATAACAAAGGATGTAACAGTAGGTTATGGGGAATATGAGAGAGAAGAGATAAATCTGAATCCCAATAAGCCACTTAGTTTGGATGATGCGGAAAAATATCGGGAAAGTCTCGAAAAAGCAGTTAAACTTATAGAAAAGAGCGAAAGACCATTTATATTTGCAGGTGGTGGAATAAAGGCATCAGATGCATCGGATGAACTTAGAATATTTGCAGAGCTTATAGATGCTCCTGTTGCAGATTCTCTGATGGGAAAAGGTGGATTTGATGGAAATAACAAAAGATATACGGGAATGCTTGGAATGCATGGAACGAAAGCCAGCAATCTTGGGGTATCAAGATGTGATCTTCTTGTGGCAATCGGAACAAGGTTCAGCGATAGAGTAATAGGAAATGCGTCCACTTTTGCATCTAAAGCCAATATAATACATATAGATATAGATGAAGCTGAGATAAATAAAAATGTATATGCAGATCTTGGAATAACAGGCGATGCAAAGTATATACTTGGAAAGCTTAATCTTATGCTGAAAAAACAGAGTCATTCGGATTGGATGGAAGAAATAGAATGTCTTAAAAATAAATATCCAATGAAGTATAATAAAGATGTTCTGACAGGACCATATGTGATAGAGAAAATTGAAGAATGCTTTGGTCATGACACTATAATATGTACAGAAGTTGGACAGCATCAGATGTGGGCAGCCCAATATTTTCATTATAAAAATCCTAAACAGTTTATAACCAGTGGAGGTCTTGGAACAATGGGATATGGACTTGGAGCATCTATTGGTGCGAAGTACGGCAATCCAAAATCTAGAGTTATAAATATAGCTGGAGACGGATGTTTCAGAATGAATATGAATGAACTTGCAACGGCTTCAAGATACAATATTCCTATAATACAGGTAGTTTTAAACAACAAGGTACTTGGTATGGTGAGACAGTGGCAAACATTTTTCTATAATGGAAGATATTCTGATACAGTTCTTGATGACCAGGTTGATTTCTGTAAAGTGGCAGAAGGTCTTGGATGTAAAGCCGTAAGAGTTACAAAAAAAGATGAAGTGGAAAAAGCTCTTTTAGAAGCTGCTTCATACAATGGTCCTTTTGTTATAGAGTGTATGATACAGGAGGATGATAAGGTATTTCCTATGGTAGCTCCAGGAAAAAGTCTTGATGATACATTTGATCAGGATGATATCTAAATTCAATTATTTTTAACAGAAATAATATTTATTATAATTCAAAAAATACACCCGAATCCAAATGGATAGGGTGTATTTTTTTATAAAAGATTTAAAATTTCTTTCTGATTAATATAATCCCTATTATTGAAAAAATCATAATAATTGGTGCTATTCTTACAAATAACCATTCAAGTATATGGAAATTAACCCTTAAGACAGTTATTTCAGGATTGTTATAACTCCAGTTTAGATAGGGACTTTTTAATCGGATTAAAAATAAAAATATTATCAGAATAATAAAACATAGAATAATAAGTAACGCCTGAAGAAACTTTCTTTTTCTGATTTTATTGTTTGCAAGTTGCAGATTTATTGCCTCAAGTTTTTCTGATATGGATTTTAAATTCTCAGTGGGATATTCGGAAATATTTTCACCTATTAATATACTTACTGGAGTCTCTAGAACATCTGATATAAGAATTAACATCTCAGAGTCAGGAACAGATAGACCTTTTTCCCATTTTGAAACAGTTTGTCTGACAACATTTAGCCTTATTGCAAGATCCTGCTGAGATAGTCCTTTTGATTTTCTTATTGTTCTAATATTTTCATTTAACATATAGAATCCCCCTAATTTATTTTCTAATAAAATTGTACAGAGAATGAGCCGTTGCAACAAGCAACGTATATTAACATATTGGTTTTGAGGTAAAATTATATTTTATTGATGTCTGTAATAGGGAGCAATCACGTATCTATAAAATGTAATAAGCCAGCAATTACTTATCTATAAAAAAATGGTACCGGATAACCGGTACCATTGTATCTACTTACAGAAAATATCTGTTTGAAATCTATAATAGCAATACTAAGCTGTTTTTATCATCACATCATTTGTATTTGAAATAATTCTGCCTAATATATAATCTGTCACACTATTACAGATATATGTAGAAAACATAAGGTCGTTTTCAATGTAGTTTCCATTGTTTTTGTACTGCTCATAAAGAGTGTTGAAAAATTCGATGAATTTTCCACCACAGATACAGTCCCCTTTGATTCTTGTTAAATCAGCATCTTTCGCAGCAGAAGCAAGTTCTCTTTCATAAACAACATGTCTGTTAAAACTGTGCTTGAATTCCCAGCGTTCACTGTGTGCAACACAGAAGAAATCGCAAAGGAAATGACAAATAACACCTAATTCCTGACTGAATCTGCTTGAAGAAAACATTCTTGATAATGAGTCTAAAGATAATCTGCAAAGCTGTTCTATCTTTTCTGCTATCATAGCAAAAGATTCTTCCATATAATGTCTGTTAAGTTTATATTTAGATAACGCATCAGGCTTTATGTTGCCGTACACGAAGTTCTTTTCACTTAATAGCAATGACTTATTGTCATCCATATTTTCAAGTACTGATTTAGCAATCTGAAAGTGAGTGTTCATTAACATATTATTTTCATACACCTCATGATAAAATATTTGACGTCAGACGTCCAATAAAACAAACCATAAATAAAATATGGATTGATTGTATGAAAAGCAATTATGAAATAGCTTTCCTTAAAATAATAATATCAAAATATACAGAAAAATTCAAGGTTTACACCCATAAACTGAGACAAGATATTATACAGTCTAATTAGATTTTATATGTTAATTTAGTATAAGTTCTTATAATTCATATATAACTCAGTAAATGGCATATAAGTCATTTGAAACTTACAATATAGCGTGCGAGTCATTTTAGACTTTGATAATAAGTGTGTGAGAATGAAATTACTGTTCTTTGCCTATAAAAAGATGGCATATAAATTGCTTTAAAGATATAGTGTGAAGGGGGTATTGATATGGAAAAAAGTAAAAAAGGCTATATCTATATAGCGCTTGCAGGAACAATATGGTCTACATTAGGATTATTTGGAACAGTTCTCATGGAGAGAGGACTAAGTTCAGAACAGGTGGCTTTTACAAGGTTGTTTATAGGTTTTATAGTGCTTTTTGCATATACAGGAGTAAAAAATAGAAATCTTCTGAAACTTAATCTTAAAGGAATTATATATTGTGCAGCAATAGGAATAATATGTCAGGGAATATTTAATATGTGTTATTTTAAAGCAGTAGAGAAGGCAGGTGTGTCTGCTGCAGCAGTTTTATTATATACATCTCCATTATTTCTGGCTGTATTTTCGGGAATAATATATAAAGAGAAAATAACAAAACTAAAAGTGGTTTCTTTGATGGTATGTTTTGCGGGTGCATTTATGGCTGTAACAGGAGGTAAACTTGATTTTCAGGGACTTAGTTCATATGGAATTATAATGGGAATAATGGCTGCTGTAACATATGCACTTATGGGAATTATAAGTAGAAAAGCACTTGAAGATTTTTCAAGTGAAACAATTTTGATATACGGTTTTTTATTTGGAGCTTTTTTCATGATTCCTTCAGCAAAGCCTGTAGAAATGTTGTCTCTTGCTTCTGATCCAATGACATTTATATTTATGATGCTTCTGGGAATATTTCCAGCTGCGATTGCATATATATTTTATGCGAAAGGCATTGCCTCAAATACAGAGCTATCAGTTGTCGGTGTTGTTGCTTCAATAGAACTTATAATAGCATCTTTCATAGGATGGATTATAATAGGTGAAGTATTTACAATTGGAAAACTTCTTGGTGTATTTATGATGTTTATGTCAGCTACAATGGCACTTCAGACAGGAAATCAGGAAGAAAATAGTAGTGAATACGAAAAAACATTTGAATATGTTGATGAAAGAATATAATTAATAAAGGATGCATACAGATTTGGATGCATCCTTTATTAATTAGAAGGAATTATTTTAGTATTATTATATAAATAGTTAAATTAAAATTAAGAATTGTGTTATATAATTCCTTGTGTATAGAATCAATATTGGTATAAAGTTGAAAAATTCAGAAAATAAGGTTATAATATTATAAATATACCAGAAAGGATATTTGCTATGGATTATATACAACAGTTTTTATATATAGCTCAGGATAATATGCTTCTTTCTCTGATTGCGGGAATTCTGAGTGCATTTATTGAAAGTTTTATTCCAGCACTTCCAATAGTAGCTATTGTAGGTGCGAATGCAGCCATTCATGGAATGTTTATAGGTTTACTTATATCATGGATAGGATCAGGTCTTGGTACATTGTCACTTTTTCTGATTCTAAGTAGATTTAACAACAATAAAATATTCAGAAAAATGAGGACTGAAAAAGTTGAAGCTGGTGTGAGATGGTTGGATAAAAAAGGATTTTCTATGCTTTTTATAGCATATGCATGTACTTTTATGCCTAGTTCTCTTGCAACTGTGGCATCTGCATTCTGTAAAAAGAAGTTTATAGATTTTGCACCACCGATGCTTGCAGGAAAATTTGTAATGTTTATTGTTGTAAGTTATGTAGCGGAGGATATAAGTGGTTTTATCCATAGCCCATTAAAAATAATAGTACTTATAGCACTCGTGGCACTATCATGGTTTGTAGGTAAAAAGGCAAATGTAAATTTAGAAAAACATGAACTTGAAATAGAGAAAAAGAAAAAAGAAATGAAAGATGATTCAAAAAAAACAGATGAAAAAAAATAGGATAACGTATATAATTATTATAGATATGTAATATTGAAAGGAAGTACAGAGCATGAATAAAGAAATAATAAAAGGAAATAGATATCCTCTTACTTCTGAAAGACCTGAACTTGAAAATATTCTTGTTGAGTTTGATTATAAGGTTAATCAGTATATGTATAAAGAAGGAGAATTTGATATTTCAACTGCTGTTTTTCTTACGGATAACAGTGGATCTATAACAAGTTATGAAGATTTCTTATATAAAGATAACAAAAGCCATTCATCTGGATGTGTGAGAATCAATGATAGAGAGGATAAGGTTTATATAACAATATCCAAAATACCACAAAAGATTAGAAAGATTTTCTTTGCAATCAGTCTTTCTGAAAAAAGTGATATTTTAAGATTTTATGACAGATTTGACTATATATCTATGAGAATAATAGATTTAGATAGAGAAGATGTTATGTACACATATATACCAAATGAAAAAACAGGACAGAATACAGAAATTATATTTGGTGAAATGTATAGACATAATGGAGAATGGAAGTTCAACTCAAACACTGAGTATACAGAAGGTGGACTTTTAAACCTTGGAAAAATGTTTGGGCTTGGTATATAAAGGGAAAATATATAATAGGAGAAATAAAACTGCCTGAATAGGCAGTTTTATTGTATATAAAAAATATCTCTATAAATAAAGAGAGGAAGTGTATTTTATGAAAGGAATAGCACTTGAAGGTGGCGCATCAAGAGGCGCATATCATATGGGAGTTTTGAGAGCACTGTATGAAAAAGGATATAAAATAGATGGAATTACAGGAACATCCATAGGAGCATTTAATGCTGCCATGGTTGCCCAGGGAGATTTCGAAGTCTGCTACAATATGTGGAAGGATATTCAGCCTGATACATTGTTTGATGTAGATAGAAATCATATGGAAAAAATTGAAAAAGGAAAAATTGATAAAGAAACAAGAGAGTATCTTTCATCAGAGGCAAAAAAAATAATTGTAAATAGGGGAATTGATACAGCAGGACTAAGAAAAATTCTGGATAAGTATGTAGATGAGGATAAGCTTAGAGCTTCAGACATAGATTTTGGACTTGTTACAGTGAAATTTGATGGAGTAAAGCCTGTACCTGTGGAAATTTTTAAAGAGGAAATACCATATGGAGAGCTTAAAGATTATATAATGGCAAGTGCAAATCTTCCAGTATTCAAAAAAGAAGAAGGTCGCGAGGAACGGTATATAGACGGAGGTTTTTATGATAATTGTCCAATACAGTTGCTTGAAAGAAAAGGTTATGATGATATAATAGCAATCAGACTTTTCCCGGATCGAAAAATAAGGAAACCTTTGAATCCCAATACTAAACTTGTAGAAATAAAGCCGGCGCAGCAATTAGGACGAGCATTGGTTTTCAGTAATAATACAATAAGAAAAAATATGCTTAGGGGATATTTCGATGCTATAAAATACTTTGAAGGTTTAAAGGGTAAGAAATATTATATAGAGCCGATATCAGATGATGAATTTTTTGAAAGAATTATAAATTATCCAGAAAAAAACATAATACAGTTTGGTGAAAAACTTAATATTTCAGAAATGGATCCAAAGAGAATGCTTTTTGAAAAAATAATACCTAAAGTGGCTAGCCTTGTTAAATCCGATGAATCTGAATCATATCAGGATATTTTCATTGGACTTATGGAAATTCTTGCTGAAGAAAGAAAACTTAAAAAGTTTAAGATATACACATTAGATGAATTTGTAAATGAAATAAAGGAAATAGAACCACCTGAAGAAGATGAAAAAAACAAGGATTTCTTATCAGTTGCTATGAAACTGATGAAGCCTATAGAATCAAAGATATCATCTAGAAAAACTATTCTTAAGGAGTTTGAAAAAGAAATTCTTTCAGAAATATCATATGATGAATAAAATATAAAACTTGTCAAGATTATGTAAAATACATTGACATATATTATATATAAAGTTATAATCCTAATTAAATAGAAGGTATTAATTACCTTAAAAGCGAATATGTTCGGATGAGGACAGCCTTAGAGACTTTTTTAAAGCGCCGAAGAAGCAAAGTATGGAATTCATCTTGTCCATATGGAAACTGACAGGCAAAAGGAAGGCAGTCTGACGATACTTTGGAGAGAACGATTTAATTCGTCGCCTACGAGGATATAACCAACTGGCAAAAGGACAGAGATACAGATGCATTTTTTAGTGTACCTGTATCTCTTTTTTGATACAGAAAAAGGCATATTTGGTAAGATGAAAAATTTATATTTAAAAGGAGAGAATCTTATGAGAATGCTTATTGTAGGAGCTGGAGCAGTTGGGGAATCAATACTTAGGATATTGAAAAAAAGAGATGAAAAGAGAGAATGGCTGGAGTTTGCTGTTGTATCAGATTTTGATGAGAAAAGAGCAAAAGAAGTTTGTAAAAATTTAAATGATGATAACAGATTTATACCAGAATTTGTAGATGCAAAATCAAAAGAAAATATGAAAATACTTATAAAAAAATATAATATAGATTTTGTTATGGATGCAACATCTCCATTTTTAAGTAACTTTATATTTGATGCTGCATTTGAATCCGGTGTGAATTATGGAAATATGGGCACATGGTCTGTACCAAAGGACGATCCAAAGTTTGGACTTGGAATAGAAAATAGTTATATTGAGCCTATGACAAAATATAACTTTGACCAGCATGAAAAATGGAAGGAAAACAAGCAGATGGCCTGTATATGCATGGGAATAGACCCAGGAGTTGTAAATGTTTTTGCAAGATATGCTGCTGAGTATATTTTTGATGAGATAAAGGAAATTCATGTAAAAGATGGGGGAAATCTTACTGTACCAGGAGCAGCTGCAGATGATATTGTATTTGGCTTTAATGTATGGACGGTTATTGATGAGTGTATGAATCCAAATGTTGAATGGGACAAAAGTAAAGGTGGATTTATTGTAGAAGATGCATTTGCAGGTGAAGAAAAGTTTATGATGCCTGAAGTAGGCGAAAATACTCTTATAAAAATAGAGCATGAAGAAACAGTAACAATGCCTCGATATTTGGAAAAGTTTGGACTTGAGAGAGTTACATATAAAATAGCATTAGATGATAATCTTATAAATGCTTTAAAGGTAATAAATAAGTTGGGACTAAGGTCAACAAAACCAATACAAGTATCAGGATTAAGCATTATACCGAGGGATGTTGTTGCAGCTTGTGCACCACAGCCAAAAGACATAGGAAATGAAATGACAGGAATGATGTGTGTTGGAATACATTGTAAAGGTATTAAGGACGGAAAAAATAAAGAAATAATTATTTATCAGACTTTTGATAATCAAAAGTCAATAAGAGACTGGGGTATGCAGGCTGTAGTTGCTCAGACAGGTTTTGGAGCAGCTATATCAATAGAACTTATTGCCAAAGGTATCTGGAAGGATTATGGCGTATTTTCACCTGAATATTTCAACCCTATTCCGTATCTTGAAATAATGGAGGAGTCAGGTTTTAATTATAAAGTAAAAAATATTTAATAAATATATAAAAAAACAGATTCTTTTTTAGAATCTGTTTTTTATGAAAATAAATCCATCATTTATAAATTATAATAACTTCTATCAAATGATAAAAAAATATGATACTATAAGTATAAAATATTCTGAAAAAGGAGATGGAGTATATGAAAAAAATATTATATATGACAGATTTATATTATAATGCAAATGGAAGAAAATATTATGAGGAGGATTTATATATAACAGGCATACTCAGAAGATATTTTGATATAGCTATATGTAATCCCAGGGATTCTCATTCCTTTGAAAATGATGTGGATCTTATAGTGTTTAGAAATACAGGTGGAGTAAAAGGATTTAAAGAGGCATATGAAAAATTCGTTGAAAGAGTACATAAAAACAAACTTAATACATTCAATGAATTTGTTGGGAAAGGTGATATGAAAGGAAAACAATATTTAATAGATTTGACTGAATATAATTATCCTGTAATACCTACTATAGACAGTAAAAATGATTTGAATAAACTCCTAGAAGCAGATATCTACGTTATAAAACCTATAGATGGAGCTGATTCAATAGGTCTTGAATTCATTACAAAAGAGGAACTTTTAAATCGCGATATAAAAGATAAAGAAACGCTTATACAGCCAATGATTGATTTTGAATACGAAGTATCTTTTTATTTTATCAATAATAAATTTGAATATGCTATGTATGCCCCGGATAAAGAAAAAAGATGGAAACTTGAAATGTATAATGCATCTGATAAAGATTTGGAATTTGCTATGAAATTTATCGAATGGAATGATATAAAAAATGGAATACAAAGAATTGATGCATGTAGAACGAAATCGGGGGAATTACTTCTTGTAGAGCTGGAAGATTTAAATCCATATTTATCAATACTTGAAGTAGATGAAAATACCAGAGAGAAATTTATAACCGATTTTATAGATGCTCTAAAGAGAATGTGCGGGGATAAATAATAAAAACAGTAAAAAATTAAATACTAATTTACCTTGATAAATAGTATGAATAAATAAAATATTAAAAAGTATTTTTATAGTATAATTTAATATATAATAAGGAATAATATAGATGATATATTAAATATAATTAACTAGGAGGATTTAAATGGCTGGTATAAAATATGATATAGTAAAACATTTCGGAACAATATCTACATCAAAATCGGGTTGGAAAAAAGAGCTGAATCTTGTCAGCTGGAATGAAAGAGAGCCAAAATTTGATATAAGAGAATGGGATCCTGAATATCAGAAAATGGGTAAAGGTCTTACTTTTACAAAAGAAGAACTTATTGAACTGAAAGAACTTCTAAATAATATAGATTTAAAATAATTACGGCATCTGCTTGTAGCAGATGCTTTTTACTTTTCTAAAATAAAATTTATATTATAAAATATTATTGTATAATTGGACATATTTATAAAAAATGATATAATACATTTATAATTCTGAAAATTCAAAAAGGAGGACGTAAACATGAAACTATTAACGTTTGAATATAATGGAAAAAGAAGTGCAGGTGTGTTGTCAGAAGATGGGAAAAACGTTATAAAAATAAATATAGAGGGAAAAGAATATGAGGACATTGGCTATATGTTATCATCTTTAAAAGATATTTCAATAGAAAAAATAAGAAAGTATCGGTTGGATTCTAAGGATAGTATACCATTAAGTGATGTAAAATTATGTGCTCCAATACCATATCCAAACCAGGATGTAATCTGTTTAGGCATAAATTATATGGCACATGCCGAGGAGTCTGCGAGATATAAAGAGCAGGCTTTTGGTGGAGAAAGACCTTTTGCGGTATATTTTTCAAAGAGAGTAAATGAGGCGGTTGCTGATGGAGAATACATAGATGGACATTTTGATATAGTTGATAGTCTTGATTATGAGGTAGAACTTGCAGTTATAATAGGAAAAGATGCGAAAAATGTAAAAAAAGAAGATATATTTGAGTATATTCTAGGGTATACTATTCTAAATGATATAAGTGCCAGAAATCTTCAGACGCAGCATAAACAATGGTACTTTGGAAAGAGCCTTGATGGATTTACTCCTATGGGACCATGGATTGTAACAACTGATGAGTTTGTAAACCCTCCAGAGCTTAAAATATCTTCAAAGGTAAATGGAGAAATAAGACAGGATAGTTCTACGGATCTTTTTATATTTGATATAGCACATGTAGTAAATGAACTATCACAGGGAATGACATTAAAAGCAGGAACAATAATCTCAATGGGTACTCCTGCAGGTGTAGGTATGGGATTTGTTCCTCCAAAATTTCTAAAATCCGGAGATATTATAGAATGCGAAATAGAGGGAATCGGAAGTATAAAAAATATAATTAAATAATTGAAAATATAAAAAGGTGTATATATTTTATACACCTTTTAGTATTTAAATGAAATACATGTTTACAAGAACCCTTCCTATAACATCAGATATCCATTTATATTTTGTTATAACATCTTCATATTTTGAAAACGCTCCTTTTGGAAGAGGAACATTATTTTCAGTCATAGTTTCAATAAGAACTATAAGAGATAAAAGAGTTTTCTGATCGTCCTCTGAAATTCTATCATCTGAAAAAATCATCTTTTTCACATCAAGGTAGTCCGTTTTTCGATTTATATAATAAGAAGATATGTCCATAGAAGAATCGTATTTTTCGGAAAAATTATTACCGGTATTTTTAGTATGCTTATTATTGTAATCAGCTGGAGAAGTTTTATCAGACGAGCAATCTCTTTTTATATTACTATATTCTGATGTTGAATTGTTTTCATTTTTTTCAGCTGAAGAAACTTCAGTACCAGTAGCAGATATATCTTTGTTTAATATCTGATTTGTATTGTTAGAAGTAAAATTGTCCGGAGCTTTAAAATCCTTTCTTTTCCATGGAAGAATAAATTCAGCTTCTTCCTCTTCTTCTGAAAAATTACAGTCCATTAATTCAAGTCCTTTTGGAAGTACCTCCATGACCATTACAGTGTCATTAAGGAATATTTTTATTTTTATATATCCGCCTTCATCAAGTGCGATAAGTCCGTTTTTTATTTCTTCAAGACTCATATTTTTTATTTTTTCATCAAATACATCGTCTTTTAAAAGTATTTTTCTATCTTCAATTGCATATGGTTTCATAAAAAGTAACAGTTCTTTTAATTTTTGTTTCATATTTATACACCTCCATATATATTCTGTAAGAATCGTATAACTCATTATACTATAAATACGAGTATATGATATGTTATAATTTTAAAATAAGAGTAAAAATTTTTATTGCTTAAAAAATTGGTATTTATAATAGAGGGGGAATTATTTTGCATATTTTGATGTTATCTGATAATAGAATTACAGAATATATTGAAGGCATAGATTTAAAAAATAATGAATATATAATGTTATGTAATCCAAATGAATTTGACCATATAAGTGGAAATATAGGTATAAATATTAGTTCGGATATAGATAAATTTAGTTTTACTGAATATGTGAATAATGGGAAATATTATGATACAATAAAACTTTCTATGCTAATATTTAGAGAAAATAAAGTTACGACAGAAATAATAGAATTGTATGTATCAGATAAATATATAGTGATAGTCACAGATGAAGATAATTTTATGTATAAATCCATTTTAAAAGCGATGAATAATAAAATTCTCTTAGAGAATGATTCAAACATATCGTTATGCTTAATGAACCAGTATATAATAAGGTTATTTATTACAAAAGAATTTGAATTTGTTGAAAAACTTGAGGAAATGATACTGGATTTAGAGGATGAAATGATGGAGGAAGTATTTCATTGTCATATTGAACAAATAAATGAATTAAGAAATATAGCAAGAAGCGCGGTAAAAATAACAAGACCTCTTATATATATAGCAGATAGTGAGAACAGTGAAAATATGAGATATCTGAAAATGAATCGAGGAAATGAATCTGGGAATATATTTGAAATAAATAGTATAGATTTCAGTGTGGATAAATTATATGAGTTTTCGTTAAGTACAAGAGAAATGGCAGATAGGCTTTTGGATATATATTCGTCTAAGGTAAATGAAAAAACAAATTCTATGATTACCAAACTTACAGCTCTTACAGCTATATGTGCACCAATTACTATAATTACGGGCATTTATGGAATGAATTTCAGATATATGCCGGAACTCAGATGGTTATATGGTTATCCTATGTCATTATGTGTAATGATAATTATTGCTATTATAGCCATACATATACTTAGAAAAAATAGAATGTTATAGGAGGTAGATTTGTGAATTTATATATAAAACCAGGAGTTTTAAATGGATGTGTAAAAATACCGTCATCAAAAAGTTTTGCTCATAGATCGATAATGTGCGCGGCTTTTTCAGAAAACGAGTGTATTATAGATAATGTATCTATATCTGATGATATAAAAGCAACTATTGAGGCTGTAAAGTCTCTTGGAGCAGAGGTAGATATATTTGATCATTATATAAAAATAAAAGGTCTATTTTTGAATAAGATAAAAGATAATTTATCTAAGGACAAACTGAATATAATAGATTGTAACGAGTCAGGTTCAACACTTAGATTTATGATTCCTGCAGCTTCTGTAGTAAACAAAAGAAATTGTTTTATAATGAGAGGGAATTTGGGGAAAAGACCGCTAGATGTATACTTTGATGTATTTGAAAAAAGTAATATAAAATATAAATATGAAAAGAATGAATATGGAGAGGATACACTTGTCACAGATGGATTTATAAAGCCTGGAGAATACACTATACCAGGAAATATAAGCTCTCAGTTTATAACAGGTCTTCTTTTTACGCTACCTCTTTTAGATGGAGATTCTATATTGAATGTAACAGGAACTATAGAATCAAAAAGTTATATATCTATAACACTTGAAGTTTTAAAAGATTTTGGTATAGAAATTGAAAATATAGATTTTAAGAAATTTATAATAAAGGGAAATCAGAGATATTCAAAAGATAGATACAGTGTCGAAGGGGATTTTTCACAGGGAGCATTTTTCCTTTGTGCTGGAGCAATCGGTAATAGTATATCTGTTGAGGGTTTGAAGGAAGAATCTATTCAAGGAGATAGAATAGTAATAGACATACTTAAAAATATGGGTGCATCAATAAATATAGATAGAGAAGGTATAAATATGTATACTAATTCAGAACTTAAATCCACTATAATAGATGCATCGGATTGTCCGGATATTATACCTATCTTATCTGTATGTGCATCTGTTGCAAATGGAAAAACAGAAATAATAAATGCTGGAAGATTAAGAATTAAAGAATGTGATAGACTACATGCGGTATGTTCTGAACTATCAAAACTTGGAGCTGATATTACAGAAAAGGAAAATAGTATAATTATAACTGGTGTAAACTCTCTTAAAGGTGGATGTGAAGTATGGAGTCATAAAGATCATAGAATCTGCATGATGCTGGCAATAGCAGCAACTTTATGTGAAGAAAAAATATATATCAGAGATGTTGAATGTATTTCAAAATCTTATCCAAACTTTTTTGATGATTTCAAAAAACTGGGAGGTATTATCTATGAGTAGTATATGGGGAAGAAATATAAAAATATCTGTTTTTGGAGAATCACATGGTCCAGCAATAGGAGTAACTATAGATGGAATTTTACCAGGAATTAAACTTGATATGGATTATATTAATAAACAGATGGAAAGAAGACGTCCTGGAAAAAACAGAATGTCTACATCAAGAAATGAAAGTGATTCAGTAAATATAATAAGTGGCTTATTTGAAGGAAGAACGACAGGAACACCTTTATGTGCTATAATAAAAAATTCAGATAAAAAGTCAGGGGATTATCGGAGAACGAAAAATATATTCAGGCCTGGGCATGCGGATTATACTGGATATGTAAGATATAGAGGATTTAACGATTATAGAGGTGGTGGACATTTTTCTGGAAGATTAACTGCTCCTATAGTATTTGCAGGTACTGTATGCAGACATATTCTAAATCAGTACGGAATAAAAATATCGTCACATATAAAATCGATAAAGAATATAAATGATAAATCATTTTTACAGGAAGAGATAGACTGTAATCGAATGGATAGGCTTATAAATTCAGAATTTCCAGTTATAGATCAGAGTGTAGAATCAGGTATGAAAGAGATAATATATAAAGCAAGAGAAGAGGGTGACTCTGTAGGCGGAAAAATAGAATGTATTGTTACAGGAATTTCTGCAGGAATAGGAGATCCTATGTTTGAATCAGTGGAATCTGTAATCTCACACATAATGTTTTCTATACCTGCAGTAAAGGGAATAGAGTTTGGAGAAGGATTTATGATGAGTGAAAAATATGGTTCTGAATGTAATGATGCTATTTATGCAGATGAGAATGGGGAAATAAAACTTCTTACAAATCGAAACGGTGGAATCAATGGAGGAATTACAAATGGAATGCCTATTTTATTTACAGTAGCTGTAAAACCAACTCCTTCCATATCAAAAGTACAGAAAAGTGTAAATATAGAAACTATGGATAATGAAGAAATATCTATAAAGGGAAGACATGATCCATGTATTGTCCAAAGGGCAATACCCGTTGTGGAGTCAGCAGCTGCAATAGCCGTTCTTGATATGCTTCTTGAAGCAGAAAAAATAAAGGGAGGAATGAATTATGTGTAACCCCAATAAAATAAATATTGAAACATCTCTTGATAAATATAGAGAAGAAATAGATTTGATTGATTCACAGATTATAAATCTTTTTGAACAAAGAATTGAAGTTGCAGTAAAGGTTGCAGAATATAAAAAAGAAAATAAAATGAATATACTTCAAGGGAAAAGAGAAGAGGAAGTTATAAAAAAAGCCTTATCGGAATTAAAAAATATGGAGTATTCAGAATATGCGAAAGAACTCATGAATCTACTCATGAATATAAGTAAAGAAGTACAAAAGGACAAAATAAAATAATAATTTAACTAAGGAACATATCATGAGAGAAAAAATAAAAAAAATACCTGTTTATATATCATGTATATCATATTTATATTTTATATTAACTTATTTTGTCATGAATAGAGTAGCTTTCAGCTTTTTCTTCTTTATATTGGGTACTCTCTTAATGGTATACTACTATCTGTTTAAGTTGATTGACGGAAAGAAGGGTATAAAAATGCTTATAAATATTATTATATCAGTATTTCTTATCATGTTTTCTTTTGTAGAATTTAAAATAGTATCCTACCCGAAAGAAACTACAACTAAATCAGATTATATTATTGTTCTAGGAGCGAGAGTTGTAGGTAAGGAGCCAGGGCTTACATTAAAGGGAAGACTTGAACGGGCATGTGAATATGCAACAAAATATAATAACAAATGCAAAATAGTAGTTTCCGGGGGCAAAGGAGACGGAGAGAGAATATCTGAAGCGGAAGCAATGAAGAGATATCTTGTATCCAAGGGAATAGATGAAAATAGAATTATAAAGGAAGATAAATCAGTAAATACACAACAGAATTTTTTATTTTCGAAGGATAAAATAGAGAATGATTCCAATAAAAGCATATCAAATATAAAAGTAACTGCTGTCACTACAGATTTTCATACATTTAGAAGTTCATTATATGCAAAAAGAGCAGGATATAAAGAAATTTCATTTTTTACTCGGAGTTCTGAAAAAATACTTATCCCTGTAATGTATACCAGAGAATTTTTTGCAGTTATAAAAGCATATACAATTGCTGCAATTTAAAATAAGCTTATAAAAATAGTCCATCATTATTTAGATATAAGTAATGATGGACTATTTTATTTCAGAATTTTTATTTTATCTTATTGATTTAGCTTCTAATCTATATATTTTCATTCCCATGGACATAAATTTATCCTCGTATTCTGTAGTAACATTTCCCTCGAAATCACTTTCTGCAAGATTAAGAGATATATTTTTAAGCATCCATCCATTCTGAGAAATTTCGTTTAGGCTGAATTCAAAGAGTTTCTCATTATCTGTTTTAAAGTGTATTTCTCCATTACTGTCCAGGCATTTTCTATATCTTTCAAGAAAACCTGAATGTGTAAGTCTTCTTTTTGCCCATCTGTTTTTTGGCCATGGATCACAGAAATTAATATATATTCTTGAAAGTTCACCCTCAGCAAAATAGTCAGTAAGCTTCTGAACATCTCCCCATATAAAAAATATATTTGTAAGATTATTTTCAACGGCCTTTCTTACAGCGTGAAGAAGAACCTCCTCCTTTATTTCCATTGCAATAAAATTTATATTAGGGTTGTTCTTGGCTAGTGTTGTTATAAATTGTCCCTTACCAGTACCAACTTCTATATATATAGGATTATCATTTTTAAACTTTTCATGCCATTTACCAGACATAGCTTCTATATTGTCTCTAAAAACATAATCGGTATAACTAAGAAGCTTTAAATCTGCTCCTTTTTTCTTTCTTCTTCTCATAAATTTCTCCTGTTCTGATTTATTTTCACTAATTATATTACCACGAATAAAGACAATAAAAAAGACCGGAAAATCCGGTCATAGAATCAAATTTAACTACAGCAGCCTGAACAACCACCATTACAATCGCAAGACTGACCTGCCATTGATTCAGGTATAACTCTGAATCCAAATCCAGTATCTTCTATAAGAATATCTCCATAGACTTCATATTCTTTGTTGCTCATAATAAATTTAAGTCCATCTGTTTCAAAAGATATATCACCATCTTCTATTTCATCCAAAGCTAAGCCAAATGATGGTCCACTACATGCAACACCCTGGAAAAAAATTCTTATATTAGATGGTTTATCCTGATTTTCTTCTAGTATGGATTTTAAAGTCTCTATAGCTGTTTCTGGAATTGTTACTTTCATTTTATATCCTCCCAAATATTTATTATATATAAATTATATCATCAAGGGACATAAATAAAGAAATAGTCAATATCTATATGTATATAACAAAAAACAATTAAAACCATAAAAAAAGAACCGGTAAATCCGGTTCATAATTTTTATATTAGCTGCAGCATCCTGAGCAACCGCTGTTACAGTCACAAGACTCTCCAACCATTGATTCAGGAACAACTTTAAATCCAAATCCAGTATCCTGTATAACTATATCTCCATAAGCATCAAATTCTTCCTGACTCATTATGAAGTTAAGTCCATCAACCTCGTGAGTTAGGTCTGATTCTTCTAACTGATCTAAAGCTAGACCAAAAGATGGACCGGCTCAACCCATTCCCTGGAAAAATACTCTTATGTTATTTGGTTTATCCTGATTTTCTTCTAGTATAGATTTTAGTGTTTCCACTGCTGTTTCTGGTACTGTTACTTTCATCTATGTTATCTCCTTTCGATTTATTATATTAAATATCTATATGATTGTTATAATGTATAGATACCCACGATGGATAACTCTAAACATCATGTACTAACTTATTATATCACAGTATAGAAAAAAATAATAAACAAATTGAGATAATAAGAAAAAAACTATTAATATTTACGGTATAAGCAGACTTTTCTGATTTTTAAATATTTTAAAAATTAATTATATCTTGATTTATTATTAATAAATACAAAAAAATATATATAAAACTTTTGTAACAAAGGAATACACCTGCTATCTTTTATGATATAATAGTATTAGATTATAATGATAATAGAATATAGGAGGATTATACATGTTTGAAAATAAGAAAACAGTTATATTTGAGACTTTAGGTCTTATACTTGGATGTATTTCAATGAGTGTTGGAATAAATGCATTTCTAAAGCCTCATACAATAGCTCCAGGTGGACTTAGTGGACTATCAGTAGTTCTTAATAAGGTAACAGGTGTAAATGTTTCTGTAATTATGCTTGTAATATGTGTTCCACTTATACTTTGTACAATAAAAATAATGGGAATGAAAACCTCAATGAAAACATTGTTCGGTACAGTTGTTTTCTCAATTATACTACAGCTTACAGATGGACTTTCAAGAATGAATCTTGCAAATGATGTATTACTTTCAGCTCTTGCAGGTGGGGTGCTTGTTGGGCTTGCTCTTGGAATAATGTTCAAGGCGGATGCTTCTACTGGAGGAACAGATCTTATAGCACTTGTTCTTAGTAAGAAATTTCCTAACTTAAAACCGACACAGTTTATGAGTTGTTTGGATGGTTTAGTAGTTATATCTTCTGGGATAGTAAATCATAGTATAGAAACAGCTCTTTATTCTGGAGTTGCTCTTCTTGTTATTGTAAAAATTGCTGATATTGTCATGGAAGGATTTGAAAGTTCTAAAGCATATTTTATAATCAGCGAAAAACCTGAAGAGCTTAGAGCTCGTATAACAGCTGATCTTAATAGAGGTCTTACTATATTTAATGCAAGAGGCGGATATACAAATAATGACAAAGACGTTTTTCTTGTTGTATTAAATCAGAAAAGACAGGAAACAGCACTTAAAAGATTAGTGAAACAGGTAGATTCTACCGCATTTTTAATAGTCACAGATGTTCACGAAGTTCTTGGAAATGGATTCAAAGAAATCCAATAAATATTTTTAGACAAAAGGCATAGTTATTAACTATGCCTTTGTTTGTAATATTAAATAATCAGTATTTATTCATGAGAATTCTTGTATGAATCCTTAATTTCAGAAGGAAGTTTTTCGGGTATCATATCAACAACATCTTCTTCGTTTCCAAAACGAATAGCTTGTTCGTAATACCAGCATTTAAATTTAATCATATCCAAAACTTTATTCATATGTTTTATTTCTTCTTCAACTATTTCCTTTTGATTTTTAAATAATTCAAGACGTTTCGAATAACTCTTTGGACCCTCAAGACATAAATCCATAAATTTTTTTATATCTTTTATCTCCAGCCCCGATTTTTTAAGACAATTTATTACTCTGATAGCTTCTATTTCATTTTCTGTAAATTTTCTAATACCGGATTCTCTCTCCATGTGTGGAAATAACCCCTGTTTATCATAATATCTAAGTGTAGAGATTGGAATATTAAACATTTCTGAAATCTGACCGATAGTATACATGAAAAACCTCCTAATAAATTTGTTGAAAAGTATTGACCTAAAGTCAGCTTTATGTCTTATCGTTAATATATCAGAAAAGAAAAAACAAATCAATAGAAGGGAAGTATTTGACAATGAAAAAAATATTAATAATTTCTTCATCACCAAGAAAAAATGGCAATTCAGAGCTTCTTGTAAAAGAATTTGCAAATGGAGCATTAGAAAAAGGTAACCAAGTGGAAACAATATATTTAAGAGAAAAACAGTATTCATTCTGTAGAGGATGTCTTGCATGTCAAAAGATCAAACATTGTGTGATAGATGATGATGCAGTAGAAATCGCATCAAAAATGCACGATTCGGATATTATTGTTTTTGCAACACCAGTTTATTATTATAGTGTTTCAGGACAGTTAAAAACGATGCTTGATAGAGCAAATCCTTTATTTGGAACAGATTATAAATTTAATGATATATATATTTTAGCAACAGCAGCTGAAAATGGAACAGGAACCTTTGATGGCGTAGAAAAAGCTATTCAGGGATGGGTAGATTGTTTTGAAAGAGCAAAAATATCAGGAACTGTATTTGCAGGGGGTGTAAACGATATAAACGACATCAAAGGTAATGAAATTCTTAAACAGGCATATGAGCTAGGAAAAACAGTATAAAACTGAGGAGGTATAAAAATGGAAAATATTAATATAACAAAAGATTGGGATAAGACATTTGAAAAATCGGAAAAAGTAAATCATAAAAAAGTACAATTTCATAACAGATATGGAATTACACTTACTGCTGATATGTATATACCAAAAGATATTACTGAAAAACTTCCAGCAATAGCAATAAGTGGACCTTTTGGTGCTGTAAAAGAACAATCATCAGGGATATACGCACAGACAATGGCAGAAAAAGGTTTTTTAACTATAGCGTTTGATCCATCTTTCACAGGAGAAAGTGGTGGAAATCCAAGATATGTAGCTTCTCCGGATATAAATACAGAGGACTTTTGTGCTGCGGTTGATTTTTTATCTACATATCCTGATGTTGATCCAGAACGTATAGGAATTATAGGAATATGTGGATGGGGTGGAATGGCAATAAATGCGGCAGCAATTGATACGCGTATAAAAGCCACTGTAGCATCCACAATGTATGATATGTCCCGTGTAAATGCAAAAGGATATTTTGATAGTGAAGATAGTGAAGAACAAAGATATCAGAAGAAAAAATTTATGAATGAGCAAAGAACAGAAGATTATAAAAAAGGAAGTTATGCTCTTGCGGGTGGAGTTGTTGACCCTCTTCCTGAAAATGCGCCACAATTTTTAAAAGATTATTATGATTATTATAAAACTGAACGAGGTTATCATATACGTTCTCTTAACTCAAATAATGGATGGAACATTACATCGTCTCTTTCATTTATAAATATGCCAATACTACAATACTGTGATGAAATACGTTCAGCAGTATTACTTATTCATGGAGAAGAGGCTCATTCTTGTTATTTCAGCAAGGATGTATTTAAAAAACTCAAAGGTGATAATAAGGAATTATTGATTATACCTGGAGCTAATCATGTAGATTTATATGATCAAAAGGAAATTATACCATTTGACAAAATGAAGTCTTTCTTTGATGAGTATTTAAAATGAAGAGTATAATTATAAGTTCAATACTAATTTTATTTATGATTCTATTTTCGGGATGTAAAAATTTAGAGGATAATTCAGATATTGAAAAAACTAATTCAAAAATAATATCAGATGGAGGAAAAGAGATGGATTATATAGATAACCTTCATATGCTTATTGATGGAAAAAAAGTGGATATATTATGGGAAAATAATAAAACTGTTAAAGAGATAGCTATGTATGCTAAAAGCAAAAGAATAAAAATAAAAACTTCAAAGTATGATAATTTCGAACAAGTAGGCAAACTACCAAAAACCTTTAACAGTGATGATAAACATATGAAAGCCAGTCCTGGAGATATTGTTTTGTATTCAGGAAATCAATTGGTACTTTTTTTCGGTAACAATTCATGGAGTTATACAAAATTAGGTAAAATTTCAGGCTTTTCTAATAAAGAATTAACAGATTTATTAGATGATGATGAAAAAATAATAGAAATTTATTTTGAATAAATACCACATATAAATAAAAATGCGACATCATTAAAAAGTGATGTCGCATTTTTATTTATATTGTAAGGCTAAAATATAGCATTTCTTTTTCTCATAGAGTAAAGTGCCCGAACGATTATTATTGAAGATATGGAATAAAGAATAATTCTTAAGTGTATAACTGATATTCCAAAGAAAGTTGCTCCAATACCAGCAGATGGAAGTATAGCAAGAATAGCTGATATAACAAGTAGTACTGGATTTACAACAACCTGTTTATCTGTCCTGAAAATTAGTATTTTACCTGCCCATATAAAAATAAGAATAACAAATATTATTCTCATGATAAATTCTATTGTAGCTGCCAACATAGACACCTCCTGAAAAATAATTGCGTTATTAGAAAGTATACTAGATTAAATAAAAATATACAAGTATTACATAAATAAGATTATGTGATGGAGATAATATTAATTTATAGTATTGACAGAATTAGATAAATCTTTTATCATACCTGAATATATGATATAATATTATAACCAGGTAATAATACTAAGGAGGAAAAATATGAATTTTAGTGAAATAAAGGATCTGCTTAGAGTTATAGATTCTACAGACTTGAAATATGTAAAAATAGAAAATAATGAAATGAAAATAGAAGTATCAAAAGAAGGGATGATTTCTTCTGTATCAGATAATAATAAATCATCAAAAGTAGAAAATAATGAATATATAGAGAAAGAATCAGAATATATACCTAGTGCTGAAAAAGAAATAGATGTATATGAAAATGATGATAATATATTTACAGTATTATCTCCTCTTATGGGAACATTCTATACTTCGCCAGGGCCTGATGCACAGCCTTTTGTAAAGATAGGAGATCATGTAAAAACAGGTGATTCATTATGTATACTTGAAGCAATGAAGCTTATGAATGAAATTAAAAGTGATGTAGATGGAGAAATAATTGATATTCTTGTAGAAAATGAATCTCTGGTTGAATATAATCGGCCACTTTTTAAAATAAGAACGTCAAAATAGGAGGTATAACTTTGATTAAAAAAATATTAATTGCAAATAGAGGAGATATAGCAGTAAGAATAATCAGAACCTGCAAAGAAATGGGAATAAAAACTGTTGCTATATATTCAGAAATAGATAAGGATTGCTTTCATAGATTTATAGCGGATGAATCTATCTGCATAGGTCCAAATAATATAAATAAAAGTTATAACAACATAGATAATATAATATATCTTGCACAAAAACTTAAATGTGATGCTATACATCCCGGATTTGGATTTTTATCAGAAAATCCTGAGTTCGCTGAAAAATGTGAGGAAAGCGGGATAATTTTTATAGGGCCAACAAAAGAACAGATGCTACTTATGGGAGATAAAGCAAAGGCAAGAGAAACTATGGTAAAAATAGGGGTTCCAGTAGTACCAGGTTCTGACTCTGTAATTAAATCAAAAGAAGAGGCCAGAAATGAAGCTGATAGAATAGGATATCCTGTTATTATAAAAGCCTCAGCCGGTGGCGGCGGAAAAGGAATGAGAATTGTTTCATCTGAATCAGAAATAGATAACGCATTTGATATGGCATCATCAGAAGCTCTTTCTGCATTTGGAAATGGCGATTTATATATGGAAAAATTCATAGAGAATCCAAGACATATAGAAGTTCAGGTGTTTGGAGATAAGTATGGAGAAGCAATTCATCTAGGAGATAGAGACTGTTCTATGCAGAGAAGAAATCAGAAGGTTATAGAGGAATCTCCTAGTCCTTATTTAAACAAAGTGGAGAGAGATAAACTTTATAAAACAGCGGTTAATGCTGTAAAAGGCGTGGGATATGCAGGAGCAGGTACAGTAGAATTTATAGTAGATAAAAATAAAAATTTTTATTTTATAGAAATGAACACTAGAATACAGGTTGAGCATCCTGTCACAGAAATGGTTACAGGACTTGATTTGATAAAACTTCAGATACAGATTGCTTCCGGCGAAAAAATGCCTATAAAACAGGAGGATATTATATTCAGAGGACATGCAATCGAATGCAGAATAAATGCTGAAAATGCACGGCTTAATTTTGCTCCTTGTCCAGGAACAATTGATGAAATAAACGTGCCTGGTGGATTTGGAGTGAGATTTGACACATTTGTTTATTCCGGATATACAATTCCACCTATCTATGATTCAATGATAGGAAAACTTATTTGCTGGGCTGATACAAGAGAAGACTGTATAAGAAGAATGGACAGAGCGTTGGACGAAATAATAATAGAAGGTATTAAAACAAATATAGATTTTCAGAGTGCACTTATAAACAGTGACGGATTTGTTAATGATACACACCATACAAAGTATATAGAAAATGAATTTTTAAAGTATTTCAGTGCAGAATAGAGGTGTAAGTAATGCTGAAAAAATTTCTATCTTCGACTGCAAAAGAAGATAAATACACTACTGTGAAAAAAATGGCTGAAAAGAATTTGGAAGACCATGATAATTTTATAAATGATAACTTTGCTCAGAATAGTGTCGATGATCAATTTTGGATTGTATGTGAAGGTTGTGGGAAAAGAATTTTCAGAAAAAATTTCAAAGAAAATCTTTACGTATGTCCGGAATGTGGTAAGCATCATAGACTAAAAGCAAGAAAAAGAATAGATCTTATAATAGATAAAGGAAGTTTTATAGAAATAAATAGTAAATCAGAATTTAAGGATCCATTAAAATTCCCTGGATATAAGGAAAAGATAGAAAAATACAGAGAATCTTCAAAAGAAGATGAATCGGTTATAACAGGAGCCGGAAGAATAAATGGGATAAGAACAGTACTTTGTGTTATGAATCCTGAATTTATGATGGGAAGTATGGGTTCAGTGACTGGTGATAAAATTACTTTTGCTATGGAATTTGCAGCAGAACATAATATGCCTGTTATAATATGTACTGCATCTGGAGGAGCTAGAATGCAGGAAGGGCTTGTTTCTCTTATGCAAATGGCAAAAACTTCGCGGGCTGCAGCAAAACTTTCGGAAAAAGGTCTTCCATATATTGCTGTGCTTACTGATCCTACAACAGGTGGTGTTACAGCAAGTTTTGCTATGCTTGGAGATATAATAATATCTGAACCTGGAACTCTTATAGGATTTGCAGGAAAGAGAGTAATAGAGCAGACAATAAAACAGAAATTACCTGAAGGTTTCCAGTCTGCAGAATTCATGCTTGAACATGGATTTTTGGATATGATTGTTGAAAGAAAAAATATGAAAGAAGTTCTTTACAGAATACTTTCTATGCATAAAGTAGATAATTAGATGCGAAGGAGGAAGTATATGTCTGATTTGGATAAAAAAATAGAAGATATAAAACGTGATATTGATAAGCTTATAGAAATATCAGAGTCAAACAATATAGATTTATCGGATAAAATAGATACACTTAGACAAAAGCTTGAAGTAGTAAAAAAAGAACGGATTGAAAATATAACTCCATACGATAGAGTAAGTATAAGTAGAGATATAAAAAGACCTGGAACTCTTGATTATATAAAGAGAATATCATCATTTTTTATGGAACTTCATGGAGATAGATTGTTTGGCGATGATCCTGCCCTTGTAGGGGGCCTTGCTCAAATTGGAAAGTACAATGTAACTTTTATCGGTCACCAGAAAGGAAATGACGTAAAGGAAAATATAAAAAGAAATTTTGGTATGGCAAATCCTGAAGGATATAGAAAAGCTCTTAGATTGATGAAACAGGCGGAAAAGTTTAAAAGACCTATAGTAACATTCATAGATACTTCTGGAGCATATTGTGGACTTGGAGCTGAAGAAAGAGGTCAGGGGGAAGCAATCGCAAGGAACCTTATGGAAATGAGTACATTAAAAGTTCCTGTTATATGTATAGTCACAGGAGAAGGTGGCAGTGGAGGAGCTCTTGGAATAGGTGTAGGAAATGATGTATGCATGCTTGAAAACTCAGTTTACTCTGTAATATCACCTGAAGGACTTTCAAGTATATTATTCAAAGATTCATCAAAATCAAAAGAGGCATGTGATGTTATGAAGATGACAGCCGGAGATTTATATACACTTGGTATAATAGATCAGATAATAAAAGAGCCTGTTGGTGGTGCTCAAATGGATGTAGATTCAGTTGCCGAAAAAATCAAAAAATATATATTGGATAAACTTGAAATATATAGCAAAATGAGTGGAGATGAACTTGCTGCTCATAGATATAATAAGTTCAGAAAGATAGGAATGTATTTCTAGTAAATTACCATATGTGCTGTAAGCTGATGATTCATAAGATTGAAAAAATACTTATCCAAGTGTTATAATCATATAGTCAAATGAATTGCTTATCAGAAAGGAGGTACATATGGTAAATCTTTTTTTTGAAGGACTGTTTAATTCTATTTATTTTATAGTCGGTATATTTATTTTAGGTCTTATACTTAATCTTATTGAAGATAAAAATATATATTATCTGCAACAGGGTACCGGGAAAAAGGGTCTTCTTATAACAGGAATTATAGGTGTTCCAGTACATGAATTAAGCCACTATATTACATGCAGAATATTTCTGCATAAAGTTGAATCAGTCGAATTATTTAGGCCATCTGCATTGAAAAACGATGGAGTATTAGGAAGAGTTGTACACTCTAGAGAAAAAGGCAATATTTATAAAATGATAGGGGACTTTTTTATAGGGACAGCTCCTGTGATAATAGGAAGTATTATAATATATAGCCTTATAAGGCTGTATCTTGGAAGTGAAGCTGAGATTTTTGATATGATTGTCAACATAGATAAGAGTATAAATATGATAGAAAGCAGAGAAATTGTAAAATTTATTCTACATATTTTGACAGCTGGCATAGACACAATGTTTCTTATCCTAAAATCACCATCATTAAAAAGTATACAGGGAATACTGATTCTTTTTTCAGTATATTCTATATCGATACATCTTTCTTTAAGTAAAAAAGATATTGAAAACAGTATAAATGCATCTTTTATAGTTGCTTTAATAATAATTATTCTGACTGTAGTACTGGGGTACTTTGGATTTAACTTTGGAGAGATATTTACAAAATCAGTAACATATCTTTTTATGATTATGACAATGTGTATAGTAATATGTATTCCTTTTACTGCTGTTTCGATAATTATTTCGTATATTGGAAGTGCAATAAGAAGAATATTTTAATTACAAAAAGAGGCTTTTAGGCCTCTTTTTATTTATCTGGTATTAGTTTTCCGGTTTTTATATTATCTAGAATATTCATTTCACTGTTTGATTTTACGATTTCAATTAGTTTTTTTGCTGATTTATTAAGACGTTTATTTTTATGATATACTACAGAAAAATCTCTTTTCCATTCATTAGAAGAATTTTTTATTACATACAGGCTTCCTTCTTTTATCTCCTTTTCGAGAATTCTGGCAGAAACAACAGCAACACAATTATTTCTAAGGATAATATTCTTTATTGCACTTGGGCAGTTAACCTCCCATGAAGTTTTAATTTTAAGATTGTTTTTTTCCATGAAATTTTCAAAAAGTTCTCTTGTACCACTGCCTTTTTCTCTCATAACAAAATAGGCATCTTCAAGTTCACTGTATTTAATAATATCCTTATTTGCAAAAGTATGAGATGGTGAACATGCTAGAACCAGAAAATCATCGACCTCAGGTATAACAATAAGATCTTTATTTTTTATATTACCTTCAACAACGGCAATATCTATTTCTGATGATAGAAGCATTTCTTCTATATTTTTTGTATTATTCATATATATAACTGTTTCTATTTCTGGATCATATTTATTTATTTTATCAATAACATCGGATATGAAATTTGTTCCTACAGTTATAGTAACACCGATTTTTATCCTTTTTATCTGTTTTTCAGCAATCATTTCTTCCTCAAGTGCATCAAACTCAGAGATAACTCTTTTGGCATATTTTAATAGCTTTTTGCCGGATTCAGTTATATAAAGTTTTTTAGAAACTCTTTCAAACAGGAGAAGTCCATAATAATTTTCCATTTCTTTTATAGCCTGACTTACAGCTGGCTGTGAAATATAGAATTTTGAAGCTGCAGCACTCATTTTTCCTGTTTCAGCAACAGTTATAAATATTTTAAGGTGTCTAATAGTCATTATATTTTCCTCCTGAATTTGAATATAGATATTATATATTAATGATAAATCATAATCATAAACCTTTCAATATATCTATTTTATATTTAAAATATAGATGACATATACTATAATATATAAGTATTAGTTATATTTATTATAATCTATATAAACTTTAATTTATTTCACTAAAGTGGTATATTATACATATGTGTTATTTTAAAAACTATTTATTGGAGGAATACTATGGCGACATTAACAATAAGCAAAGCTGACGAAACTAGAGTAAAAGGCCTTGGTTTTTTCAGCAATAAAGGAACAGATGAATTTTCAGGAAGAGTAATAACTGTAAACGGTAAAGTTAATTCTGAGCAGCTAAAAAGAGTTGCTGAAGCGGCAGAAAGATATGGAAATGGAAATGTACTTATGACAACAAGACTTACTCTTGAATGTCAGGGTATACCTTTTGAAAATATAGAACCTTTTATGTCTTTTCTTGCAGAGGGAGGTCTTGAAACAGGAGGTTCTGGTAAAAGAGTTAGACCTGTTGTTTCATGTAAAGGTACCACATGTCAGTATGGACTTATAGATACATTTGACCTTTCTGAAAAGATACATGATAGATTTTATACTGGATATCATGAGGTAATGCTTCCTCACAAGTTTAAAATAGCGGTAGGGGGATGTCCAAATAACTGTGTAAAACCTGATCTTAATGACTTCGGTGTAATAGGACGGTTTGTACCATCTGTAAATGAGGATAAATGTAAAGGATGTAAAAAATGTGCAGTAGAGGATGTTTGTCCTATGAATGCCGCATCAAAAGATGGGAATATAGCTGTTATAGATCCTGAAGTATGTATAAAATGTGGAAGATGTTATTCAAAATGTTATTTCAAAGCAATAGATCCTGAAATAAGAGGATATAAAGTATATATAGCTGGAAGATGGGGTAAAAAGATATCTCATGGTAAAATATTAGGAAAGATATTTACAAGCGAGGAAGAAGTTCTTTCTACATTAGAAAAAGCGATTCTTTTATTTAGAGAAAAAGGTAATTTTGGTGAGAGATTCGCTGAGACAGTTGAAAGATTAGGATTTGAAACAGTAGAAAAAGAACTTTTAAGCGATGAAATTCTATCAAGAAAAGATGAAATTTTAAAAAGAGAAATAAGTAAATAATAGAAGCAAATAAAAAATGACAGATAAAATAAAATCTGTCATTTTTTATTATTGATATATGTTTATTTTAATTAACTATTGATTCTATCATACTACATCTTATTTTTTCAGCAAGTTCTATAGTTTTACATCTTGGATTTTCAATATGTTCGACTACAGGTTTAAGAAATTCAACACAAACATCCTTTGAGTTTATCTTTCCATAGGGCTGATATCCTTCATAAGTATCCTTTGAATTTTTTATCGCAACAGGAACAATAGGACATTTTGCTTTATATGCTATTTTTAAGGCTCCTGCTTTAAAATCGGATATTATAGCCGAATTATCTTTTACCCATGTAAGATCTCCCTCGGGGAAAATAGCCATATACTGACCATTTTTTATGTTCTCAGCAGCTTTTATAATACTTTTCATTCCTTCCCTGTTATTTTCTCTATTCATATAGACACATTTTACTAAAGAAGCCCATTTTCTTACTATGGGAATATTTCTCCAAACAGGCTCATCAGCTATTACACACCCAAATGGTTTTTCAATGCTTGCCATAAGAATAAATCCATCAAGCATACTCGAATGATTAGCAACAAATAAGGCTGGTTCGTCAGGAATGTTTTCACGTCCTTTTATATCTAGATTTATTTTTACTCTTTTGAGAGATTTTTTTGCATGTAAATTAAGAAATCTGGATTTATCTTCTTGTGAATATTTATCTGGAGAAGATTTAAATATACTAAGCGGTATCAATGAAAATATAAATCCTACTATCTGTGTAATTGCAAATTTTATGTAATTAAACATAATATTTTCTCCTTTTATATAATCATATTAATTATTTGTTATAGAAAATAATATAATATTGATTAGAATTTATCGTGAAAATAATGTAAATTTTAGCAATTAAAAAACCGTGTTTTTTATTAACACGGTTTTTTAATAATAAGAATTAATGAATTGATTTTATCTTTTCAGCTATATTAGTAGAGTGATCTGAAACCCTCTCAAGATTCGATAATATATCAAGGAAGAATACACTTGTATCTACAGTACATATTCCTCTGTTGAATCTATTAAGATGATCATTTCTATATTTTTTCACAAGAGCATTTACTTCTTTTTCTCTCTCCATTATATCATCAAATAACGAATCATCCTCAGAATTTATATATTCTATAGCAGTTGAAAAGTTTTTAAATGCTGTGTTATATACTGTCTTTATCTCATCAAGTCCACTTTCTGAAAATCTACTGTCAGAGTCTATAAGATTTTTACCTATTTCAACAATATTTTTAGCATGGTCTGAAACTCTTTCAATGTCGTTTACTATATGGAAGTAGTTATCAGCCCGTATTCTTTCATTACTATTCATATTAGTATTTGAAAGTTTTAAAAGATAATTAAGAATATTTCTATGAAGCATATTTACTGTATTTTCATATTTGAAAACTCTGTCAAATGCTTTTGGATCAGCATCTATTACTGAAGATATTGAACTAGAAAGAGATTTCTCAGATTTTTCTCCCATACGAAGAATTTCTTTAAGTGCATTTCCTAGAGCTATTGATGGAGTTTCAAACATTCTTTCGTCAAGATATTTAGTAGTATTTTCAGTAGCAAGTTCAACTTCTTCTTCTTTGATTGGGACAAGTCTTTCTGCAAGTTTAACTATATATTTAGAGAAAGGAAGAAGTATAACCACATTTGTAAGGTTAAATAAAGTATGAGCATTTGCTATCTGTCTTGCTGTATTTTCTGGGTCAAGATGCTGAACTATCATCATTATAGGTTTGTTAAGTACAAGCATGAAAAGAATAGTTCCTATAACGTTGAATGAAAGGTGCATTACTGCAGCTCTCTTTGCGTTACGGCTTGCTCCTAAACTTGATATAAGTGATGTAACACATGTTCCTATATTATCTCCGTAAAGTATAGGAAGTGCAGCTGTAAGAGGAACAAGCCCCTGAGATGCAAGTGCTATAAGCATACCCATTGATGCAGAAGAACTCTGTACTATACCAGTTATTGCAAATCCTGCAAGTATTCCAAGTACAGGGTTTTTACTTAAATATAAAAGTGCATTTCTGAATGATTCATACTCTGATAAAGGTTCCACTGCATTTTTCATAAATTCCATACCTATAAAAAGAAGACCAAAACCAATCAGTATTTCCGCTATCTGCTTAGTTTTTTCTTTAGAAGTGAACATATAAAAAACAATACCTATACCAAGAGCTATAGGAGCTACATCCTCAAGACTGAATGATACAAGCTGTGCTGTAACAGTTGTACCTATATTTGCTCCCATTATTACCCCTATGGCCTGAGAAAGTGTCATTATTCCGGCGTTTACAAATCCTACAACCATTACTGTAGTTGCAGAAGAACTCTGAATGATACCTGTAACAACAGTACCTACAAGAACTCCCATTACAACGTTGCTTGTAAGCATTTCAATTATTTTCTTTAGTTTGCTTCCTGCGGCTTTCTGAAGTCCTTCACCCATAACTGTCATTCCGTAAAGGAACATTCCAAGACCACCCATTAATGTAATTGCTATTTCCATTTTTTCCTCCTGAAATAAATATATTTGATACCTAATTTGTTAACGTTTCACACGACTATATAAGAATATCAAATTGTATCTTATATTAGATTAAATAATAGTTAAGATAATGTTAAAACTATGTAAAAATATTTAAAATTGATTAAAATTGTTAACCTCTCAAATTACAACCATTGAAATTACTTGCTTTTAGTATAAAATGAAATGTTAAGAATATTAAAATTATATTAATAACGTATGAGCAAAAAAGTTTATATAAAGGTATACAAGTGTATATATAGGAACAATATTAAATATTTATTATTAAAAGTCATATAGACTTTACAATTACCTTGTATTAAAATATTAATGTAGGTATTAAACATATGCCAAATAGTAACATAATTGGAGGGAATACTAATGTCAAATTGCAGTAACTGTCCATCAAAAGGGACTTGCAGCAGCAGTACAAAAGAAAGCTGTGCAATAGAAAATAATCCAAAAAACAATATATCAAAAATCATAGGTATAATGAGTGGAAAAGGTGGGGTAGGTAAGTCTACTGTAACAGCTCTTATAGCCAATGAACTTGCAAAAGAAGGATACTCAGTAGGAATACTTGATGCTGATATAACAGGACCTAGTATACCAAGACTTATGGGTGTAAAAGATGCCAAAGCTATGAGTGACGGTAAAAATATATATCCAGTTGTAAACTCAAATGGTATAAAACTTATGTCAATAAATCTTATGATGGATGATGAAAATGAACCAGTAATATGGAGAGGACCTATACTTGGAGGAGTTGTTAAACAGTTCTATTCAGATGTTATATGGGGAGAACTTGATTATCTTCTTATAGATATGCCTCCTGGAACTGGTGATGTAGCTCTTACAGTTATGCAGAGTATACCAATAAGTGGTACTGTAATGGTTTCAATTCCTCAGGATCTTGTATCTATGATAGTAGCAAAAGCTGTAAATATGGCGAAAAAAATGAATATACCTGTATATGGTGTAGTTGAAAATATGAGCTATATAGAATGCCCTGATTGTGGTAAAAAAATAAAACTATTTGAAGGAGAAGAAACAGATAGTTTTATGAAAAAACATAATCTTGAATTATTAGGGGAATTCCCTATGAGTAAAGCTATAATAGATATAACTCAGAATGGAGTTTCTGAAACAGATGAAAAAATATCTTCTATAGTATCATCTATAATATCAAAAATAAAATAGTTTTTAAGGACCGGTATACCGGTCCTTTTATATAAATGGAGGTGTTTTAATGGACTGGAATCATATTCCAAAGATAGAACTACACTGTCATCTTGATGGAAGTGTTAGACCCGAAACAATAATAGAACTTGCAAAGAAGAAAGAAATAAAAATTCCATCGTATAACTTAGATGAGATAAAAGAAAAATTGATAGCTCCCGAAGAATGTGATTCACTTGATGAATACCTTAAAAGATTTGACTTACCTCTTAAAGTTATGCAGGATAGTGAAAGTATAAATAGAATAACATTTGAATTACTTGAGGATGCAGTATTTGAGAATGTAAAATATATTGAAATAAGATTTGCACCAGTATTGCATACAAATGGTGGGCTTTCACAGGAGGAAGCTATAAAAGCAGTTGAAGAAGGTATTTTAAAGGCGGAAAAATACTTTAATATAGAAGCTAATATAATAGTTTGTTGTATGAAACATTTAAGTGAAGATGAGGCCATAAAAACTATAAAAGCGGCAAAGAATTCTAACTGTAAAAAAGTGAAGGCGATAGATTTAGCAGGTGGAGAAGATGAAGGCTTTGCAGATAAGTTTATAAATGCTATGGATTATGCGTATAAAGCAGGATTTCATATAACAATACATGCAGGAGAAGCTGCTGGTTGGAAAAATGTAATTGACTCAATAAAAAAACTTCATGCAGAAAGAATAGGTCATGGTGTTAGAATAATAAAAAATAAAGATGCTATGGATTATGTAAAAGAAAATAATATAATGCTTGAAATATGTCCTACAAGTAATGTTCAAACGAAAGCTGTAGAGAATATAGAAAGCCATCCAATAAAAAAAATAATAGATTATGGTATCCCTGTATCTTTAAATACAGATAATAGAACAGTATCAAATACATCTGTTGGAAAAGAAATATCATTATGTTCTGAAGTATTTGATATGAATACAATTGATTTTCTTAAAATATATCTGGATTCAGTAAAATATTCTTTTGCAGAGGAATCCACAAAAGAAAAATTAATATCTATTATAGAAAAAAACTATCCCGAAGCATTGAAATATAGATAATATAAATAGTTATTACCTTTATATAAGTGATAAAATTATTAATGTAAATAGAAATTCATATAATTTATATCTGTATAAACAGGTATATTTAGGAGGTAGTATGTATAGTATAGGTGTTGATTCAGGATCAGTTGCCACTAAAGGTGTTTTATTTGATGGAGAAAAAATAATAAAAAAAATAATTGTTCCTACAGGTTGGAGCCCAATGACTACAGCAAGGGAAGTTTATGAACAGCTAAAAGAAGGTATTGATGAAAATGAAATAAAAAAAGTAGTCGGTACTGGTTATGGAAGAGGCGTGATGGATTTTGCAGATAAAAAAGTTACTGAAATAACATGTCATACAAAAGGTATACATTTTATAAACAGTAATGTCAGAACTATTCTTGATATAGGAGGTCAGGACAGCAAGGTTATAAATTTAGACTCTGATGGAAATGTTACAAACTTCCTTATGAATGATAAATGTGCGGCGGGTACAGGAAGATTCCTTGAAGTTACTTCAAATATACTTGGAAGTGATATAACAAAAATAGATGAACTTGCAGCAGGAAATGAACCTGTAAATATATCAAGTATGTGTACCGTATTTGCTGAGTCTGAAATAGTAAGTTTGCTTGCTCAAAACGTATCTACAGGTCAGGTAGCAGCGGGGATACTTAAGTCAATAGCTAATAAATCTACCTCTATGTTATCAAGAGGAGAAATTGTTGATACGATAGCTTTTACAGGTGGTCTTGCAAAAAGTAAGGAATTAGTTAAAATGATAAGCAATATTTTGGGAAAAGATATCTTTCTTGCAGAAGATACACAGATAATAGGAGCTTTAGGAGCTGCTGTTATAGGATATGGTAAAAGATAAATCAAAAGATGGCAGTTTATTTACTGCCATTTTTTAATTTAAAAAAATATAATATTCATAGAAATAATTTTTTTGTGGTGATATAATTTATAGGAGATTGTATTATCTTTTGAAAAGAGGGTGAAAGTATGAGAATAAGAAGAGTAAAAGATATAAAATCTGTTAGTTGTACAAAATTTCTGAGTATGTATGAGCTTAAATACGAAAATAAAGTAAAAAATACTAAAACATGGATGTTAGCTTCTAGAAAAGATGAGAAAACTCTTAGAGACATATATTTTAACAAAAAAGAAGACAGTGCAGATGCTGTAGTTATAGTTGCTGTACATGAGGATTTAGACAAACTTGTAATTATAAAAGAATATAGAGTTCCAATTAATGATTATGTATATTCTCTTCCTGCAGGACTTATAGATCCGGGAGAGGATATTTATAATTCTGTAAAGAGAGAACTTTTTGAGGAAACCGGTTTAAATCTTGTATCCATAAATAGTGATGAAAGCATTGATAAAGTGTATCTCTCTCCAGGTATGACAGATGAATCATGTGCATTTGTATACTGCAAATGTAACGGAGAAGTAAGCAAAGATTTTCTTGAAGAAAATGAAGATATAGAAACTTTTCTTATAGATAAAAAAGAAGCTGAAGAAATGCTAAAAAGTAATAGAAAAATGGATGTAAAAGCATATTTAATTCTTCAAAGGTTTGTGTATGGAAAATTATAAAACAGGATTTTATACATACATAATAAGATGTGCAGATAATAGTCTTTATACAGGATATACTACTGATATAAAAAGAAGAATAAAAGAGCATAAAAAAGGTATAAATTGTAAGTACACAAAAAGTAGAAAGTATAAATCATTGGAAGCATTGTTTTTGTCTGAAAGCAAATCAAATGCTATGAAATTAGAAGCTTTTATTAAGCAGATGAGTAGAAATAAAAAACTTTTAATTATAGAAAACCCAGAACTGTTAGTAAAAGATTTTATGAATAAAAAAAACATAGAAATAGTATATATTGATAAAAATAATATATTGACAGGCTAAAAAAAACAGTAATATAATAAATATTATTATTGATATATTTTGGAGGAAATGAATGAATATAATAGTTGCTTGTACAGGAGGATTATCTACATCTATACTTGTAGATAGAATGAAAAAGGAAGCTGAATCAAGAGGAATAGAATGTTCTATAGAAGCTATAGGAAAACCGGAAATAGATAAAAAGATAGAAGAAGCTGATTTTGATGTTATGCTTTTAAGTCCGCAGCTTGCTGCATATGAATCAGAAATAAAAGAAAAAGCATCAGAAAATATGGTTATAGAACTTATTGATATGGTAAAATTTGGATCTTGTGATGGTCATGCCACTTTAAATCTTGCTCTTGAACTTTGTGGAAAATAAATTGATCTATAAATAGTTGACTAATAAAAGCTTGGTATACAATAATACTAGGCTTTTTATTATTATATGAAAAATAGTGATTATGAGAATACAATTATATTAAATTTATATTCTTATTTTATTAGAGTATTGACTATAGAGGGAATGATGATTATAATTTATATATGATAATAAAAATCACTTTTAAAAAGGAGATGGTAGATTGTTTCACGGAAAATTGACCATTGCAAATAGAGAAAAACTTACTTCAATAATATTGGAAGAACTTAAAAATAAAGGATATAGGATAACCTTTCAAAGAAAACTGATATTAGAGACAATACTAGAAGAAGATAGCTTAGTTATAAAAGAAATATATTATTCATCAAAGAAGAAGGATAGAAGTATAGGTCTTGCTACAGTATATAGATTTATAAGAATACTTCAGGAGGCTGGTATAATAGATGAAAATGAGAAATTTACATTTTCTGAACCAGATATTTACAATATATGTAGCAGATGTGAGGTTGTCCTTTCTACAGGTGAGATTATAGAGCTTGAATGCTGTGATTTAAAATTGGTAATGAAAAAGTTTCTTATAGATAAAGGATATGACGAGAATCTTGAAATTAGATGTATAAACACTAATTTATAATATTTTATAACCTAAATATTACATTTCTGTAACTTTACCTTCTGGGTGTACTATGCATATAATACACTTAGAAGGTAATTTTTTATGTCTTCTATTAAAAAAGATATTTATGACAAAAGTGTACTATGCACATAATACACTTTGGGGCGAAAGGAGGATCTATGTATTTTACAATCGATTCATCATCTCCTATATATCTTCAGATTATAAAATATATAAAAAGACAAATTATAATAGGAGAACTTAAACCTGGGGATGAAATTCCTTCGAGAAGGGAGATGGCGTCATCAATGAAAATAAATCTTAACACTGTTCAAAAGGCATATAAAGAGATGAATAATATAGGTCTTATTGTTACCTATAAAAATCATCAGAGTAGTATAACTACTGACAATAGAATTATATCTGCTCTAAAAGAAGAACTTATAAGCGAATCACTGAAGAGTTTTATACAAGAAATGAAATCTATCAATGTATCTAAAGAAGAAGTAATTCAGATTATAGATAAATTTTATGATAAATAAAAGTGGAGGATATTTTTATGATTGAATTAAAAAATGTAAGCAAATCATTTAAAAGAATAAATAAGTTTGGATATAAGAAATTTAATGTACTTGATGATATAAATATAGAAATAGAAACTGGAAAGATAACAGCGATACTTGGCATAAATGGAGCGGGGAAAACAAGTATTCTGAAGACTATGGCAGGATTACTAAAGCCTGATATGGGAATAGTCTTAGTTGATGGAAAGAAAATATCAAAAGATACATACAATATACTTTCTTTTATTCCTGATATAGATAGTTATTTTTCCGGGATGAGCATAAAGGAAACTTTCGAGTTTATGGATTTTTTTTATAAAAACTGGGATATGAAAAGAGCATATGAAATGATTGATATTTTTGGTCTTGATAAAAATTATATAATGAATAATCTTTCGAAGGGAAATATGGCAAGGATAAAGTTGATTATCGGATTTTCTCAGGGAGCTAAATATCTGCTTCTTGATGAACCTTTTTCTGGAATAGATTTTTTGAAACGCGAAGAGTTTGTAGGAATGATTCCTAAATATATGGATGAAAATCAAGCTATTGTGATAACTACTCATGAAATATCCGAGATTGAAAATATTGTAGATGATGTCTTTTTTGTAGACGATGGAAAAGTAGTTTTAAAAATAAACGCAGAAGAACTGAGGGAGTTAGAGAATATATCGATTCTAGATAAGATGAGAGAGGTGTATTCAAATGAGTAAATTCATTACTGTTTTAAACCTGGATTTTAGAAAGAATTTTAATGTTTATATATTATATAATCTAATAACTGCTATACTTACATTTATTTTCATAGTGATATGCACATTTATATTTATAGACAAAAATATAAATGTAATAAACCCTTTTACTCATAAAGAAGGAATTGTATTTTCAGATATTTTCTATGAAAATGTTTATATACTTTTTATTTCTGCAATAAGTATATTTGGGGCTACTGCATATACAGTCATGTCTTGGGTCATAGGATTATATGAAAAAAATGAATCTATTTTAACTATAATGACTCTTCCTATATCAAAAATAAATATTTATATATCAAAATTGATAAATTCAATTATTTTTGTAAATTCAGTGGTTTTTACTCAGATTATCTCTATATATGCAGCAAAAAATATATTCTATTTCATAGCATCATCGAAAGTTGAGGTAATAAAAACAAATCTTAGAGAGGATATTATAAGTATGCCAAAGATAATGTTCTTAAATATATATATAGGAGATTTTATTATTGAAAATATTTTTTATCTTCTTTGTATAATTTCATTACTTTCTCTTTGTTCAATTATATTTATGGTATTTAGATCTAATTCTTATGTGTTTGTGGTATCTATAGCTATTCTTACATACGCTTCTCTTAATATTCCCATCAAAGTAATGGACAAATTTATTTATAATATTTTTATTTTGACAGGAATAACTAGCAATATTATAGTAGTAAGAATAATTTTATCAATTATATTTAGCATAATTTCTGCAGTTTTATCTTATTTACTTATAGAGAAAAAACTAGAATTATAAGGGGGAATCGATATGAAATTAAAAATAAATCACGTATGTGTATATATATTGCTAATACTAATAGGTTTTATGTTTATTTTTTCAAGTAGAGAAACCGATGCAAAAATAGTTACACAAAATGGGAATATTAACAAAATGGGTAATATTGCTTTAAAAATAGAAGATGTTAAATTAGGGAAAAATTTTGAAAGAGAATACATTATAGATAAAACCGGTCTAAATGCGCACTCTAAGATAAAAAGTGAAAATATAACAGATAATAGTAGTATATATAGAATATCCGGTCAAGCAGGTAAAAAAATTCCCGCTATAGCTTTCAGCAATTCAGAAACAAATAGTGGGCAATATAAAATATATGTATATACTGGAAATACAAAAATGAAAAGAATTAATTATACAAAAGAGATTGATTCTAACAAGTTTGACAAAAGAAATTTAGAGGAAACAGAAATAAATATTTCATTAAATGATATCCTTGAATATGAAATACCAGAGATAAACGGAGTTCATGTTGAGAAATCAAATATATATTTTATTATTTCATATAACAATACTAAAGGTAATAAGAGTCTGTGTATTTTTAAAATAAATTCAAATGACATGAGTATAGACAAAATTTCAGGAAGAGAGGTTGTTGCTGATAAGAAATATGAGTCAGTATTGTTTTCAGAGGTAGATGGAACTGATGAAAGAGGGTACTTGTGCTATATTATGGAGAAAAAAATAAATTCTGACGAGGTGCAACCGTTATCTGAAATTTATATATGTAAATACGATATAAATAAAAATAAATCTTTTGATTGTAAAATTTTACAAAATGCAACAGAAATACGGTTTTCTTATCAAGAAGATAAGTTACACATACTTGAAGGAGCAATATATACTGATATAAAAGATACAGTCAATGATTTTAGAATAATAGACATAGATCTAAACAGTATGGAATTTACAGAATCCCAAATTGATTGCATGGAAAGAAAACCGGATACATTACTAAGTTTTTATATAGAAAATGATAGAATATATGTATTTTCATATAGTGCAACTGCAAATAAATCAAATTTATCTAAATTAGAAGTTATCGATAGAAAAAATCAAAGTATACTATTTGATGCAAAAATTTTTAATCTACAAAATTCAAATGATTCTTCTTTTGAAAAGGTGGGTAGGTAGATGAATAAAGTTTTATATATATTTATGAATGAACTGAAAAGAAATAGATTAAAATTTGTGATTATATTGCGGTTAAATGGAATTATGCTATTTTACAGTATGATTTCAAATTTGAATAAATTTAATAGTACTTTTAGTAGTCTTGGATACAATGCTTCAAATATACCTGAAAAATTCTCATATTCAATTATATTGGGGACAAATAGTATTAAAGTATTTCTATTTACAATGTTTTTATGTAGTTTAGCAGGAATACTTATTTGGATGGGAGATTTTTTTGGAAAAAACAAAAGTTTTTACATATATTGTATTATTCCTTTAGATAGAATTAATTTATATGTAGCCAAAACAATGTGTATATACTTTATTTTTATAGCAAATATAATTGCATATATCTTATTTTCTGGTTTCATAGGGTTAATATTTTCAATATTAAATAAAAATATTTATTTCATATCACCACTGAAGGCTTTTTTAGAATCAGATTTATATATGATAAATATTATTCCATACAATATTTATAATTTTAGCCTTATATATATCCTAGGTATGACAGCATTTGTATCTACATTATCTATGTTGTGCATATTAATAAATCATGTCTGGAAAGGTAATGCAATAAAAAAAATAGCAATTCTTATATTATCAGTAATACTTTTAATTAGTATATTTATATTCTATATTTTTGCAAGAAATACATTTTTTATTTTTCTTGCAGGAATAATACTTAATATACTTTCATTTGAAATTTCAAAAACTATTCTTCAAAAAATAGAACTTTAATTAGGAGGATATTATGAATTATATAAGAAAGCGGATTATGCTTATTCTGATATTTATATTTATATCAATAATACTTTGTTTACGCTTTACATCATTATCTCACAGTAGAATTCATCCTATTTATGAGAAAGGTAATAGATATGAGATGGGAAAAATTTCTCTTATGACACAGATATCGAATGGGAAACAGATTGAAAAGTTAATATTTGGGAATGATTTATCTAAAAGTACTCTATATTCAGGTTATTACACTGATTTCAATTATATTAACAATGACTTTAAAAGTGAAAAGAAGATAAGAGAATATTCAGATAATATCAATGAAAACTCAATTTTTCAAGCAAATAAAGATGTTTATGTGATAAATACGATAACAGAATCTTTAAATCCATACTTTAAAATAATAGTATTTGGAGAGAATTCAAAAGTAGAAGATAAAAAGATATTTATAAAAGATAATGTAGAAAATTATTTAAACCTACTTAAATTAATGGTATATGAAGATAGAATATATGCACTTTATGCAGATAAGAGTATGAAAAAAATAACGGCTATTCAATTTGATATATACAATTCTACATACAAAATATCTTCTCAAAGCGAAATTTCAGAGGCTAATTTTATTGAAGGAGGTAATAATTCTACATTTACAGATGGAGAGAATATATATATATCAACATATAATATCAATGATGCATCTATTGGGATAATAGTATATAATATAAATAGAAGCGTTTTTTCTGAAATAAATAGTCTTGAAGATTTCAATTATGAAGATGATTTTTCTTTTACGTATCAGGTAGTTCTATCAAGAGTAAAAGGAAATGATATAGAACTTGTTGTAAAAAAAGGTACAGAAGATTTATATCTGTATAGGTATGATAAAAGGAAAAAATTAAAGCTGTTAGAAGTTCATAAGCTTGATTTCTTAGCGCGTAATTTATCTTCAGATGATAGAGAGATTTCTTATTCAGGTTCTGAAAATTATGCATTTTATGGCAATAAAATCTTTTATGTAGAATCATATAAAACTATCTATGGCTCAGAAATATCAGATAGCTATACATTTTCATTTGATGGGAGCTATGATGATAAGTCAACTTTGAAAGTTTATGATATAGATAAACAGAAGGTCGTGTATGAAGCTACATTCAGAGCATCAGGAATTCAATCTCCAATATTTATAAAAGAGTAGACAAATGGAGGTAGTATGTTATTAACAATAGAACTTACAAAAGAACTTTTCGATTATAAATTTAAACAGTATGAAGGTACTTTTTTTCATGCAAATATAGATGAATATAGTGATATCATAAAATATACTATAACTAGGGATAAAGAAGGCAAAATACTTATGGAATTTGGAAGTACGCATATGAAAGATAATTTAATTTTTATACCACAGTTAGATGTATATATGGATTTAGAAAAGTTAAAATAAAAAATAGGCTATTCTATTATTAATTAATAGGATAGCCTAAATTTTTTGTAATAGTAAATAAAAAGATTATTAATAAAAATAAATAATCAAAAAATATTTCTGCAGAAATATAAAATCATTATCATATAGAAATAACGATTCATTTAACTTAAAAGTAGAACACTTATAAGCGGAATTGATACAACCGAAAATAATGTTGTAAAAAATACCGCCTGTGAAGCCAGAGAAACATCCGCTCCATATTCATTAGCCATTATAGCTGTATTCGCTGCTGAAGGCATAGCGCCTATAACAACAGGAATAGCCATAACAAGTGAATCAAAATTAAATGGTTTAAGTACAATAAATACAGCTACAGGTATTACTATAAGTCTTAAAAAAGTAAGAATATACATTTTAGGCATTTTAAAACATTCTGTAGCTGAAGATCCTGCCAGCATTGATCCTATAACAAGCATTGAAAGTGGTGTAGTCACATTTCCTAAAAGAACAAGTGGTTCGTTTATAAATACTGGTAGCTTTGTTTTTGTAAAAAATAATATAAGTCCTATTACTACAGCTATTATTGAACTATTGACCATAGATTTTAATGAGAATTTTTTTCCAGGTCGTCCTTTTGACAAGAAATAAACTCCAAGTGTAAAGCATATAAAGTTAAAAGGAAGATTGAATATAGCTGCATAAAATATACCACCACTCCCTAAAACAGCTTCAACAACCGGATAACCCATGAATCCGGAATTTGAAAAAACAAGGGCATATTGATATATTCCGAGCTCAGATTCTGATTTTACAAATAATTTCATAATAAATGAAATTATTATTGAAACAGCAAACATTACCATTGATACAACAAATAATGATAGCATCTTTGGAATTAATTCAGCTTCAAAATCAATCTGCATAGCTGTTATTATCATTGCCGGTAGAAAAATATTCATTACAAGTGATGAAAGTTTTGATGTCGATTCATCATCCAGCATATTAAACCTTCTCACAAAATAACCAACCAGGATTATAATAAATAAGATTGCAACCTGGGTAAATATATCCATAAAATTCAAACAAATCACCTCTATATCTATAATACCATTAGTTTGCAGATTTATCTATAAATAAAAGTTTGTATTTAAAATGTATTATTGTTAAAAAAATAATGTATTAAAAAATTTTATAGTTACATACATTTTTATTATTATTGTGGAATTATAAATAAAAATATAGAAATTTTGGTAAAACAATATAATCATCTGATATAATATAAACTATAATGAATGGTTTATTGAATGGAGGAGTATTATGAAAAATGCAATGTTTTCAATTAAAAGCATAAAGGATATTTCAAATGATCCTAATGTTGCATATACACAGGCAAAATTTCTTCAAAAGATAGGTAAAACGGAATCGGCAATAAAAAAATATGAAGAAGCTGCCAGTGAAGGAAGTGTAAAAGCTCAGTATACTTTAGGAAACATATTTGAAGATATGGGAGAATATGAAGAGGCTGAAAGATGGTATAAAATAGCCTATAAAAGTGGAATGGAAGAAGCAGCTTTGGATATAGGTAATATAAAATTTTCGGAAGAAGATTATCAGTATGCTTTATATTGGTATGATAAAGCTATGAAAATAGGACTTCTGGCTGCACAGAATAACATGGGTGTTACTTATTATGTACTCAAAAATTATGAAAAATGTGAAGAAATACTTCTTGATGCAACAGATTCAGACTATGGAAAGGCATGCTACAATCTAGGTGTTTTATACAATCTTTTAGATAGAGAAGACGAAGCATTTGAAATGTTTAAAAAAGGTGCCAGATATGATGACCCTGATTGTATGTATAATCTTGCAGTTTTTCATACTCAGAGAAATGAAGCAAGAGAGGCTATTGCACTTTATAAACAGTTATACAAAATAGGTTACATAGAAGGATGTTTTAATCTTGGTATGATTATGGAAATAAATGACAAACTTGATGAAGCCGAAAAATATTATAAAAAGAGTGCAGATAGCGGTGATATGAAATCTCAGTACAGATTAGCATATATATACGACAGAGAAGATAATGTGGACGATGCACTTGAATATTATGAAAGAGCAATTGCTCAGAACCATACGATGTCAAAGTTTAGATTAGGAAACCTATTAAATAAAGAAGGAAATATAGATGATGCAAAAGAGCTTTATGAGGAAGCCAGCAATGATGGAATTATAGAATCAACAAATAATCTTGGTGGTATATGCTTTGAACAGAAAGAATATGATAGAGCAATTGAGCTTTTCAAAGCTTCTATAGATATGAACTGTAGACCTGCTATTGAAAATCTTGGGGATTTATATCTTGAAATAGGAGAAGTAGATACAGCTATAGAATATTTTTCTATGATGCCGTCAAAGCTTTCATGTCAAATAAAACTTGCACAGATTTATGATGAAAGAGAAGATCTTGAAGGAGCTGTTATATGGTACAAAAAGGCTGCCGAAAATGGAGATGTTGATTCAGCGTACAGACTTGCATGCATATATGAAAATATGGGTAATATAAAAGGGTCTATAAAATACTTTGAAATAGCAGCAGAAAATAATCATTTAAATGCAATGGTTCATCTTGGAAGAATTTATTACAACGAAGGTCAATATGATGAAGCAAAATCAAACTACAGTGTTCCTGCTCAGGAAGGAAACTCATATTGTCAACATATGATGGGGGTTATATCAGATATATCTGATGATGATTCAGAAACAGCTACTGAATGGTATGAGAAGTCAAAATTAAACAACTGTATAGAGTCAATTGAGAACCTTGGAAATCTTTATTTCAGATTAAATGATTTTACTAAGGCCGAAAAATATTTTAGAGAAGGTATTGAAGCTGGAAGTAAAAACTGTGGATATATGCTGGGATGCCTTTATCATAAAAAATCACTTCTTGTTTTTGAAAAACTTGCTAAAGATGGTTTTGAAAATTCGTGTGATATATACGATACAATGCCAGAAATAGACATCGCTGTAAATGATATACAAATACCAGAATTTGAACTTTGTCCTGAAGAAGTTCAAGAAAAACCTGAGTATATACCAGGATATATAATGAATATAAAAGAAAATCTGGAGACTATGCTTGAAGGATTTAAGGATGATATGATTTTTGATGATGAAAATTAAATTAAAAGAAGTCACCTCGTAAGAGATGACTTCTTTTTTATATTACACCAGAAATTAAATATAGTGTATATCCTATATATAGGGCTGTAAGAACAGCTCCCTCTAATCTGTTTATATCTTTCCTGATTAAAGAGAATATGTATGCAAGAACTGTTACTGCTATCATAAATAGACAATCTATAAAAAGTTTTGGATCGATTGATATTGGCGAAATAGCTGCAGATATTCCGAGAACAAATAATATATTAAATACATTTGAACCAATAACATTTCCAAGAGCTATATCACTTTCACCTTTTGTAGCAGCTATTATAGAAGTAACCAGTTCAGGTAGTGAAGTACCTATTGCAACAATTGTAAGCCCGATAAGCTGGTCACTTACTCCAAAACTTTTTGCTATGCCTGTAGCAGAATTTACAACAAGCTGTCCACCTAGAACTATAGCAATAATACCTCCTATAGAAAAAATAATAGCTTTTCCAATAGGCATTGTTTTAGATGGAGCATCTATTTCTATGTTCATATCTTTATATTCTTCTGGATGAAGCTTCTGATTTTCTATAGCATCATTACGGGATTTTAAGGCACTCATTACAAGAGAGTACATAAATACTGCAAAAAACATTAGTAGTATAATACCATCGCCTCTACTTAATTGATTTATATAAGTAGAATTAAAATATTGATCGGCTATTATTACAAAAGATAACGCAGATATAAGTATCAAAAATGGAAATTCCTTGATTCTAACACCTTTTTCAATCATTAGTGGTTTTATTATAGCGGATATCCCTACAACAACCAGAAGATTAAATATATTAGACCCCACAACATTTCCCATAGCCATTCCATTTTGTCCACTAATAGAAGCTGTAATACTTACTGCAGCTTCAGGAGCGCTTGTACCGAAAGCAACTATAGTAAGACCTATTATTAGAGACGGAATCTTAAGAGTCTGTGCTATACTTGATGATCCATCTACAAAAAAATCAGCTCCCTTTACAAGAAAAATAAATCCAACTATAAGAAGTATATAATTCATATTAAATTTTCCTCCATATTCAGTTTTAAATTTAAAGAAGTTTATTTCTGGACATAAATATAGTTATTATTATACATATAACAGCAGAAATTGCTGCAATCATCCAGAAACCATTTATATTTGATGAAAGGGGAATTCCCCCTACGTTCATTCCGAAGAACCCTGAGATAAGAGTCGGGATAGAAACTATAAGTGTAACAACAGTTAAAAACTGCATAACATTGTTCTGATTATTACTTATTATCGCACTAAAAGCGTCCATGATACGACTTAATATATCTCCATAGATTGATGCCATTTCAAGAGCCTGTCTATTTTCTATAATAACATCATCAAGAAGATCGTCATCATCATGATATTTTTTTATACTTGAAGTTTTAAGCATTTTGTTAAGTACAAGTTCATTGGCTTTAAGAGAAGTAGAAAAATATACCAGTGATTTTTCAAGTTCCAGAAGCTGTATAAGCTGTTTATTTTTCATAGAACTGTATATTTCCTTCTCAAGTTCATTTGTCATTTTGTTTATTCTTCTAAGATAATGAAGATAATAAGCCGCATTTTTATGAAGAATCTGGAGTATAAATCTTGATTTCATATGAGTATAAAAATCTTTTATATGACCTACTATAAAGTCATTAAGTATTCTTGTCTGTTCACTACATACAGTGAGTATTATCTCATCAGTTATAATTATCCCAAGGGGAATTGTACTGTAATGAGAATTATCAGAGTCACTTTCATCTATAGGAATATCTATAAGTATAAGCGTATGATCCTCATTTACATCTATTCTCGAACGTTCTTCTTCGTCAAGAGCAGAGTTTATACTTTCTATATCTATACCTGTCTTTTCAACAATCAAATGTATTTCACTCTGATTTGGCTCTACAAGATTTATCCAGCATCCATCCTCAATTTCATTGAGCTTTTCCAATTTGGAATCAATTGTTTTATAGTATCTGATCATGGTAGCATCTCCTGTATAAAAATATTCCATCATTTAACAGTATCTGTTATTCTGATAGGAATAAAAAAGATGCTATAGAATAATAGATACAGTCAAGTGATAGTTTAAATTGTATTTCCTATGCAACGGATAACTATCCATTGCCCATCACTCTCCTTTATAAAAATATATTTCCATTTAATAGAATACCTTGATTTTGTTCATAAATCAAGTGTAAAGGAAACTAAATATTTATTTTTAATGTGCAGACAGTATATTTATATTGACATATAGTAGTGTTTTAATTTATTATATATATGTTAAATCTGTTTAATATGTGCCTGTAGTTCAATTGGTAGAATGTCAGACTCCGACTCTGAAGGTCTGCGGGTTCGAATCCCGTCGGGTACACCAGTATAAATGCTCTGCATAATGCAGAGCATTTTGAATTATATGAAAAAGGAGATATTATTGTGAAAAATACAGAGAAAATCAATACAAGAGACCTTGTTACTTTATCACTTTTTGTAGCAATGAGTATAATTCTTTCAAGATTTTTATCCATATCAACTCCAATAGTTAGAATAGGATTTAGTTTTCTTCCAATAACAGTTGCTGCAATCATGTACGGGACAAAATATACAGTAGCAGTTGCAGCTATAAGCGATATAATAGGAACTATATTATTTGCATCTGATTTTTTCCCAGGATTTACAATTACAGCATGTATAACTGCTATGATATATGGTAAATTCTTGTATGAAAAACCAAAGAGTATAAAAAATATTACTACAACAGTTATAATGGTAAATATTGTAGAACTTTTACTTAATACAGTAAATATATATATATTAACCGGGCAACCTTTGTGGACTATTATATCTATGAGATCAGTTCAGTCGGTTATTATGCTTATTGTAAAAATATTTATAATATATAATGTATCATACAGTCTTGCTTCATTAAATAGATATATTCCTGCTTATAACAGGAGCTCTCGTTAAAGCGCATCATCATGATGTGCTTTTTCTTTGTGTATATAAACTATGATATATTCTTTACAAAAATATAGAATTTTTTACTGTTTATAAAATATCTCTTAAGAAATTTTTAATATTGTCGTGTTAACCTATATATAAAAGAGATTATAACTAGGTCTATAGAAATTTCTAAGGAGGTATATATGAGTACAAAAAAACAGATTATATTTTTTCTAAGCACGGTATTTATATTAACTATTTTAATAACCAATATTCTTAAAGATTTTTTAGGATATAACACTGTTATAGTAATTATGTTCATTCCAGCAATAATTTCATTGATTGCGAAAGTGATATTTAAAGATAAATCAGCAACCTTTTTTATCAGATTAAATATGAAGAAAAATCGGTCTATATTTATGAAGACACTAATACTTATGCCTGTCTTTATGTATATTACTGCTATAATAAATTACTTTATATTTAAAACCAGAATAGGTCTACTTTCTTCAGTTGCTATTTATAGTTTTCAATATACGAGTCTTTTTGAATATTTAAAAGGTATAACATATGAGGTATCAAATCTTGCAATAATATTTCCATTATATGGAATTATACAATGTTTGTGCGAAGAATTTGCATGGAGAGGATATCTTCTTCCAAAACTTTGTAAAATTACATCTGCAGAAAAAGCAGCAATCTTAGATGGCTTATTTTGGGGATTATGGCAGTTACCGGTTATGTCGATACTATATAGAGATAGCGTATCAAATCCGATAATAAGTTCCATCATGCTTATAATTGCAAGTATTGCAATTGGCAGTATTCAATCATATCTACTTTATAGAACCGAATCTATATGGTGCCCTTTAATCCTTAGTCTTTCTATGAATAGTATAAGTATATATACACCAGCAGCAGTATTTTCAGGAATTGCTAAAGGTTCAGCATCAAGTTGTATTTTTTCTGGGGGAGCAGGAATAATAGCAGTATTGATTCTTTCAATATATTGTTATAATAAAAATAAACTTGTTTACGTTGATTGATAAATAAAAGAAGGAAGTTTTCTGATATATATTTATATATCAGACATACTTCCTTTTATATTATTTCAACATAACATTTATAAAAATCAAATATTTTCCCGTTTTCACTTGCTCTACATAGAAATCTACTTAAAATTTTCCCTGTATTATAATCCTCTTTGATTTTATTTATATATTCGCAAAGATTGTTTTCCCATTTTTCTGAAACTTCCTCTTTCATCAAAAAAATAGCATATTTATCTGTTCTTTTTTTCCAAATAATATCTTCATTATTAAAGCTTTCGATTATAATTCCTCTTTTTTCATATTTCAAATTGTCTGAGTCATGAACTCTTATATAAAGCGATGGATCTGAAATATATAATGATATTTTGTTTATTTCGGTAAGTTCAAAACCACAGATGGTATCGATATCAATACTTCCATATTTTATTCCAGAATCTTTTAATCGTATAACTTCATCTATTGCGGATTGATGTTTCTTTAATTTCTCAATTCTTTTATTTAATAGTTCAAGTTCATTGAATAGTGATATTTTATGAAGCTCAAACAGTTCCTTATATTCTTTTAGCTCCATATTTTCTATAGATGTAATTTGTTTTAATGGAATTCCAAGAGTTTTATAAAATATTACATCAGATATCTCAATAAGATCCATGAAATCATACTCTCTGTAATTATTTTCTATATTTTTCTTTGATTTCAATACACCTTTATCATTCCAATATCTAAGAGTACTTGATGGTATATTGAAAAAATCTGCAATTTCACCGATTCTAAATGTTTTATCCAAGATGTTCCTCCTATTTATTAAATATATAATTATATACAAAATACCATAATTACAATTGACTTTCAAGTTACTTTAAGGTTTATACTGTTTATTGTAATATTCAAGGAAAGGAGACTTATATGAATTCAATAAATAGTATTATAGAAAGTGAAGAAACTCTAAAATTTAGAAAAGTGATTAAATTTGTCATTCCTACATATCTAACTTCTTTGTTTACAACTCTGTATACGATAGTAGATGGTGTTTTTGTATCCAAATTTGTTGGAACAGATGCACTAGCGGCCGTAAATATAGTTTATCCCATAATAAACATACTTCTTGGAATAGCATATATATTTGCGATAGGTGGAAGTGCTCTTGCAGCTATATCGATAGGACAAAAGAAATATGATGAAGCAAATATTAAATTTACAACTGCATTTATTTCATCCATAGTAATAGGTGGTATTATAACTCTTTTATTTTTTATATTTCTTGATAAACTTCTGTATCTTTTAGGTGCTACAGATAAAACAATAATATATTGTAAAGATTATATAATACCATGGATGGTAGGATTTATTTTGGTAATCGGCAAAGAAATTTTTACATATTTTATAAGGATTGATGGATCACCTCTATATAGTTTTATAGTTTCTCTCGCTGGTGGAATTACAAATATTATTCTGGATTATGTATTTATAGTTCCTATGAAAATGGGGATATATGGAGCAGCTTTAGCTACAATTATAGGAATTGCTGTATCATTTGTTATTGGTCTGTATTATATAGTTTTTATGAGTAAAACTGTAAAATTTAAATATTCAGGAATCAGTTTTTCTTTTATTCCAAGATGTCTTATAAATGGTTCTTCCGAATTTATAAACCAAATAGCAATAGCAATAACTACGATAGCATTCAATATATCTGCACTTAAATTTGCAGGTGAGGATGGAATAGCAGCTGTTACAATAACAATGTACCTTCAGTTTATATTTATAGGATTAGCATTTGGATATTCAATGGGGGTTTCACCCCTTCTTGGACATGCATTCGGAGAAGGAAAAAAGAATGTATGTAGAAAAATAGAAAAATATTCATTCAGATTCCTCGGGATAGTTCCCGGAATACTTTATATTATAGGATTCTTTGTAGCTCCATATGCTGTATCCTTTTTTGCTGAAAAAACTTCAGATGTATATAATTTAGCGGTATATGGTATGAGGATATACTCAATAGGATTTATAGTATTTGGTATTAGTATATTTTCTGCAGTAAGATTAACGTCATATGCTTATGGTCATTTATCAGCTATAATAACATTTCTTAGATCTTTCTTTTTGTTGCTTTTATTTTTATATATACTTCCAATCTTCTGGGAAATGAATGGAGTATGGGCGGCAGTTCCGTGTGCAGAAATTATAACTGTTTTTGTATCAATATTGTTTACATATAAAACAAAGTATTTAAGTGAAAATTAAATTTACATAATATAATTATGTAAATTTATTGTCGACAAAGCTAGGGGATTTATATACAAAAATAGGCAGTTTTTAAACTGCCTATTTTTTATCTATTTATACTCTCCGTGTACAGAAAAAGCATGGTTCATAGGACCGCTACCTTTTCCTAAATCCAGCATATATGAAAGAGCTCCTGAAATATAGTTTTTTGCCTCTAATACGGACATTTCTAAATTCTTACCTTTTGCGAGATTTGAAGCAATAGCACTTGAAAGAGTACATCCTGTACCGTGTGTGTTATTATTTTCTATTCTTTTTCCATAGAACCATCTGAATTCACCATTAGAATAAAGTAAATCATTTGCATCATTTATACTGTGTCCACCTTTGCATAGTACCGCACATTTGAAATTATCACCAATAATTTTAGATGCTTTTATCATATCCTCTGTTGATTTTATTTCTATACCAGAGATGACTTCAGCTTCAGGAATATTAGGAGTCAATACTGATGCAAGAGGGAAAAGCTCTTCTTTAAGAGTTTTTATTGCGTCTTCTTCTATTAATCTTGATCCACTTGTAGAAATCATAACAGGATCAACTACAATATTTTTCGCGTTATATTCTCTAAGTTTCTCTGAAATTACATGAATAAGATTACATGATGAAACCATTCCTATCTTTACAGCATTTGGATATATATCACTAAATACAGAATCCAGCTGCTCTGAAAGAAATTCAGGAGATGATTCAAATACAGACATTACACCAGTTGTGTTTTGAGCAGTAAGTGCTGTAATAGCACTCTCTGCAAATACACCATGCACTGTCATTGTTTTTATATCTGCCTGTATTCCAGCGCCGCCACTTGAATCACTTCCTGCAATAGTAAGAGCTACTGGCATTTTATGATATTTGAATAATTTTTCTGATTTATTTTTTAAATTTTCAGTTGCTTTTCTTATGTCATTTTGTGCAAAAATAGCACTTATTACAGATATACCACATATACCACTGTCTTTGAGTACATCCATATTATCATAAGTAATTCCTCCAATAGCTACGACAGGTATAGAAACAGCATCGCATATTTTTTTTAGTTCTTCATAACTTACACTGTCAGCATCCTTCTTTGTAGATGTTGAAAAAACAGCACCAACTCCAAGATAATCAGCTCCATTTTTTTCAGCTTTTATAGCTTCTTCTACTGTTGATGCGGAAACACCAAGAATCATTTTATCTCCTATAATAGCTCTAACATCTTTAGCATCCATATCTTCCTGTCCAACATGAATACCATCAGCGTTAATTTCCCTTGCTATATCGATATTGTCATTCACAATAAATGGTATATTTGATGATTTGCATATTTTATAAAGTGATTTTGCCTCTTCAAGAAAATCTGAATAATTCATATTTTTTTCTCGTATCTGTACAATAGTTGCTCCGCCAGTTATAGCCTCTTTAAGTTGTTCTTCCATAGTCATTCCATTAAGCCAACTTCTATCGGTTATGGCATATAAAAGAAGATCTTTTTTATCTAATTTCATATTTAGCACCTTCTTCCAACATCTCTCCTGTCATATTATATATAGCATCAATAATTCTATTTCTGTATGTTGAGTTTCCATCATAGTTATTCATATTTGACCAGGCTATCTCTCCGGCAAGTCCCATCATACAAATAGAAGCAGCTGTTGCTTCAAGCATATTATCTTTATTTGCACATATAAATGCCGCAGTCATACCAGATAACTGACATCCGGTACCTGTTATTTTACCCATCTCAGGGCGACCATTTCTTATGACATAGCATTGTTTTTCATTAGCTACGAGATCTATCGCACCTGTTACAGCTATTATGCTTCCTGTTATTTTAGAAAACTTTTTAAGAGATGCTATTATTTCATCAAGATTTTCTTCTGTTACAGTATCCGCAATTCCTGCATCAACACCTTTCCCAGAACCTATTCCTGTAGATAAAAATTTAATTTCTGATATATTTCCTCTAATAACATCAAATTTAATTTCATTTAGAAGTTTATTAGCAGTATTATTTCTAAGAGCACTTGCTCCTACACCTACAGGATCCAGTATAATAGGATGGTTAAGTTCATTTGATTTTTTACCAGCTATAATCATTGATGGAATAGTATTGTGATTAAGTGTACCGATGTTTATATTAAGTCCATTACATACAGATGTTATATCCGCAGCTTCCGCTTCGTCATCGGCCATTATAGGACTTGCACCACAGGCAAGAATGATGTTGGCAACATCATTTACAGTTACATAGTTAGTAATGTTGTGGATTAGTGGTACGTTTGAACGTACATTTTCAAGACATGTTTTAAACATAAGTATTCTCCCTCCGTTGGCATTATCCAAATCAGGTTAAGGGTCTAAGCTTCGGCTTACTCTCAGTCTATCTACATAAACTCCCCTGATTGATTATTGAATGATTTGATATTCTGGATTTAATAATCCTTTTTCATTATATCATAAATATATCTTATAATATTATTTATATGACAATAATTCCATGATAAAATGAAATTATATTGTATGCATAGGAGGTTTTATGAATAAAAAATTTATCTCAAACGAGTTTAGAAGGATTTTTTTTAATCCATTTACAGTTATTCTTATTTTTATAACAATAACTTTTTTTATTATAAATATTTTAAATAACACTTCAGAAAATATTGCTGCTTTTTCGTATGAAATATTATTGCGGATAATAATCATAAGTGCTGCTTTATACTTTATAGCAGAGCACAAAAGAAGAAAAGAATATAGCTATATAAAAAATGATATTGATACATATATAAGAGTTAGAAAAAATAATAGTATTATGATAGTAAATCCATCAGAATTATCTATAGGTGATATAGTAGTTATATCCGCAGGAGAAAGAGTTCCTGCTGATATAGAACTTATTTCATCTAATAATCTTTTTGTATCACAGGCGGCAATAAATGGGGAAAGCAATGTTATAGAAAAATTTCCTTCTGAATCAAATTCAAATGATTCATTGGATTTTATTGATATATATAGAAATGATATGGTTTTTGCAGAATCATTAGTGATTTCAGGAACTGGTGAGGGCATAGTAAAAAGCATAGGAAAAAGTACTGTATATGAAAAGACTAATACGAGAGTTAAAACAAATGTAAAGAAAAGTATATTTAAAGATGGTTCATACTCAATTATGTTTGTTCTAATAAAATTCTCTTTAGTAATATTTCCTCTGGTATTTATACTTGCTGTTATAAACTCAAAAGAGATAATACATGCAACCCTATTTGCGATTTCTACTGTTATAGGATTAGTTCCAGAACTTCTTCCGATGGTTATGGCAGTATCTATTCTTAAAGGAAGTACCATACTTTATAAAAAAAGAGCTGTACTTAAGAGTATAGAATCTATGCGGACAATGTCTGATATGGATATTTTATGTATTGATAAAACAGGAACTCTTACAAATGAAAATTTAATTCCCGAATATTATATGGATATATTGGGAAATGAAAGTAAAACTACACTTGAATACGCATATATTAATAGTTTTTTCTCATCAGTAGCTAAAAATCCAATTGATGAGTCAATACTGTCGTCTGTAAAAGCAGGCTTTGGAGAAGATTACTGCAATGTTATTAAAGAAAAATACTGTAAATATGCGGAATCTCCTTTTGAGTATAAAAACAAAATATCTGGTGTAACTATTTCAGATAAAGATAATAAAAGAAAAAAGATAATAAAAGGTGATATAGATAGTATTATAGAAATGTGTTCATATTTTATCTATAACAATAGAACATATCCCTTTTCAGAGGATGCATTAAAAAATGTAAAACTTATTACGGAGGAACTCTTTGAAGATGGTATGAAGGTAATAGGTGTTGCAGAAAAAAATGAAAAACTTGAAACTGAAAAAGATTATATCCTTGTTGGGTATATAGCTTTTTTTGATGCTCCAAAGAAAGAAGCATTTGCTGCAATAGAAAAAATAAAGAAACTGGGTGTATCAATAAAAGTATTAAGTGGAGATAAGAAGGAAGTTACATCATCTATATGTAAAAGACTTAATATAGACTCAAATAAAATAATAACCGGCAATGAAATAAGTAAAATAAAAGATGATGAGCTAAAAATGATAGTAGATAAATATAATATTTATGCGGAGCTTTCACCATATGATAAGACCAGAATAGTTGATATATTAAAAGAAAAAAATACAGTAGGTTTTTTAGGCGATGGAATAAATGATGTAGGCGCAATTTCAAATGCTGATGTCGGTATTTCTGTAGATACTGCAACAGATGCAGCAAAATACGCTGCTGAAGTTATAGTAATAGGTAAAAAATTATCAGTAGTAGCAGATAGTATCTCTGAATCCAGAAATGTATTTATAAATATATTGGACTATGTAAGAATTGCCGCAAGTTCAAATTTCGGGAATATTATTTCAATACGGTTTGCTCGGGCATTTCTTCCATTTATGCCTATGAGTGCAGTTCAGATTCTCTTTATGAATCTTATCTATGATACAATGTGTATGCTTTTTCCACTGAGTAAATCCAGACAGAAAAAAGTATCTTCAAAAGTTAAATGGGGTGGAGAAAAGCTTGCTGTATTTATGAGATTTTTTGGACCAATAAGTTCTATTTTTGATATTATAACATTTGCAATAATGTTTTTTGTAATATGTCCATATGTTTGTGGTGTAGAGAGTTTTAATAATATATCAGATCTATATATGCAAAATAAATTTATATCTGTTTTCCAAACAGGATGGTTTATAGAATCTATACGGTCACAAATTATAGTTCTTAATATTTTAAAAACCGACGAAAATATTATTAACAATATAAAGGAATCAATTTCAACATGGGTTATTGGTTTTGCAGTAATAATTATATCGATTCTAATAACAACGAATCCTTTATTTATAAGTATAGGATTCCAGAAACTTCCATTTATATATTATATATATATTATTCCAGTAATAATTATATATTCTGTTTTTATATCATTCAGAAAGAGAAAATATATCATAAAATATGGATTTCAGGAGGTATAAATATGGATAAAAAAATAGAAAAAATAAAAGTTAATACCTCTTTTGTAAAATGGATATGTAAAGAGCTTATTCAATCTCATACTGATGGTAACGAGCATCTTAACGATGAATTATGGCAATATTTTATGGATATGCTGGGCGGTCAGAATAATGGAATACTTATACAAATGGAAGGATCTGAAGATATAAATATATTACCTGACATGGATGAAAGTATTTATAAAGATTTGGTAATAAATAGAAGAACAAGAAAAGTAACTGTATCTGGAAATGACGTCAATCTTACTCCCAAGGAATTTGATATATTATATTTTTTATACACAAATAGAGGGGAAATTTTTACAAAGGAGCAGATATATCAAGCCGTGTGGGATGACAAGTATCTTTTATCTGACAGCAATATTATGTCTTATATAAGAAAGCTGAGAAAGAAAATAGAACCTTATCCTGATGACCCTGAATATATAATAACTGTCTGGGGTATAGGATATAAATTTAATGATAACTAATATCAATAAATTCTTGCGAAAATGCAAGAAAAAGCAAGAGTTAATAGATATTATTAAACACTTCCAGAATATATAATTTAAATAGAAGTTAAGTTTCTTCTACAAAAATATATATTCAATGGAGGTGTTTTTTATGACAATAAAAACAAAAAAAGATAGAGATATAATATCTCTTAGAGAAACTGCTGATAAAGAAATTACTTTTGCAGCGACTCATGATATAAGGTCTATCATGAATAAGTATAGTACATGTCATGACGGATTAGGCGGAGGGCAGATACTAAAAAACAGGGATATATATGGAAGTAATGAAGTGGCACATAAAAGTAAAAAAAGTGTTCTAAGAAGGATTATGGAATCTTTTATAAATCCTTTCACAGCGATACTTTTCTGTCTTGCAATAGTATCAGGCTTTACAGATATAATAAAACCTATTCTTGATGGAAATCCTGGTGAAGTTGATTTTATGACTGTTGGAATAATAGTTATAATGGTTTTTATTTCTGGAACATTAAGATTTGTTCAAGAAACAAAATCTGGAAATGCAGCCGAAAAACTACTTGATATGATAGCAGTAACATGCACTGTTATAAGAAATGGAAAAGCCATTGATGTAAAAATTGATGATATTGTTGTTGGTGATATAATAATGCTTTCAGTAGGAGATATGATACCAGCAGATGTAAGAATAGTAGAATCAAAAGATTTCTTTGTAAACCAATCATCTCTTACAGGAGAAAGTGAACCTATTGAAAAAATAGATTGTATATATGAAAGAGAGTCAATAAATATTACAGACTATAGAAATATATCCTTTATGGGCAGTAATGTTATAAGTGGTACAGCAAAAGCTGTAGCTATAGCTACAGGAAAGAATACGATATTTGGAGATATTGCTGATTCTGTCTCTGAAGATCGAGAAGAAACAAGTTTTACAAAGGGTGTAAACAAAGTTTCAATGGTACTTATAAGATTCATGCTTATAATGGTTCCAATAGTATTTATAGTAAATGGAATAACAAAAGGAAACTGGCCAGAGGCATTTCTATTTGGAATATCAGTTGCAGTAGGGCTTACACCGGAAATGCTTCCTATGATTGTTACTACATGTCTTGCAAAAGGTGCAGTTGCAATGTCGAAGAAAAAAACCATTGTAAAAAATCTTAATTCAATACAAAATTTTGGAGCAATAGATATTCTATGTACAGATAAAACAGGTACTATTACACAAAATAATGTTGTTCTTGAATATCATCTAAATCTTGATGGCAATGAAGACTCAAGAGTACTAAGACATGCATATCTTAATAGTTATTTTCAGACAGGTTATAGAAATCTTATGGATATAGCTATCATTAAAAAAACAGAAGAGGAAGAAAATATAGATAAGACACTTACAGATCTTTCTGAGGAATATATCAAAGTAGACGAGATACCATTTGATTTTTCAAGAAGAAGATTATCTGTTTCAGTGGAAGATAGAAAAGGTAAAAAACAGATGATAACAAAAGGTGCTGTTGAAGAAATGATTTCTATATGTTCTTATGCTGAGATAAATGGTTCTATAAAAAAAATTGACCATAAATTAAAAAATAAAATCCTTAAGTCTGTACTGGATTTGAACAAAAAAGGTTTTAGAGTAATAGCAGTTGCTCAAAAGAATATATTCTCAAAAGAACTGAGAAAAGATGATGAAAATGAAATGGTACTTATCGGATACCTAGCTTTTCTTGATCCACCTAAAGAAACAGCAGCAAAAGCTATAGAAGCATTAAAAGAATATGGAGTTACAACAAAAATTCTTACAGGTGATAATGAAACTGTTACAGAAGCCATATGTAGTTACGTTGGAATTGACACGTCAAATACTCTTTTAGGTACAGAAATTTCGTACATGAGTGATTTTGAACTTTCAGATGCTGTAGAAAAGACAACTATATTCGCAAAACTTTCTCCTGAACAGAAATCAAGGGTAGTAACTGCTTTAAGAAATAACGGGCATTGTGTAGGTTTCATGGGAGATGGTATAAATGATGCTCCGGCTATGAAAAAATCAGATATAGGTATTTCTGTAGACACAGCAGTAGATATTGCAAAAGAATCTGCTGACATAATTCTTCTTGAAAATGATTTGATGGTTCTTGAAGAGGGAATCATAGAGGGAAGAAAGACGTATGCAAATATGATAAAATACATAAAAATGACAGCTTCTTCGAATTTCGGCAATATGTTTTCTGTATTGGCAGCATCAGCTTTACTTCCTTTTTTACCTATGATGAGTATACATCTTATAATACTAAATCTTATATATGATCTTAGTTGTACAGCTATTCCATGGGATAATGTTGATAAGGAATATCTTTTAAAACCAAGAAAATGGGATGCATCATCTGTAGGTAGATTTATGATGTGGATAGGACCTACAAGTTCTATATTTGATTGGCTTACATATGCTTTTATGTATTTCATACTATGCCCAATGGTTGTTTCTGGAGGAGTACTTTTTAATGACTTAGCAACTCATTTTTCTGGACAGGAATTAATACATGTTCAGGCAGCATATATAGCAATGTTCCAGGCTGGATGGTTTATAGAATCTATGTGGAGTCAAACTCTTGTAATACATATGATAAGAACTCCTAAAATACCATTTATCCAGAGTAGAGCATCAAAGCCTCTTACAATTCTTACATTTACTGGAATAATGGTTCTTACATTAATACCATTTACAAATTTTGGAAATATAATAGGATTCTCAGCATTACCAATGACTTTCTTTATGTACTTACTTCCATGTATTTTACTTTACATGATTGTTGCTACTATATTTAAAAAGGCATATGTAAAAAGATTTGGAGAATTACTTTAAATAAAAAGAGAGCTTAATAGCTCTCTTTTTACTGTATTAGAAACAAAGTTTTATGATGATATTTTTATACAATAGTTATATTATATTCGTCAAGAAGTTTTATTGTGTCACTATCAGGTTTTTCATCTGTTATAATCGCATCAATATTATCAAGTGAATAAAACTGGTAAGCACAATCAAATGCAAACTTTTTTGATTCTGCTACCACATATATTTCTCTACTATTTTCCATAACACTTTTTTTTGTAAGACCGTCATCTATTTCAAATATTGTCAAACAATTTGAAGGAACATCAATTCCCCCTGTACCAATAAAAGATTTATCAAATTTATAGTTAGAAAGAAAATCAATTGTTGATGCACCCACAAAACCATTTATAGTAGAGTTTAGTATTCCGCCAGCGGAAACAACTTGAATATTATGATCAATATTTGTAAACAGATTTAATATATCAACCATATTTGTAACAATAGTAAGTTTTTTACCACTTTTTGCAAGAAGTTCCGCTAAAATAAGATTAACTGTAGATACATCAAGAAATATAGTTTCCATATTATTTACCATATCAAATGCTTTTTCTGCTATTTTTCTTTTTATATCTATATTTTCTCCAAGTCTCTGTTTTGTTGAATGATAGGCAAGAGATTCCCTATGAAGAACGGCACCACCATAAATTCTTTTTATAGGTACTATTTTCTCAAGTGCTTTTAAATCCTTTCGTATACAGTCTTCCGTTACGCTGTATTTTGTGCTTAAATCTTTTACTTTTACCTTCCCATCTTTTTTAAGTGTATCAAGGATATCCTGTATTCTTTCTTCAGCAAACATTGTATACCTCCTGTTTATAATTAGATAAATTTTATCATATGGGAATTTCAATTTCAATATGAAAGAAGATGAATTAATAATTATTGATAATATATACCATAACTTTGTTATCATACAATTTATGAAAAATAATGGAATTATCAAATTTTATTCAAATATTGTATGATTTATTGTATCATATATATCAAACAATTAATAAAGGAGAGAGAAATATGTCGAATTTAAATTCTAAAAACAATAATAACATTCTAGTATTATCATCTTTATTGGCAGCACTTATTTTTATTACAACCGGATATATATTACATATACCTATGGGAATTAATGGGGGATATGTGCATATAGGAGATGCATTTATATATCTTTCAGCAGTTATATTACCAACACCATATGCAATGGCTACGGCTGCAGTTGGAGCTCGGTTAGCTGATATATCAACAGGTTCTGCAATATGGGCAATTCCTACCATTATAATAAAACCTATTCTTGTACTATTTTTTAAAAAAGGAGAAAAAATCGTATCTAAAAGGAATATAATAGGTTCTATATTTGCAGGTATTATAGGTACAGTTTTATATATGATTGCAGAGGGAGTCATAATAGGGAATTTTTGGTCTGCATTCATATTAAGTACTATAGGGATGATACAGCCTATAGGAAGTAGTATAGTATTTATAATACTAGGATTTGCTTTTGACAAATCATCTATTCTACATAAATATATTTACAGATAATTATAAATATTAATATATATTAGATATAATATATGGAGTAGTTAGCTCTTTATATGTTATCATATAGATATAAATAACAAACATATAAAGGGGTGTTTTTTATGGATAATAATATGAAATGGCTGAATGAAAAGAAAATAGAAAAAACTATAAGAGCTCTTGAAAACAATAATATCAATGGATACTTTGCAAAAGATAAAGATGAACTTATATCAACAATAAAATCTATTGTTAAAAGTGGTAGCACAGTATCGTGTGGTGGTTCTATGACTCTTTTCGAGACAGATATAATTGACTTTTTAAGAGGCAGTGATTATAACTTTCTTGACAGATATAAAGAAGGGCTTTCGGCAAATGATATAAAGGAGATATACAGAAAGTCTTTTTTCGCAGATGCTTATTTTACGAGTTCAAATGCAATTACAGAAAATGGAGAGTTATATAATGTAGATGGTAACGGAAACAGAGTTGCTGCTATGATTTATGGACCAGATAAAGTAATTGTTATTTCAGGTGTAAATAAAATTGTAAAAAACGAGCAGGAAGCAATAGAAAGAGTGAGAAATATAGCAGCTCCTGCAAATGCTAAAAGACTTAATACAGATACACCATGTTCTATTTCTGGGTCATGTGCGTATTGTTCAAGTTCTGACAGAATATGCTGCGATTATGTAACTATCAAAAAACAGCGTTCAAAGGGAAGAATGCATGTAATATTTTTAAATGAAGTATTAGGATATTAAGAGGCATATTATGAAAAAAGTTAAATTTATATATAATCCAAATTCTGGAGAAAAAAAAATCGCATCAAGACTTGATGATATTATAAGAGTATATCAGAAAAATGGATATTATGTAATACCATATAGACTTGATTATGATATACCAGCATATATTTCAATATGTGATATTGATGATTCATACGATCATATTGTAATCTGTGGTGGAGATGGTACAATAGATCTAATTGTAAATGAACTTAAAAAAAGAGATATTAATATTCCTATAGGGATAATTCCCTCAGGAACCGCCAATGATTTTGCAAATGCTTTAGGGTTAAGTTTTGAACCTGAAGAAGCTATCAAAAATATAATAAGTTCAAAATCTAAAAAAATTGATATTGGAAAAGTAAACAATAAGTATTTTATAAATGTAGCAAGTTCTGGAATGTTTACAGATGTATCACAGAAAATAAATACTCATATGAAGAATTCTTTTGGTAGAATAGGATACTATATTAAAGGAATAGAAGAGGCTCTTTCTATGAGAGAATTTAATGTAACTGTTACATCAGATGAAGTATCTTATTCTGGCAATATGTATTTATTGCTTGTTTTTAATGGAAAGACAGCGGGAAATATCAACCTTGCATATAAATCAGAGTTTGACGATGGATATCTGGATGTTATTATATTTAAAGGGATGCCTATTCCAAAATCTATCCCTGTTTTTATAGGAGTTCTTAAAGGAGAACATTTAGATTTTGATACAGATGATGAAATATTATATTTTAAGACAAAAAAACTTGTAATTGATTGCGATGAGAGTGATTTAGGAACAGATATTGATGGAGAAAAAGGCCCTTCTTTTCCTCTATGCATAGAATGTATAGAGGGAGCTATAGAGGTATTAGGAATAGACTTATAGGAGATGACAGATTAGATGATAAAATATATTTTTTGTGACTTAGATGGAACTTTATATAACAATGGTATAAGTAATGATGATATAGACTCAATATCAAATTTCGAAAAAAATGGTGTATTCAATGTAGCGACCGGAAGAATATTCAAACAAGGTTATAAAATGGTTAAGAATTATATTTCTTTGAATGGATATTTTATATGTGAGAATGGATCTTTTATATACGATAATAATCTTGAGATTATTTTTAAAGGAACTCTTGATGATGATATTGCAAAAAGAGTTATAAAATCATTTGAAAACATAGAAATAAATAAATCAGTTGATGCACAGATATACTTTAAATATAAAGGTGAAACTGTTATTCTTGAAGAGAGTAAGGCTTTTAGCCACTATTCGAAAGATTATATCATAGATCCAGAATTTACTAAAAAAGAAAGTTTTGATAATATGATAGGAAATATTGGTGTTGCATGTGAAGATGAAAAAGAGTTAGCAAGAATTGAAAAAATATTAATAGATGAATTTGGAAATGAGCTTGATATATATTTTTCTAGTGAAAGTACTATTAATATAGTTCCTATGGGAGTTTCAAAAGAATCCGGTATAAATTTTGTAATTGAAAAGGAAAATATATCACACGATGAAATAGCTACAATAGGAGATTCTCCAAATGATATTTCCATGTTAAAAGGATTTAAATATAGCTTTGCTATGGAAAATGGAAGAGATGATGTCAAGGAATCCGCTTCATATGTTGTGAAAAATGTTTCTGAAGCAATCAGTATTATTAATAGCATAAACTCAAGATAAAATAGCAGCAGGTTATATACCTGCTGCTTAATTTTTATTCTCCTCTACTTTCATTGAGTAAATTCATTTTCATTTCATAGTATTCCGGACTCATATTTATATAGTGTTTATGAGGATTTTCAAATCTCTGCTCTTCAGTCCATATTTCTTCAGAAAGTTGTTTTCTAACATAACTCTGTATATCAGATAATGATTTATTTTCATAAACTTTTTTGCCATCCAATATAACCGGTTTTTGAAGCTTCTTAATAGTACAGTTTTCAAAATATCTGTTCTTCCAAGGTTTTTCAGGATCTACATAGCGATATTTGTTTTTCAAATCCGGTTTTTCATCACTTTCCGTTATTAAATCTGCAATGGCATGTCCATCAGAATTGTATACTCTGTAAACCTGTTTCCATCCTGGATTTGTTATTTTTTCTACTGTTTCAGATATTTTTATACGTGGTTCAAACTTACTATTTTCTTCTACAGCAGCTATTTTATAAACACCACCAAACACGGGATCACTTTTAGCTGTAATAAGCCTTTCTCCAACCCCAAAACTATCAATTTCTCCACCTTGATTTAAAATAGATGATATAGTATATTCGTCTAAACTATTAGAAACAATTATATTACAGTCTTCCATTCCGTTTGAATCTAATATTTTTCTGGCTTCCTTTGATAAATATGCGAGGTCTCCCGAATCAAGTCTTATACCTTTAAGCCTTTTACCTTTTGGTTCAAGATATTCTTTTGCTACTTTTATTGCATTTGGAATACCAGAATGAAGAACATCATATGTATCTACAAGAAAGACTGATTCATCAGGGTATGTTTTTGCATATTCCATAAAAGCTTTGTATTCATCTTTATAATACATAACCCAGCTGTGAGCCATAGTTCCACCAACTGGAATATTAAATTTCTGTCCTGCAAGCACGGTAGCTGTACCAGATGCACCACCAATATATGCAGCTCTCGCTCCATATATTGCTGCATCCATGTTATGAGCACGTCTTGCCCCAAAATCAGAGACCTTTCTTCCTTTTGCAGATTGTACGATTCTATTTGTTTTAGTAGCAATAAGTGATTGATGATTAAATATAGCAAGAATAGCAGTCTCTATGAGCTGAGCATCTATCAGTGGTGCTACAACTGTTATAACCGGCTCATTTGGATACATAATTGTACCTTCTTCAAAGGCATAAATATTTCCACTGAATCTATATTGTTTCAGATATTCAAGAAATTTTTTGTCAAATAAATTCAGACTTTCAAGATAAGATATATCTTCATCATCAAAATGCATGTTTTCAATATATTCTATAATCTGTTCAAGCCCAGCAAATATTGCATAACCACCACCATCAGGATTTTTTCTATAGAAAACATCAAATACGACATACTTATCAGTATTTTCTCCTTGAAAATATCCATTTGCCATTGTTAATTCATATAAGTCCATCATCATAGTAAGATTTCTTTTATCATAATTTAACATTTTTATACCTCCTTATTTAACAATTATCTGACAGCTTTCCATCGTTTTTAATGCTGCCTCATGTTTATCAGGAGTAACACCGGCACAACATGAAGAATCTAAATATATTGGAATTTCTGGAGATAGGGCTTTAATAATAAGAGCATTGCTTATCACACATATGTCTGTACATAATCCAATTAATTCAACTGAATCTATTTCATTGCTGTTGTATTTATTTTTTATATATTCTGCAAGTTCAATACTCCCAAAAGAACCTTTTGTATAAACTGAATATTCCTTATTGTCGATGATTTCCTTTAATGGATCTATTATATCCCATCCACTTGTTTTATTTATACAGTGTTCAATAGGAAGAATTTTCCCCTCCTGAGTATTCAGATAATTTTTTTCATGAGTATCCTGGGTAAAGATTACTTTACCCTTAAAATTTTTTACTTTTTCTACAACATTAGACACAATAGATTTTGCCTCATCAGTTCCTAAACTTCCTGTTACAAAATCATTTTGCATATCTACTACAATTAAGCATTTATTCATTTATATTCCTCCATAGACGAAATTAATTATTTTTATTACTTACCATAAATATTGATTTTATAAACTTAATTTTATCATATTTTAATATCATTCACAAAAAAAGAAATCTGTAAATGGATTCTACAGATTTCCCAGAATAATTATAAAACATTTTTAATTGTATTATTGTATAAATCTAAAAGTATATTTTCTGATGATTCAACTCCTATTCCTGTATCAAGAGTTATATTATAATTATTTACCATTCCCCATATACGATTTGTATAGTAGTAATAATAACCAGCACGCCTTGAATCTTCTTTCTTTATTTTCAAAATAGCTTCATTTCTAGTTATATTATTTGTTTCCATTATTCTATTTATTCTATATTCAGATGAGGCATGAAGAAATATTTTTATACAATTTTTTCTATTTCTTAAAATATAATCGGCACATCTTCCTACAATAACGCAGTTTCCTTTATCAGCAAGATCATTTATAACTTTTGATTCAGCAACAAAAAGTTTATCATTTGGAGATTGATATTCGGAGGTATGAGAATACATCTGATTTTTAAAATCATACAATAATATACTGTTCATTTTTTCATCTATATTCTGTATATACTCAGTTGAATATCCAGTAGTTCCTGCAGCAAGCTGTATTATTTCATTATCATAAAAACTATAGCCTAATTTTTCAGCAAGTCCTTTTCCTATATCATGACCGCCACTCCCATATTGTCTATCTATAAGTATAATATTAGGATAAATTGGTGCAGAATGGCAATCTGTATCATAGTTATTGCTTTCTGTATATGGGAATAAGATTAACTCTAATTTTTTTAGTCTTCTTTCGAATATTCTAGCTATAAATCCTACTAGAACAGCAGCTACTATAGTTCCTTCTCTTACACCATTTACATACTTAAAGAAAATAAATGATAAAATAAGTGCTATTATACTCATTGATACGTCAAAAGCAACCTTTGTTGAACCGAAATTTGTTTTTAAGGTAGAGGTTACAGCTCTTACAAATGATTCTCCAGGTAACATAGCTACATTGGCAACAAGCTCTAGATAAACTCCAAATCCAAGAACAAGACATCCGAAAAGTAAAAATATAAATTTTTGTATATATAATTCTGGATTAAATGAAGATAAAAGAATCATAGTGAAATCTATAAAATATCCGAAAATAATAGATATCGGAATTTGAAGTAAATCCTCGATTTTAAAATTTTTCCTAAGAATCATAATCTGAAGAATAATTAAAAGAATACTGAATGCTATTGTAAATTCACCTAATGAAAAAGGAAACTTTAAACTAAGTACATATGGTATGGATGATATTGGCGAAGTACCAAGTTCAGCCTTTGTTATTATACTTACACCCAAAGAATTTATGAAAAGTCCAATTAAAAATACAATATAACGTTTTAATTTCATAAAAATATTCTCCTTCCAAAGTATTAAAATAGACACATATAAAAAGTCTTTAAAGATTTTCTTTAAAGACTTTTTATATGTAATAAATTACATGTTTATAATATCATATATCCATATACCAGTCAAATATTTTATATTTATAAATATACTATTAATATTTGAAAAGATTTTTATATTTATATTATGGGTATATAATTGTGATATAATGAAAAATAATAAATAAAAAAGGAGCGCTATATGAGAACTTTAAAATATGTTATTTTAGGTCTTCTTATGAAAAAGCCTATGACTGGATATGATATAACAAAAGAATTTAATAGTGGTGTTGTGGAATTCTGGAGCGCAAAACATAGTCAAATTTATCCAGAATTAAAACGCCTTACTAAGGAGGGTTTAATTACTTTTGAAACTGTTATCTCTGGAGAAGTAATGGAAAAAAAATTATATTCTATAACAGAAGAGGGTATTCAGGATTTTAAACAGTGGTTGATATTAGACCCAGAAGTTGAGCCTTTCCAAAAGGACTTATTTAGACTCAAGATGTACTTCAGTGAGTCTATGAATAAAAGTGATGTTATTAATCTTATTAAATGTCAAATAGATTTGCACAAAAGAAAAAGAGAAAGACTTTTAGAAACATTTAAAAATTACTCTTTTGTTCCAAAACCAGGAAGTCAAGAATTCAGTGATTATATAGTAGTAAAAGGAGCAATAATGAGAGAAGATTATTATATAGATTGGCTAGAACTATGCAAAAACTCATATTTAGATGAATAATGGGAGGAACTATGAAAAATTGTAAAATAACAGTAATGAAGAAATCATGTTATCCAGATCTTATCGAAAAGTACGAAAATCCAATTGAAAATCCATGTGATATGAAAGAAGGGCAGGTATTTATAACCGATGGCTGGAAAAAACCTGATGGTTTATGTGAAAGTGCATGGGATAGTATGTCAGCGTTTGTCATGACGCTTTCTTATGGTGGCGAGGATATATACAATGGATGGATGAAAAATAAAAAATCAGCTATGATTTCATGTAATGATGGTTTTAGACCAGTAAGTTTTCTTATCGAAGTTATTGATTAATAACAACAGTATTGTTAAATAAAAATTACACTTATGTTACTAAGTTTCAAAAGAATAATACTATTCTTATTATAAATTTATAATAAGAAAAAGCCTAAGATTTCTACAATAGAAATCTTAGGCTTTTTTATTGGCGTCGCATAGAGGATTTGAACCTCCGACCCCACGCTTAGGAGGCGTGTGCTCTATCCAGCTGAGCTAATACGACAACTAAATAATAACAAATTAAATATTTCGAAATATATTATATCATAAAATTTTATTATTCTACAATAAAATTTGTAAGGAGTAAAAAAATAGTATATAATATATATTATAATATTATCAGAAATTTTCAATATAAGTAAAAAATAAAATAATTTAACATTTTTTTAATATATTTTTAACTAAGTTAATCTGTTTTTCAAAATGGCATTATGTTAGATTTATTAAATGAGACAGTTTTATTATATTTTAGGAGGATACTGTTATGAAAAAAATATGCTATGACAATAGAGAGCTTTCATGGTTGAAATTCAACAAGAGAGTTCTTGAAGAAAGTATGGATATAAGAGTTCCGCTGCTAGAAAGATTATCTTTTGTATCTATATTTCAAAGCAATCTTGATGAATTTTTTATGGTAAGAGTTGGCTCTCTAAGAGATCAGCTTATTATAGATCCGGATGAGAGAGAAAGCAAATTAAATATGACTCCGGAAGAACAGCTTGATGCCATAGTTTCATACACAAAAGAGATTTGTAAAGTAAAGGACAGTTCTTATGCAGATATAATGAGTGAAATTAAAAAATATGGTTTAGAGTTAATAGATTTTCACTCAAAAAAAGAAACTGTTTGTGAATATGGAAATTCTGAAGCATTCACAGCAGATGAAAAAATGCTTACACCAGAAGATGAAAAAGAATTAAAGAAAATATTTAATTCAAATATAAGACCTCTTATCTCTCCACAGATAATAGGTAAAAGACAACCATTTCCTTTTTTAAAGGACAAACGGATATATGCAGTTGTTGCTTTAGAGAGTAAAAGTGGAACTGAAAAACTTGGAATAGTTCCTTGTTCAGGAGAAGCTTTCTCAAGACTTCTTAGAATTCCTTCTGACTCGACAAAATACATATTAGCTGAAGAAGTTATTCTTCATTTTGTTTCTGAAATATTTAGCCGTTATAAAGTAAAAAGCAAATCGTTAATAAGAATAACAAGAAATGCTGATATAGATGAAGAGACTGTTTATGATGAAGATTTAGATTACAGATCTACAATGAAAAAGCTTATAAAAAAAAGAAAGAAACTTTCTCCTGTAAGAATGGAAATGTCAAGAAAATTAAATACGTCAGCTCTAGAAACACTGTGTAAATATATAGACCTTGATAAAAAATACATCTTTTATTCAAAATCACCTTTGGAATTTTCTTTTTCAAGAGAAATACAGGATATACTTAGAGAGCACTCTGAATTAGTCTATAATAGATTAGTTCCTCAAAAATCACCACATATAACATCATCAAGACCTATAATGGAGCAAATTGATGAAGAAGATAAACTATTATTCTACCCATATAATAGTATGAAACCATTTCTTGATATGTTGTATGAAGCATCCGAAGATCCATCTGTCGTTTCTATAAAAATGACTCTTTATAGACTTGCAAATAACAGTAAAATTGTTGAAGCACTTACTAATGCAGTTGAAAATAATAAAGAAGTTGTTGTTCTTGTAGAATTAAGAGCGAGATTTGATGAAGAAAATAATATAAACTGGTCAAGAGTTCTTGAAAAAGCTGGATGTCGAGTTATATATGGTCTTCCTGGGTTAAAAGTACATTCTAAACTTTGCCTAATAACAAGAAAGACTGATGAGGGAATTAAATTTATTACACAAATTGGTACTGGAAATTATAACGAAAAAACATCTAGATTATATACTGATTATTCTTTAATGACATCAGATTCAAGGATAGCTCATGAAGCTGCTGAAGTATTTGACAGACTTTCTCTTGGAGAAGTTGTGGAAGATACAAATCATCTTCTTGTAGCACCGCATTGTTTGAGAAATAAAATATTTGATATGATAGACAATGAAATAGTAAAAGCTCAACATGGTGTAAAAGCTTATATAGGAGCAAAGGTAAATTCTCTTGCTGACAAAGGCCTTATAAATAGACTTATAGAGGCATCAAAGGCTGGTGTGAAAGTACAACTTATCGTAAGAGGAATATGTTGTCTTATACCTGGAGTAGAAGGTGAAACCGAAAATATTGAAATAATAAGTATAGTAGGAAGATATCTTGAACATTCTAGAATATATATTTTTGGAGAAGGTACAGATTCAAAAGTTTATATAAGTTCTGCGGATTATATGTCAAGAAATACTATGAGAAGAGTAGAGGTTGCAGCACCTATATATAATGAGGAAATTAAAAAAAGAATTCTAGAAGATTTTACAATACAATTTAATGATAATGTAAAAGCCAGAAAACTTCTTCCTAATGGAGAATATGTTTATGTTGAATCTGAAGGCGCAAAACTGGATTCTCAAATATATTTCTTTGAAAGAGCATATAGAGAATTAGAAGAAAGTAAAAGTCTGTAGATAAAAACTTAATTGCTTCTATAATCAGCATTACTTAACAGATCTCATATTTTGTTGTAAAATAAAGTATAGAATTAATAAGACAAAAGATTGGAGCATTTATAATGAGATATGGAGTTATAGACGTGGGTTCAAATACAATAAGATTAATTGTATGCGAATTAAAAAATAATGATATCAACATAATATTAAAAGAAAAGGAACTTTCTGTTATATTAAATTTTATAGATAACGGAAAACTTTCTGATGAAGGTGCAGAGAGACTTTTAAAAGCTCTTGATAGATTTTCTAAAATATGTGAATTACTTGCGTGTAAAAAAGTTTATTGTTTTGCAACTGCTTCATTAAGAAAAATTTCTAATACTGATGAAATAGTTTCAAACATAAGAAAAATTATACCTGAAATGGAAATAATAAGCGGAGAAGATGAAGCTTATTATGATTTCATAGGACTTAAACAAATAGTAAAAGATAAAAATGGTATTGGATTAGACCTCGGAGGTGGAAGTATACAGATTTTTAACTTCAAAGATAATCAAATAGTTAAGTCTACTTCTTTACCTCTTGGTGGTTTGGAAATGAAAAATAAATTTGTCTCTATGGTGTATCCTACTTTAGATGAAATTGCACAAATAAAGGATTATGTAAAAAAATCCATAAAAGAAGATGGTATATTCAAGAAAAATCGAAATGATGTTATATATCTTATGGGAGGAACCGCTAGAGCAGTTGCGAAACTTCACAGATATATCCATCGAATAAATAAAAAAATAAATAAATATTATATATCTATAGAAGAACTTAATAAATTAACTGAAAGATTTGAAGATCCAAGAAGAAGTGATATAGATATATTAGAAAGAATTGTACCCGATAGAATGAATAATATTCTTCCAAGTATTATAGTACTTGATACGGTATGCTCTTTATCTTGTGCAAAAGAAGTTGTAGTTTTAAAAAATGGAGTTAGAGATGGATATATACAGGACAAAATTCTTACTTGTGAAAAATAATAAAATAGACCTATAATTTAATTATAGGTCTATTTTATTATTTAGTTTGATTTATCTAATTCCCAATTCCAAGGATTTTTTCTTATAATTCCATCCGCGTAAGGTATAAAAATTGATAGAACAGCAAATAATGCAAGAAGTTGTTGATACCATAAGAAAGGGAAAAGTTCAAGAGGGCTTACTTTTCCGGCTGCTAAACTTCCAGCAAGCAATATCTGTGCTCCGTATGGTATAAATCCCTGAAATACACAAGTCCAGATATCAAGCAAAGACGCACTTTTTCTTGGATCAACTTTATATTTTTTTGCCACTTCTTTTACTATTGGGCCGGTTATTATAATTGCAACTGTATTATTTGCTACAGCCATATCGGCTGCTGCTGCAATAGCACTTATCCCTATAGCTGCTGATTTTTCGCCTTTTATAAAACCTTGTATTTTTTCAAGTATCCACTGTAATCCTCCTCTTTGAGTAACCATATGAGCAAGTCCACCTGTAAACATAGAAAGAAGAAAAATTTCATTCATTCCCGTAAAACCTTTGTAAATAGCTTGAGAAAATCCTAAAAGATTAAAATTTCCATAAAATATACCTATTATTCCGGCGACAATAGTACCCATACCTAATGTTACAAAAACATTAACTCCAGAAATAGCCAATACAAGAACTATAATATAAGGAATAACTTTTATTATATTAAAATCAAGATTTTGAAGAGGAACCGGTGTCTCTGGGCTTCCCATTAAAATAAACAAAATAAAGGTTATAAACGCTGCAGGTATTGCTATAAATAAATTTACTCTGAATTTATCTCTAAGTTCACAATTCTGTGTTCTTGTTGCAGCAATTGTTGTATCAGATATTACTGATAGGTTATCTCCAAACATTGCACCACCTATTATAGCAGCAAGCATAAGAGTTAAGCTTAATCCTGCTTTTTCTGAAGTAGCTATAGCTATAGGTGCAACAGCACTTATTGTTCCCATAGATGTCCCTGTTGAAACAGATATAAAAGATGAAATTACAAACATACCGGCAGTTATATATTCTGCAGGTATAAAAGATAATCCAAGATTTACGGTTGAATCTACGCCACCCATCTCAGATGCTACAGTAGCAAAAGCTCCAGCAAAAAGATATATAAAACACATCATTAAAATATTTTCATGTCCACATCCTTTTGCAAATTCTGCAAATTTTGATTCAATACTTCCGTCAAACATAATAAAAGCAACAACTATTGCTATGATTATTGCGACCGGAGCCGGAAGTTGATAAAAAGACATTTCAACACCATATAATTCAAGAGTTATACCAACTCCTAAATAAATAGCTATAAAAACTATAAATGGAAAAATTGCTTTTCCATTAGCTTTTACTTTATCCATAATATTACCCCCTATATATAATTTTTTTTATATGTACATTAAGTATATATAATTTTTGACTATTTTTCAAATTATATGTTTATATACCCAAATTAAATAATTGACAAAAAATATCATATACTTATATGTTATTGACCCATAATTATATATAATGATAATATTTATAATATAAAAATAATTATCATATAATAATATTAGGAGGAAAATAATGAGTCTATTAGTTGTAGGTGGACATGAACGAATGGAAAAGGATTATCTTGAAATAGGTAAGATTTCGGGATTTAAAACAAAAGTATGTACAAAAAAAGCAAATAAATTAGCTGTTTCAATAGGAAATCCTGATGCTATTATAATATTAACATCAACAGTTTCTCATAAAATATGCTCTATTGTTGAATCAAAAGCAAAAAAGAAAAATATACCAATATATAGAAGAAAAAGCAGTAGTAGAAGCTCATTTTTTGAATGTATCGAACAAATACAGGATGAACTATGTCATTCTTGATCTTACATATAAAAACAAATTTTACCATTATTAATAAAACTCGATATGCATCGGGTTTTTATTTTTATGCAAATTGACACGAAATATATTTTAATATAAAAATATTTTATTGTGTAGATTTTTACAATGTGAAATGTTATAATAATTAATTGTGATAAAGTTAAAATTTAATATTAGAGGAGGGCGATATATGAATCGGAATAAAATTGCACTTGATTATGTAGAAACCGGTAATGGAAATGAAGATTTTTCAGGGAAAAAAGTACGGATTCCTAAAGGAATATCTTCAAAAATGCTTTATAAAGATGTTTTTACAATCGCATGGCCGTCTCTTGTTGAACTTACACTTACTCAGCTTGCTTCTATGGTAGATATGATAATGGTAGGTAAACTTGGTGCGGCAGCTCTTACTTCAATAGGTCTAACAACTCAGCCAAAGTTTCTTATAATATCTGTATTTTCAGCATTAAATGTTGGTACGACGGCTCTTGTTGCCAGATATAAAGGTCAAAATAAGCCGGAAAAATCAAACCGGATACTCAGACAGGCACTTCTTATAATGCTTTTTCTATCTATACTTGTTTCTGTAAGTATATTTATATTTTCGGAAAGTATAATAAAATTTATGGGGGCAACCGATAATGTAACTCTAAAAGATGGTACTATATATCTCCAGATACAGATGCTAGGAATAACTGTTTTAGGACTTACAAGTACTATAACTGCAGCTCTTAGAGGAGCAGGAAATTCAAAGACTGCCATGCTTTACAACTTATCAGGAAACCTTATAAATGTAATCTTCAACTATCTTTTAATATATGGAAATATGGGATTCCCTAAATTAGGTGTTGCAGGAGCTTCTATAGCTACTGTAATCGGTCAGATTTTTGCTTTTATATTTTCTGTTATATCCGTTACTGGAAATAGAAATTATATAAGAATACGAATAAAAGATAATTTCAAACCTGATTTGAAACTTATGAAAAAAATATCTGATATAGGTATTCCTGCACTTATAGAGCAACTTGTTATGCGTACTGGTATGATTATATATGCTAAAACAGTCGCATCACTTGGAACAGTAGCTTTTGCTACTCATCAGATATGTATGAATGTTCAGGCATTGTCTTTTATGAACGGTCAGGCATTTGCTGTATCGGCAACATCTCTGGTTGGCCAAAGTCTTGGAAAAAGAAGAGAAGATATGGCTAAACTTTATGCTACAAGAGCTAGAAGAACTGGTATGAGTATATCTGTTGTTCTTATGTTGCTATTCTTTTTCTTCCCTGATTTTATAGTATCTTTATATAATAATGATCCAGAGATTATAAAATCGGGAACTGTAATAATGATGATGATGGCACTTATACAGGTACCTCAAGGTTCTCAGTTTATCGTAAGTGGTATATTAAGAGGAGCAGGAGATACTAAAGCTACTGCTATTATAACAACAGTAACAACATTAATAATAAGACCAGCATTAGCTATATTTATGGTTAATAGCCTTCACTGGGGACTTCAGGGTGCTTGGATTGCACTTATAATCGACCAGCTTTTAAGATCGGGACTTGTACTTCATAGATTTAATAGCGGAAAATGGCTTAGTAAAATAAAATAAAAAATATTAGAAATAATGCCCTCATAGTATGAAACATAATTTGAGGGCATTTAATTTATTCATTTCTATTTTACATCTACTATTCTAAGCGCTTTTCTATCACATATTTCAACACAGGCAGGTATACCGCCTTTAAGTACTATATCATTGCATCCATCACATTTTATCATTTTGCCTTTTACAAATTTTGGTATATCATATGGACATACAAAAGAGCATATCTGGCATCCTGTACATTTTTCTTTATCAACTATTATAAATCCTGTTTCTTCATTTCTATATATTGCTTCATTAGGACAATTATTTGCGCATATAGGTTCATCACAATGTCTGCATGCATCAGTTATAATTCTGGCGTAATTATCTATAGGGTTGTGTATTCTTTTCATTTTTCTACAACTTTGTCCATCTGTGTTTTTATGAACATTTGAGCATGCTGTATGACACTTAAAACATCCATCACATAATCCTATATTATAAACTATTTTTTTCAAAATAAAATTCCCCCTTTTATAGAACTGCTGTATTTTTATAGTAACATATTGAATAAATTTCTTCTATTAAAATTAAAAAATCGCCTTTTGAAAGGCGATTTTTTATGTTTTATTTAGTTCCGTATAATCTATCTCCTGCATCTCCAAGTCCTGGAAGAATATATCCATGTTCATTTAACTTTTCATCAACACTTGCTACATATATATCTACATCAGGATGATATTTATGCACTTCAGAAATTCCTTCAGGAGAAGCTACAAGATTTACCAGTTTTATATTTTTTGCTCCTTCTCTTTTTAAAACATCAATTGCTGCCACTGAAGAACCACCTGTTGCAAGCATTGGATCTACGATTATAATTTCTCTTTCAGGTGTATCCTTTGGAAGTTTAAGATAATATTCTACAGGTTTTAATGTTTCTGGGTCTCTATATAATCCTACATGTCCAACTTTTGCATTTGGAATAAGAGTGACAAAACCATCAACCATTCCTAAACCAGCTCTAAGTATTGGAACTATACCTAATTTTTTACCAGAGATTATATTTGCCTTTGTTTTTACAAGAGGTGTTTCTATTTCAACTTCTTCAAGGGGAAGATTTCTTGTTACTTCGTAAGCCATAAGCATTGAAATTTCAGTAAGAAGTTCTCTGAAATCTTTTGTCCCTGTGTTTTTATCTCTCATTATAGTAAGTTTGTGCTGTATCAGAGGATGATTTATTTCTATTACTTTGTTCATCATTCTGTACCTCCATAAAATTATTATTGTTTCCGTTATTATATCAGATTTTGAGCATAATTGCATCCATTTGTTGTATATGTTTATTTGTGTTATGATATAATATTAAAGCAGATAAATTCAAAGGAGGTAAAGATGAACATAGATAGAAAAAAACTTACTCCAATGATGAAACAGTACCTTGATACAAAAGACAGATATAAAGACTGTATACTGTTTTATAGACTTGGTGATTTTTATGAAATGTTTTTTGAAGATGCCATTATTGCATCAAAAACACTTGAAATTGCTCTTACAGGTAAGTCATGTGGACTTGAGGAGAGAGCTCCGATGTGTGGTGTTCCTTTTCATTCTGCAGATTCATATATATCAAAACTTGTGGAAAATGGATACAAAGTTGCAATAGGAGAACAACTTGAAGATCCTGCTTCTGCAAAAGGTCTTGTAAAAAGAGACGTTGTTAGAGTTGTTACTCCGGGAACAGTTCTTGACGGTTCTCTTCTTGAAAATAAAAAAAATAACTACCTTATGTCTGTGTATAGAATAGATGATAAGGTAGGGATATCTTATGTAGATATAAGTACTGGAGAACTTGAGGCAACTATAACTAATATTGATAAACTAATAGAAGAAACCGCTAAAATCAAGCCGTCAGAAATAATAATGAATGATTCAGAACTGGAAAATCTTCTGTATAATATAGCTACAATAAGTAATATTTATCTTAATACAATATCTGAAGAAAAAACACATAATGAATATGATGATAGTATTTTATCTAAATATTTTTCTGAATCCTATTTAGAAGATATCGGAATAAATAAAAATTTCCTCATAAAATCAAGTCTTGTATTATTAATGAACTATATATTTGATACTCAAAAGCAGATTACTTCAAATATCTGTAGTATAAATATATATAAATCCGAAGAATATATGCTACTTGATATGTTTACGAGAACTAATCTTGAGTTGACACAAACTATAAGAGGAGGTAAAAAAAGAGGTTCTCTTTTAGATGTATTAGATAACACCAGAACATCTATGGGAGGCAGACTCTTACGAAAGTATATAGAACAACCTCTTGTAAATATTGAAAAAATAAAAAATAGATTAGATATAATAGATGAAATATATTCAGATTATGGAACAAGATCAGACCTGTCAGAAAGTCTGAAGAAAATATATGATATAGAAAGAATATGCGGTAAAATTGCATTTGAGAAAGTTACGCCCAAAGAACTTATAAATCTTAAAAATTCAATTGCGCATTTACCTGATTTGAAAACTATTATATATAATTCCGGGTGCAAGAAACTTCTTTCTTATATAGGTGATATGGACACACTTTCTGATATATATACATTAATAGATTCATCTATAATGGAAGAACCGGCAATAACAATAAAAGACGGTAATATTATAAAAAGTGAATACAATCAGGAGTTATTCGATCTTAGAGATATTTCTCAAAATGGAGCAAAAATAATAAAAGATATTGAAATCCGCGAGAGAGAAAAAACAGGTGTAAAATCTCTTAAAATCGGGTTTAATAAAGTATTTGGATACTATATAGATATAACAAAGGCAGGACTTGCGCAGGGATGTATAGATGATACATATATAAGGAAACAGACTTTAAGTAATTCTGAAAGATTTATAACACCTGAACTAAAGGAAATAGAAGAAAAAATACTAAATGCAGAAGATAAAATAAAAGCTCTTGAATACAAAATTTTTACAGATATAAGAAATCAAATTTATAATAATATAAATAGGATACAAAGTATTGCTCAAATAGTTGCTACCATAGATGTTTATGTATCTATGGCCGAAACAGCATCTATTAATAATTATATTAAACCAAATATTAATACTGACAATAAACTTGAGATAAAAAATGGTCGTCATCCTGTTGTAGAAAGTATTGTTGGCCATGAAAACTTTGTACCGAATGATACATATCTGAATAATAATGAAAATACTATTAATATTATTACAGGACCTAATATGTCCGGTAAATCTACATATATGAGACAGACAGCCGTAATAGTATTAATGGCTCATATAGGTTCCTTTGTTCCTGCAGAATACGCAGATATTCCTATAACAGATAGAATATTTACAAGAGTAGGAGCCAGTGATGATCTTGCACAGGGACAATCTACCTTTATGATAGAAATGAACGAGGTTTCACTTATTTTGAATAATGCAACAGCTGACAGTCTCGTTATACTTGATGAGGTAGGAAGAGGAACCAGTACTTACGATGGAATAAGTCTTGCATGGTCTATTGTGGAGTATATACATGAAAAGATAAAATGTAAGACACTTTTTGCAACTCACTATCATGAACTTACAGATCTTGAAGATGAATTTGAATCAGTAAAAAATTATTCTATTGATGTCAAAGACAATGGTAAGGATATTGTATTCTTAAGAAAAATAGTTCCTCATGCTGCTGATAAAAGTTATGGTATATATGTTGCTAAACTGGCAGATATTCCAGAAGAGGTGATAAAAAGATCATCTGAGATATTATCAGATCTTGAGAAAAATCATGTAAATAATATGAAGACACTTACATCGGGTGTAAAAAAAGAAGATGTTAATGAAAATAAAATTTCTATAGATGAGAAATCAATAAATAGTAACTTTGACGAATATAGAAAAAAATATGAACAGGCAAAAGAAAATATAAAAACTCTTGAAGCAAAAAATAAAAAGTTGAAAAAGGAAATTATTGCATTAAAAGAAGCTCCAACAGAGATGCAACTTTCATTTGCTCAGATTGGAAATGAACTTGAAGATGCAGTTTTATCTTTAGATCTTATGAATATGACACCTCTCGACGCAATGAGTAGTATTTTAGAACTTCAAAAGATAGCCAGAAAAAACAAATAGAAAATATTGTATTTGTAATTAAGGAGGTGAAATTATGTCAGAAAAGATAAGAATTCTGGATGATATAACCATAAATAAAATTGCAGCAGGAGAAGTCGTTGAAAGACCTGCATCTATAGTAAAAGAACTTGTTGAGAATTCTATAGATGCAGGAGCATCAAGAATAACTATTGAAATAGAATCAGGTGGTAAATCACTTATAAAAATAATTGATAATGGCCATGGTATACCATCATCTGAAGTATCAAAATGCTTTCTTAGGCACGCAACAAGTAAAATTGATGCAGTTGAAGATTTATTTAAATTAAATACTTTAGGATTTAGAGGAGAAGCACTTGCATCAATATCTGCTGTATCAAAGCTTGAAATGACAACAAAATATAAAGATGAATCTATTGGAACTAATATATATCTTAATGGAGGTAAAGTAGTTTCAAAAGAAGCTGTCGGAACAAATACAGGAACTATAATTTTGATAAAAGATATTTTCTTTAATACTCCGGCTAGAAAAAAATTCCTCAAATCAGATCATTCAGAAACCATCACAGTAAGTGATACAGTAAATAAACTTGCTATAGGATATCCGAATATAAAGTTCAAGTATATAAATAATGGGAAAATTATGCTTGATACACCTGGTGATGGTATACAGAACAATGCAATAAGATGTGTCTATGGAAGAGAAATATCATCAAACCTTATTAATATAGATTATAAATGTAATTTATTTAGTGTAGATGGATTTATAGGAAATAATAATATCTTTAGGTCAAATAGAAATCTTCAGCATATATATATAAATGGCAGATTTGTAAAAAGTAAAATAATACTGGATGCTATTTCTGAAGCATATAAATCTATAATACCTATAAATAAACATGCTATATGTTTTATAAATATATATGTAGATCCAGCAAAACTTGATGTAAATATACATCCGGCAAAGCTTGAGGTAAAGTTTGAAAAAGAAAGAGAAATCTATATCGAACTCCGGGAATATTTAAAAGCTAAATTATTAAAAAATAATCTTATTGCAAAATATGAAACTTATAATGATAAAATAGATTTAAGAGAAAATAAATCTAGTATTTCTCATAATAGCAGTTTTATAGGGGAAAAAACAAAATCAGAGAAAGAACATGCTAAAAATAAATCTTTCAACGAAAACAAAAGAGAATTTAAAGAATTAGAGCCTATAAACCTTTCAGCCAATGTTAGTTCATTTACAAAATTTGAAGATATAAATTCATTTAGCAGTGTCAATTCTGATAACAAGAATTCTTATATATCTGAGGATTCTTGTGAATACAGTAAAAGTAAACAACTTGAAATTGAAAGTGTTAAAATTAAAAACAATGATCTTTATAAGAATGATGAAGAAAACAGAGAAACAGCTTTTTCACTTGATAATTATAAAGTTTGTGGAACTGTTTTTGATACATATATAATACTTCAAAGAGATGATTCCATGTATCTTATGGACCAGCATGCAGCACATGAAAGAATACTTTTTGAGAAATATATGAATTCATTCAGAAAAAAATCAATTCCAATTCAGATATTATTAGATCCGATTATACTTGAATTATCTAATGTAGATATGTCATTAGTCGAAAAAAATATTTCTGTATTTTCTTATTTTGGATTTGACGTTGAAATTTTTGGATTAAATCATATTCTTATACGAGGAGTTCCTAACTTATTTGGAATACCTCAATCAGAAAAATTTATAATCGAGATTATAGATAATATAAATGATATTTCAGGAAGCTATGACCTAAAATACGATAGATTTGCTACAATGGCATGTAAATCAGCTATAAAAGCAAATTATAGAATAAAGAATATTGAAATTTCAGCTTTATTCAAACAGCTTGAATCATGCGAAAACCCGTATACATGCCCACATGGTAGACCTATTATGGTAGAACTTACAAAATCAGAAATAGAAAAAATGTTTAAAAGAATTATTTAAAGCCAAAGGAGGATGACATGAAAAATAATAAAATACCTCTTATTATACTTACAGGTCCTACAGCTGTAGGAAAAACAGAACTTTCTATACAGCTAGCAAAATCTTTGAATGCAGAAATAATCTCAGCTGATTCAATGCAGATATATAAATATATGGATATTGGAAGTGCAAAGGTTACTTGTGATGAAATGAACAATATACCTCATTATATGATAGATGAGGTTTATCCGGATACTCCATTCTCAGTTTCTGAATTTCAAAGGAGAGCTTCGAATTATATTGATTTAATAAATAAAAAAGGTAAAAATGTAATTATAACTGGTGGAACAGGGCTTTATTTAAGTTCTTTAATATATAATATGGATTTTGCAAAATCTGACTCAGATAGTAAACTTAGACAGGAACTGGAAGAAGAACTTAAGCTTAAAGGTCCAGAATTTATGCATGAAAAACTTGAAAAACTTGATCCTGATGCTGCAGAAAGAATTCACCCAAATAATACAAAAAGAGTTATAAGAGCTATCGAAGTTTGTATGAATGGTGAAAAAATGAGCGATTTTTCATCTGATCTTAAATATAATGAAAAATATGAGCCGATTATAATAGTTCTTAATAGAAATCGAGAACATCTATATCAAAGAATAAATAAAAGAGTAGATATTATGATTGAGAAAGGTCTTGTTGATGAAGTCAAAAATCTTCTTGATAGAGGATACTCACCTGATCTAACATCAATGCAGGGAATAGGATATAAAGAAATTATAAAGTATTTGAAAGGCGAATATTCTTTTGATGAGGCTATAGAAATTATAAAGAGAGATTCTAGAAGATATGCAAAAAGACAAATAACCTGGTTCAAAAGATATAAAGAAGCTACATGGTTCGATGTTGAATCTATGCCTATGGATGAATTAAAAAAATCAATTTTATCATGTGTAGAGCAATATATATAATAATGGAGGTATGTACATGAAAAATAATGTTTTAAATCTTCAGGATATATTTCTTAACAATGCAAGAAAAGAAAAATGCCCTTTAGTAATTTACCTGGTGAATGGTGTTCAGGTAAAAGGTACTGTAAAAGGATTTGATAACTATGTAATTTTACTTGAAGATGAAAGTGGACATAGTAGCCTTATATATAAGCATGCGGTTTCTACTGTACAGCCACTTAGACCATTTAACATATCTAATAAAACAAATAAATAGGAGTAATAAATATGCTAGATATAACTAAAGAATTTTTAAAAGAACAATATAATATTGATGATGAGACATTTGAATTTTCAGAGTCTGTAATGGATGATATAAAATTTAAATTTGACGAAATAAAAGAGATAAGAGAATATAATCAATATAAGGTACTTAAAGCAATGCAAGACAGCCAATTAAGTGATAACCATTTTAACTGGACAACAGGTTATGGATATAATGATTTAGGGAGAGAAAAAATAGAGGAAATATATTCAAAAGTATTCCATACAGAAGATGCACTTGTAAGACCTATCATAGTAAATGGAACTCATGCTCTTTCTCTTACTGTTCAGGGACTTGTGAGACCTGGAGATGAAATACTTTCTATAACAGGGGCTCCATATGATACACTTCAGGGTGTTATAGGTATAAGAGAAGAAAAAGGGTGTCTTAAAGAATTCGGTGTTACATACAGTCAGCTTGATTTTCTTCCAGATGGAAATATTGACCTTGATGGAATAAAAGATAAAATAAACGATAAAACAAGACTTATAATGATACAGCGTTCAAAGGGATATGAATGGAGAAAATCTCTGTCTATAGAAGATATAGAAGAAGCTGTAAAAGCCATAAGAAAAGTAAGTAGCGATGTTATAATAATGGTCGATAACTGTTATGGAGAATTTCTGGATACTAAAGAGCCTACTGATGTAGGAGTAGATATAATGGCTGGATCTCTTATAAAAAATCCAGGTGGGGGACTTGCTCTTACTGGGGGGTATATAGTAGGAAGACATGATCTTGTTGAAATGATTTCATATAGACTTACAGCCCCTGGTATAGGTAAGGAATGCGGACTTACTTTTGGTACAACAAGAACTGTTCTTCAGGGATTATTTATGGCTCCATATGTAGTATCACAGGCAGTTATGGGAGCAATATTCTGCTCAAGGGCATTTGAAAAAATGGGATATCGTGTGCTTCCAGAGTATAAAGATCTCAGAAGTGATATAATACAGTGTGTTCAGCTTAATAATGCTGAGGAAGTTATAAAATTCTGTGAAGGTGTACAGGAAGCTGCTCCCGTAGACTCATTTGTAACACCTGTTCCATGGGCAATGCCTGGATATGGTGATGAAGTTATAATGGCTGCAGGCGCATTTGTTCAGGGTTCTTCTATAGAACTTAGTGCAGATGCTCCAATAAGACCTCCATATAATGTATATTTCCAGGGAGGACTTACATTTGATCATTCAAAAATGGGTACTCTTAAAGCTATAGAAAAAATCAAACAACTTAATAAATAATTTATATAACAGCATTCATAGCATTGAATGCTGTTTTTATTAATTAATAAAAAATAAATTTGCTAAATTTTCATATTTTTTGAAACAATAATCATTTTTTATGGTATTATTTATACTAAGATACTATAAACTTGTAATATACTTGAAATACTTTTTATTTTCATGTATAGAATAGGAGGAATTTTTTATGAATAAAATATTTTCTACTGAACCTACAGAAGTAGAACAGAAAGTGTATGATGTACTAGAAGCTATTGGAGCTGATTATGGAGTCATAGAACATGAACCTCTATATACAGCAGAGGATTTAAATAAGATAAAAGAACAGGCTCCTGGACTTCATGCAAAAAATCTTTTTTTAAGAAATGCTAAAGGAAATAAATATTATCTTATAGTAACACTTGATGAGAAAGCTATAAATTTAAAAGAAGTAAGAAGTAAAATAGGTAGTACAGCTCTTTCTTTTGCTTCAGAGCAAAGACTTATGAATGTTTTAAAACTTGTTCCAGGGAGTGTAAATCCATTCGCTGTTGTTAATGATGAGAATAAAGTTGTACAGGTATTTATAGATAAAGATCTTCTTAATGGAGAATTACTTAATTTTCATCCAAATGTAAATTATAAAACAGTTACAATATCTCTTGAAGATTTGAAAAAATATTTTGAATATATCAACGTAGAACTTAATGAAATAGAACTTTAATTAAATAATATAGGGGTGATTTAAATGATAGCAACCTTAGTTAACTGTGCAGTTATAATCGCCGGATGTATTATTGGTCTTATTATAAAAGGTGGTATTCCAGAAAGAGTAAGTAATATAATAATGAATGCTCTTGCTCTTTGTGTTATATATATAGGTATTTCAGGAGCACTTGAAAGTACAAATACGCTTGTAACAATAATATCTATGGCTGCTGGTGCACTTATAGGCGAACTTATAGATATAGATAAATATATAAATAACTTGGGAAATATCATACAAAATAAGTTTTCAAATGGTAAAAATTCTGGGAATAAAATAGCAGAGGGATTTGTTACTTCAAGTCTTTTGTTCTGTGTTGGAGCTATGGCTATTGTAGGAGCTTTACAAGCGGGGCTTTCCGGAGATTATGAAACATTATATGCAAAATCGGTTCTTGATGGAATAAGCTCAATTATTTTTTCTGCATCTTTAGGCATAGGAGTAATATTTTCTACTGTAACAGTTTTTATTTATCAGGGACTTATAACTATTGGAGCATCTTTTCTTTCATCTGTTTTAAGTGATGGAGTAATTGCTGGAATGACTGCTACAGGAAGTCTTATGATAGTTGGGCTTGGTCTTAATCTACTTGGAGTAACAAATATTAAAATAGCTAATATGCTTCCGGGAGTCATCATACCTATAATATTTGGTATGTTTGGAGTAATATAACAAAAGAAGGGTAATTCCCTTCTTTTTTATTGTATATAGAAAACCCCCAGTTAGACTGGGGGTTCAATAAGGCTTTTAGCTTTGAGTCTTTGACAAAGAAACTCCT
>NZ_SGJB01000006.1 GCF_006861675.1 Peptacetobacter hominis | reverse complement strand
TTTACAACCACTATTTACTGATAACAAGAAAAAATGCTGTCGCAAAACGTTATAAAAAACGTTAATGCGACAGCACCATTTTTATATAACATTTGAATTATAGATAATTAAATTTCTATATATAGAAAAAAACTATACACATTAAAAATAGTATAGCTTTAAACTATTAGAATAAAAGGCTTTCCAAGAATATAATAAAAGTGGGAATAATTTATAAATTTGGAGGGCTTATATTATGAAAATCAAGTCAAAAAAAATTATGTCATTATTTTTAGCATCAGTACTTGCAGGAAGTATGTTTGTTGGATGTAGTAAACAGGAGGATACATCTTCTTCTGAAGAAACTGCTCAGACAGAGACTACATCAGCTACTACAAAAGATGAATATACTTTTGACAACAACGAGTATTTTACAAGTATAACATGGCTTAAAGACAATATGGAAAGCAATGATAAGCTTGTAATAATCGATGCGAGAGCTGATAAAGATTATAATAAAGGTCATATACCAGGAGCAATAAATGTTATATGGCAGGCTCTTGCAAATGTTGAAGGAAAAGCAGGAGACAAAGACTGGGGAACTCTTCAGGATGCAGAAACTCTTTCTAAAACACTTTCTTCATTTGGAATATCAAATGACAGTCAGGTTGTAGTTTATGCTGCAAAAGATGGATGGGGAGACGACGGTAGAGTTGTATGGTGTTTAAAAAGAGCTGGAATAGATGCAAGAATGTTAAATGGTGGAATAAACCTATGGGAAGCTGAAGGAAATGAAATGAGCAAAGATGCTGTTACTCCAGAAGCAACTGAATGTACAATTTCAGAAATAAAACCTGATATGAACATAACAACAGAAGATCTTAAAAAAGAATATGACAGTCTAAAAATTATAGATGCCAGAGCAGAAGATGAGTACAATGGTGCTGTAAACTTTGGAGAGGCAAGAGGAGGACATCTTCCAGGAGCTATAAGTATACCATTTACTGAATTATACAATGAAGATGGAACTATAAAATCAAATGAAGAAATAGAAGCTATAATGACTGAAGCAGGAATAAATAAAGATGATGCAGTTGTTACATACTGTACAGCAGGTATAAGATCTGCATATATGGCACTTGTAATGACAAATGCTGGATATACTAATGTAAGAAACTATGATGCATCATTCTATGAGTGGGCAGCTGACGAAGCTAATGAGCTTGAATAATCGAGAGGAAAAATATGAAGGAAAATAAAGAAATAAAAGAGAACGTTAAAAGAGAAAAAACAAGAGAGGAAAAAATCAAAAGCTGGGGTATAAAAATAGGTGTACTTTTAGTGATATTAGGAATATATTTCTTTGTAACACCTGTAAAGGTATTTATAAACCAGATGATATTCTATTTATCAATGCTTGACCTTGAGTCGCTTAAACAGTATATACTTTCATTTGGGCCTATAGCACCGATAATATCATTTATACTGATGCTTTTACAATCTGTAGCAGCACCTCTTCCTGCATTTATGATAACATTTACAAATGCAGCATTATTTGGATGGGTATGGGGAGCCGTACTTTCATGGTCAAGTGCAATGGCAGGAGCAGCATTATGTTTCTATATTGCAAAATTCTATGGAAGAGAAGTTGTAGAAAAGCTTACAAGCAAATTTGCTATAGATAGTATAGATGAATTCTTTGATAAATATGGTAAGTATGCAATACTTGTATGTAGACTTCTTCCTTTTATGTCTTTTGACATAGTCAGTTATGCAGCAGGACTTACTTCTATGAAGTTTTTACCGTTTTTCATAGCTACAGGAATAGGTCAGTTACCGGCAACTATTGTTTACTCATATGTTGGTGGTATGCTTACAGGTGGAGCTAAGTTATTTGTGACAGGACTTCTTGTACTGTTTGCACTTACAGTATTTATATATATGTTTAAGCTTATATATAATGATAGAAAGAAAAAGAAAAGTATTAACTAAATAATATATAATAAAATCCCTTACATAAAATAATGTAAGGGATTTTAATTATACAAAAAAACTATACATCTATAAAAAATAACAATTTGAATAGTAATGTATAAAGATTTAATATATAAATATATAAGTATGTTTAATTTTACATAGAAGAGGTGAGATTTATTGAAAAAACTTCTTGAAGAAATAAAGAATTCAAAAAAAAGATTTATATACCCTCAAATGGGCGGCATGGGTCTTATGCTTACGAATTATACCATGTATGAGGTATATAAAGATTCAGATAAGCAACTTGAAATTGCTAAACTTATAGAGGAAAAATTTCCTACAGATTTTACATATACAGTAGATTTTGGAACAATATTTCAGGATGCAATAGGTTTAGAAATGAAAAAACCTGAAAGAGATTTTCCAAGTACTATAGAAAATAGAATAAAGAGTATAGAAGATATAGAAGAAATTAAGAATATAGATGTAAGAAAGGATGGTTTATTTCCTATATATCTTGAATCTATAAACAAGATAAGATCATGTATAGATAAACCACATATGGTTGCTGTTGTTGGACCATTGACTTTATCAGGTGAACTTTCTGGCTTGGAGTATATTTTAAGATCTTCAATAAGAAATAAAGAGTTTTTTAACGAAATTATAAAATATACATCAGAAATTATAAAAGAATTCTGTCTAGCAGCTATTGAAAATGGAGCTGATGTAGTCCAGATATCAGAACCTGTAATGAGTATAATGAGGCCATCTATATATCAAAATACAGTACAGAAATATCTGAAGGATATCATAAATGAAATTAATAAAAAAGCAGTATCTTCTCTTCATGTATGTGGAGATACAAGAAAATATATGAATATGATGGTGGAATCAGGGGCTGAGATTCTTAGTTTAGATCAGATAATGGATATGGAATGGGTAATAAAAAATGTACCGGACGATGTCTTTGTAGCAGGAAATCTTGATCCTGTGGAAGTAATGGAAAATGGAAATTATGAAAGTGTATACAAAGAAGCGGCTAATCTTATGAAAATAATGAAAGGTCATAAAAACTATATGATGTCATTTGGATGTGATTGTCCACTTGATACCCCAATTGATAATATGTTGGCAGTAATAGATGCTGTCAATGAATTATAAATAAAGAAAGGAGCAATTATATAATGAAACTGAAAAAACTTTTAGCTGTGCGGATGGCTGGTATAATGTCTATATCAATGATAGCTTGTAGCAGTGGAAACACAGAAAAAGAAGCAAGTACAGATAAGCCTTATGCAGGGGAGGAAATAACTGTACTTTTACCGCCTTGGTATGAAGAAGGAATTACAGCTGCAATACCTGATTTTGAGGAAAAAACAGGTATAACTGTAAATCTTGAAATAATGGAATGGGATGCATTAAAAGACAGAATAGTTACTTCATGTTCAAGTGGAAAAGCTCCTGCTGATGTTACTGAATTCAGCTGGGACTGGGTAAGTACATTTGGAGCATCTGGATGGTATGAACCACTTAACGATTATATGGATGAGTCTTTCTGGGAAGATTGTATAACAAAGGAATCTTATAATTATGATGGAAATTACCTTGCAGTTCCTATATATAACGACTTCAGAATGACTTATGTAAATAAGGATGATTTCAAAAAAGCTGGAATTGATGAAGTACCAGCAGATGCGGATAAAATTCTTGAAGCTGCTAAAAAAATAAAAGAAAGCGGAGCGGAAGAATATCCGATATCTTTACCATTATCAGCAACAGCAGGAACAACTACTCCATGGTTTATGCTTACAAAATCTATGGGTGGAGAGTTGTTTGATGAAAACTATAAACCTCTTTTTACAGACAAAGAATCAGCAGGATATAAAGCCATGAAATGGATAATGGATGCATATGAAGCTGAACTTGTAGATCCGGCAGCAGTAGATTATCAGGGAACTGATATAGTTGATCATTACAAAAATGGTGATGGAAGTATAGATATAGCTGGTTGGTCTGGAAATGTAACAGAATACTTTAATAAAGAAAAAAGTTCTATAGCAGACAGTGTTGAAGTAATCAAGGTGCCAGGGGCAAATGGAGAAACTCGTACATATAGTTTATTAGAGGGTGTAGGAATACCATCTTCAAGTGAACATAAGGAAGCTGCAGCAGAGTTTATAAAATATATAAATACAGAAGACTTCCTAAAAACATTCTTTACAGATTATGGAATATTCCCTAGCAGTCAGAAAGTAATAGACAGTCTTATAGAATCAGGAGATCTTCCAGGTGGAGAAATAGTATCTGAGGTTCTTGGAACTATAGAACCATTATTCCCACAGGGAGCACCTGAATGGTATGGAACATGGGAAGGTGAAACTGCTACAATAATGAACCAGATGGCCAAAGGAGAACTTACTCTTGATCAGGGACTTCAGGCTATAGCAGATTCAGCAGAAAAATTAAACTCAGAAAAATAGGAAATAATATTAGAGGGAAGCAGAAATAATTTTCTGCTTCTTTCTGAATTTAAAAGATTTTATTATTAATTAAAGAGGTGAGTTAATGAAAAAAAAAGAAAAGCAGCTTTATTTATGGCTTATACCAATGGTGATTTTTCTGGCAGGATTTGTTCTTGCACCTCTTATTGTTACTATTAAAGACAGCTTTTTTTCTGTAAGTCTTCTAAATATGAATGATAAAGAATTTGTTGGTATGGTAAACTATATAAATTTATTCAAGGATAGAAATGTAATAAAGGCTTTTTCAAATACAAGTTTTTATCTTATAACAGCTCTTATAGCGGAAACATTACTTGGACTTATATTTGCTTATATACTTAAAGAAAAGTTTAAAGGTCATGGAATTGCAGTTGCAATTTTAATATTGCCGTGGGCTCTTCCACCGCTTGTAAATGGTATAATGTGGAAACTTATATTTGATCCATCTATAGGAATGATAAATACTTTTCTTATGAAGTTAGGTATTATATCAGATGCTATTATATGGCTCAATAACCCTAAATTATCTAAGATATGTATAATATTAGTACATGTATGGAGAATGGTACCACTTATAACTATTATATTTATGGCAAAAATGAAATCTATTCCAAAGGAAGTATTTGAGGCTGCTACAATAGATGGTGCCAGTAAAATAAAACAATTTTTTACAATAATACTTCCAAGTGTAAGGAGTGTTTTTATAATAACTCTTGTTCAGGGATGTATAGGAGCATTTCATTTATTTGATGAAGCGTACTCTATGACTGGAATAGCATACGATACAAGAAGTCTTCTTATACAAAATTATTTAACAGCATTCAGAGAATATGACTTAGGAAAAGGTATGGCACTATCACTTGTTATATCATTCAGTCTTATAGTAGTTATGATTATTCTTAATTTTATAGTAAGGAGAAGTGTTGATGATTAATAGAAAAAACAACATAATAAAAATAATAATAGTTTTTATTATTTTATCTTTATACAGTATACTACCAATAAGCTGGATGATAAGAACCAGCTTTTTGGAAAAAGCTGATTTATATGATATATCCAGTATCATGATTGGAAAGGAATATACACTTGGTTATTATAAGGATATTTTTGGTATAGATGGTGGAAACATACTTGTTGCGAGAAATTTTAAAGAGGCATTTATAAACTCGCTTGTAACTTCTATTATAGCAACAGCAATAATATGTATAATTGCTGTTCTTGCTGGATATGTTTTTGCCAGAGTAAAAACAAAATTATCCAGATTCTTATTTTCATTGCTTTTGGTAACGATGGTTCTTCCGGCATACAGTGTAATGATACCTCTTTATAAGATAATGATGTCAATATCACTTCTGGACACTATTACAGGTGTAGTACTTATTTATATATCAGCATATATGCCACTTGCAATATGGATAATGAAAAATTTCTTTGAATCTATACCCGAAGAAATAGAAGAGGCGGCACAGATTGATGGAGCTTCAAAACTAAAATCGATGTTTATAGTATTACCTATGATAGCACCAGGAATAATTGCTTCGGCAATAATAAGTTTTTTGAGTTCATGGGGACAGTATGCAATACCACTTGTATTTGCGACTTCAGAAGCACAGCCATTAACAGTTTTTCTTACAACATTAAATGAAAAGGCAAGTATAAATTTCGGGCTTATAAGTGCAGGTGGTATTATATCAATAATTCCTCCAGTACTGATAGTAATTTTTCTTAATAGATATCTTGTTGGTGGCCTTTCAAAAGGTGCTATAAAGTAAAGGAGTAATAAATATGGCAGAGATAAAACTTGAAAAGATATATAAAAAATATGGAAACAGTAAAGATAATACAATAGAAAATCTTAATCTTAAAATAAATGACAAAGAATTTATGGTATTTGTAGGACCATCAGGTTGTGGAAAAACAACTCTTTTAAGAATGATTGCGGGACTAGAGGAAGTTTCATCAGGTAATATATATATAGATAGTCAGGATGTTACAGAAATGGAACCAAAAGAAAGAGATATAGCAATGGTATTTCAGAATTATGCACTTTATCCACATATGAGTGTATTTGGAAACATATCTTATCCTCTAAAACAAAAGAGAAAAATAGTTAATGAAAATGGAAAAGAAGAGTATATAAAATATAGTAAATCTGAGATTGAAGATAAAGTAAAAAAAATAGCGGAAAGCCTAAATCTTACAAAACTTTTAAAAAGAAAACCAAAGGAACTTTCTGGTGGAGAAAGACAAAGAGTAGCTTTAGCAAGGGCTATGGTAAGAAATCCAAAAGTTTTCCTTATGGACGAGCCATTATCTAATCTAGATGCAAAACTTAGAACTCAGACCAGAGGAGAAATATTGAATCTACACAAAACTATAAATACAACTTTTATATATGTAACACATGATCAAACCGAAGCCTTGACTATGGGTGATAGAATTGCAGTTATAAATAAAGGTAAAATAATGCAATTAGATTCTCCGGAAGAATTGTATAATAATCCTCAGAATATCTTTGTTGCTGAGTTTATAGGAAATCCACAGATGAATATGATAGATGGTGTACTGGAAAAAGATAATATTATTGATATTATAGATCTTGGAATAAAGCTGAAATCATCAACTCCTATAAATGCAGAGATAAAACCTGTTATAGGAATAAGACCTGAAAATATAAGTATATCAGAAAGTAAAGGAATATTAGTTTCTAAGGAGTATGTTGAATTTACAGGTAATGAAAAAATTCTGCATGTATACAAAAATGATTTAAAAATCAGGCTTACAATTGACCAAAATGTGGAAGCCAGAGAGAATATTATTATTAATCTTAATACTGAAAAAATAATGTTATTTGATAGTATTACAGGACGTAGAATAAATACGTCATTTGAAATGGTTGAAATATAGCATAAGGAATAAAATAAAGATGATTTTAAACAGATGTATAAAAAAAGATATAGAGTATACGGATGATAAAATAAAGAATTTGTTTCCCAAAGCATATACAGATTATAGAGATATGATAAAAATATGTATATATGAATCTAAAAGAGATAAAAGCGGGTACTGTACAATACCTATATCAGAGATGGTATTCACGGAAGCTATAGGTGGGATAACAGATATAAGCTATAAAGATAATACTGTAAAGTGTTCAAGATATAGATATGAAAGTATTGGTGAAATGTTAGAAAATATATCCATGGATATGGACATAAAGCAGTTATTAGAAACAATGAAATTATGTGAGAAACTTTTAGAAGAAAACATAGACTATATATTTAATATTTCAGGAATAATGTCAGTTATGGATTCAATGATAGATATAACAAAAGTACTGAAAGCTACAAGAAAAGAAGCAGACACATTGAAAATTCTTTTTAATATAATAGAAAAGTATATGGTTGAGTATATACAGAAGGCATTTGAAAATGGAGCAAGAATAATAAGTTACTCAGATCCTCCACTTATGAAGGATATTATAGGTCCAAAACGGGCTGTATGGATTGCAGAAAATTTTACAGTTGATTTTATAAAAAAGTTATTAAAAATTATGCCTAATGATGCAGTTTTGCATCTATGTCCGAAAACAGTTGAACTTTTAGAGTATATGGATGTAATAGAATTGGAAAATACAGATTTGATTGAGAAAATGTACTATAGTGAAGCTGTAAAAAAAATGTCTGAATCTGCAGATATAGTTGCAGGAATGTGTATAAATAGTAGAATGACTATAAAAGAAATAAATGTAGTAAAACTTAAATAGAGATATAGGGAGGTTAACAAATGAGTAGGAAAGAAGAAATAATAAAAGCGCTATCAGATGGCGTACTTGAGATGGAAGAAGATGTCGTTGCGGATCTTTCAAATGAGTATATAAGCCTGGGATATCCTGTTGAAGAAGCTATTACTGAAGGTCTTATAGACGGTATGAATAGAGCGGGAGTTTTATATGATGAAGAGGAATACTTTATAACGGATATACTTCTATGTTCAGATGCGATGTATGCTGGACTTGACATAATGAAGCCATATATGGAGGATAAATCATCTGAATCTAATAAGATAAAAGCTGTTATAGGTGTTGTTGAGGGGGATACACATGATATAGGTAAAAATCTTGTAAAAATTATGATGGAAACTGCTGGATTTGAGATGATAGATCTTGGAAGAGATGTATCAGCTGAAACGTTTATAGATACTGTTAAAAAAGAAAATGCAGAGTTATTATGCATGTCTACTCTTATGACTACAACAATGTCTGGAATGTCAGATGTTATAAAAAAACTAAATGAAGAGGGAATAAGAGAAAAAGTAAAGATTATGATAGGAGGAGGTCCTGTATCAAAAAGATTTGCTGATGAAATAGGAGCGGACGGATACTCTTCAAATGCTGTGGAAGCTGTAAAACTTGCGAATAGTCTCATAAAATAGTAAAGGGGGTAATGTTGATGTCAACAGCTAAAGAAAGATTTGAGAATGCAGTACATATGAAAAATATTGATCGCCCTCCTGTAATATGTCCGGGTGGAATGATGAATATGGTTACATCAGAACTTATGAAAGAAATACATGTATATCTTCCTGAAGCACATCACAATGCAATGAAAATGGCAGAGCTTGCAAAGGGAGTATATAATATAGGTTGCTTTGAAAATGTAGGTGTACCATTCTGTATGACTGTAGAAGCGGAAGAAATGGGAGCTTCTGTAGACTTTGGATCAGATGTATTTGAACCACATGTTACAGAATATGTCATAAATTCAGTTGATGAATTTTATAAGCTTAAAGAGATAGATGTAAAAAAAGGAAGAAGTAAAGTTGTAACAGATGCAATAGAAATTCTTAAAAAAGAACTTAAAGATGTTCCTGTAGTGGGGAATATAACAGGACCAATAAGTACTGCTGGTTCGGTAATGGAGCCTGTAGTATTGTATAAAGAAATGAGACGAAAAAAAGACAAAACCCATGAATTTATGGAATTTATAACAAATCAGTTAATTAAATTTACAGAGGCACAGATTGAGGCAGGAGCAGATGTTATAGCTATATCTGATCCAAGTGGAACGGGAGAAATACTTGGTCCGAAATTATTTGATGAATTTGCAGTTGAATACATAAACAGAATCGTTGATGTAGCAAAGAAACATGGTGTATATACTATAGTGCATATATGTGGACAGATGCATAGTGTATATGAACAGGTAAACAAAATAAATTCAGATGTTCTTAGTTTTGATTCAATAGTTCCAATGTCTGAGGCTAAAGAAAACCTAAAAGGAAGAGTTATTATGGGAAATGTAAGCACCTATGCTCTTGAATTTGCAGAACCTGAGAAAATAGCAACTCTTACAAAGCTATGTATAAAAAATGGCAGCGATATCATATCACCGGCATGCGGACTGGGTATGAAAACACCTCTTGTAAATATACAGGAAATGATAAAAAGTGTAGAGGAGGATAGATAATGTCTTTTATAAAAATATCAGATGGAAGTATAATTGAATATTCTGATGGGAAAAGGCTGATGGATGTCCTTCTGGAAAATGGAGTATTTGTGGAGAATCCATGTAATGGAAATGGAACATGTGGTAAATGCAAAGTAAAAATAATATCTGGAAATACTGATGAAATAACAGATGCCGAAAAGAGTATACTTAAAAAAGAAGAAATTGAAAAAGGAATAAGGTTATCCTGCCTTTTAAATGCTTATGGAGATTATGAAATTGAAAATAATAGTGGGCACAAAAATTATAAGGTTTTAAGCAGTGGATATATACCAGAGTTTGAAATTGATTCTGATAAAGATGGATATGGAATAATTGTAGATATTGGAACCACAACAGTTGCTATGGGAATAATAAACCTTGCAAATGGGAATGAAATAGGAAAAATGACAAAAATAAATCCACAGAGAAAATATGGTTCAGACGTTCTTACTAGAATAACATATGAATATGAAAATCCAGATAATGGGGTCGAAATAATGCAGAAGTCAATTGTAGAATGTATTAATGAACTTATTGACGAGATATGTTCAAATACCGATATGGAAAAAGAAAAAATAAAAGAAATTCTCATCTCTGCGAATTGTACAATGACTCATATGCTTTTAGGAGAAGATGCAAAATCGTTAGGAAAATATCCATATGAGCCTGTATTTAAAAATGCTATAAGAAAAAAAGCTTCTGCTATAGGAATTATGCCGGGATACAATACAGATTTGTACTGCATAGCACAGGTATCAGCATTTATAGGGGGAGATATAGTATCTGGGGTATATGCATGTGAACTTGAAAAGAGAAAAGGAAATATACTATTTATAGATATAGGAACAAATGGAGAGATAGTGCTTTCAATAGATGGAAAAATGGCGTGCTGTTCATGTGCTGCTGGTCCAGCTCTTGAAGGAATGAATATAAGTTGCGGAATGAGTGCAGCTGATGGAGCTATAGAAGATATAAAAATAACTGAAGAAGGAATAAAATTAAAGGTTATAGGAGATAAAAAACCTCTTGGAATATGTGGAAGTGGGATTTTATCAGCTATAGAGCAGATGATAAAGCACGGGATTATAGATAAAAGAGGTACTTTTATAAAAAAAGAGTCTATAGCAGAGGATGATTATAGATATTCAATGATTAAACTCAATGGTAATAAAAGAGAATTTATAATAAGTAAGGATCCTGAAATTACAATAACTCAATCAGATGTAAGACAGGTACAACTTGCAAAAGGAGCTATTTTATCAGGATTTAAAGCATTATTAAAAGAAGAAAATATTGATATGAAAGAACTTGATAAGGTTCTAATAGCAGGACAGTTTGGTTCACACCTTACTGTTGAGTCATTAACTGGTACAGGTATTTTGCCATTTGAAGTATCTGATAAAATCGAATATATAGGTAATACATCAAAATCTGGAGCATATATGGCACTTATGTCAGAAAAGGCAAAGGATGATATGGAAAAGCTTGGTAAAGAAATGAATTATGTAGAGTTAGCAGTTGTTGACGGATATGATAAAATCTTTAGAGATAGTATGAAGTTTCCTGTTGTATAATTGATTTTAAATTAGAGAGTCTATAAAAATTATAGAGTCTCTATTTTTTAATAATAAAAATGATATAAGATGTATAAAATTGTCAGAAAAATTTATATTCACTAATTATATTATATGTAATATAATAGACAATAAGACTGACAAAATGCATTAAAAAGGTGGCGATATAGTGAAAATAATAGAAAAAAACTGTATAGAATTTATAGATGAGCTATCATCAAAAAGCCCTGTTCCAGGTGGAGGAGGAGCATCTGCACTTGTAGGAGCAATAGGTGTAGCTCTTGGAAATATGGTGGCAAACCTTACAATAGGAAAAAAGAAATACAAGGAATACGAAGAAGAGATAAAAGAACTTTTAGACGAGGCAAAGCATCTTGAAAGAGAACTGCTTGAAATGGTGGATGAAGATGCAAAATGTTTTATGCCTCTTTCAAAAACATACGGACTTCCTTCAAATACTGAAGAAGAAAAAAAATACAAAGAGGAAACAATGGAAAAAGTTCTGAAAGAAGCATGTGAAGTTCCATACAGAGCAGCAAAGACTTGTTACAGAGCTATAAAAATACATCAGAGTATGGTTGATAAATCATCAAAAATAGTAATAAGTGACATAGGTGTGGGAGTTCAGTGTCTGAGATCCTGTCTACTTGGTTCTCAGCTCAATGTAAAGATAAATACAATGTCTATGAAGGATAGAGAATACGCTGAAAAAATATCAAAGGAAGTAAATGAGATAACAGATGAAGGTATAAGAATATGTGATGAGGTATTCGAACGTGTCATAGAGATAATGGAGGGGTAAGATGAAAGAGTGTACAATTATAAAAGGAAAGCCTGTTGCAGATAGAATAACAGAAGAAGTAATAAAAGATGTTGAAAAACTTAAAGTATCGGGAATTGAACCTTCACTTGCAATAGTTAGAGTTGGAGAAAATCCTGATGATATGTCATATGAAAGAGGCGCTGTGAATAGATGCGGGAAAACCGGCATAAATGTAGTGAATGTTGTACTTTCAGAGGATATATCAGAACAGGAGTATATAAAAGAGATAGAAAATCTCAACGAAAGAAATGATGTAAATGCAATACTTTGTCTAAGACCTCTTCCAAAGCATATAGATGAAAATAAAATAAAAAATATAATAGAACCTTCAAAAGATGTGGATTGTTTCAGTTCTATAAATACAGCGAAGGTATTTGAGGGAGACAAGACAGGTTTTCCTCCGTGTACTCCTTCTGCAGTAGTTGAAATACTAAAATACTACGATATAAATCTAAGTGGTGCAAAAGTCGGTGTTGCAGGAAGATCTATGGTAGTTGGAAAGCCGGTTTCAATGCTGCTTATGGATGAAAATGCGACTGTAAAAATATGTCATTCCAGAACCCAAGATATGGAAAAGGAATTATCTGATTCGGATATAGTAATAGCGGCTATAGGAAAAGCAGAGATGATAGACTCAAAATATATAAAAGAAGACGCTGTTGTAATAGATGTAGGTATAAACGTCAATTCTGAAGGAAAACTATGTGGAGATATTGATGCAGATTCAGTTATGAAAAAAGCTGGAATGCTTACACCTGTACCAGGAGGAGTGGGTTCAGTAACGACATCGGTTCTTGCAAAACATGTTGTAAAAGCCTGTAGACAGCAGAATGGATTATAAAAATATATTAGGGAAGTGATACAATGATTGTTTCCGGAAATAAACCTTTTGAAGAGATAATGGAATTTCTGAAAGAACATAAAAGTGTATTTATTCTTGGATGTAAAAGATGTGCCACCGTATGTAAAAGCGGTGGTGAGGAACAGGTAAATGAAATGAAGGAATTACTTGAAAAAGAGGGTAAGAAGGTTACAGGAACTCTTATCCTCGATCCTGGATGTACACTTTCAAAGACTAAAAAAGACCTGAATAAATACAGTGATATAATAGAGAATACAGATGCACTTTTATCTATGGCATGTGGAGATGGAACACAGACCGTAGCTAAAATAATAGAGGACAAACCTGTGTATCCGGCAAATGATACTCTATTTATAGGGGAGGCTCAGATGCTTGGAAGATACGAAGAGGCGTGTAGAGCATGTGGAGAATGTCAGCTCGGATGGACTGGAGGAATATGTCCTGTAACATCTTGTGCAAAGGGACTTCTCAATGGAGCATGTGGTGGTGCAGACAAAAACGGAAAATGTGAAGTAAATCCTGAGATGAGTTGCGCATGGATAAAAATATACAAAAGACTTGAGAGAATAAATCAGCTTGATAATCTTCTTATGATAAGAGATGAGAGAGATTATTCAAAACTCAACAGAAAAAGAGATATAAAAATGAAAGATATGAATACGAGAAGATAGGATTCGTATTATAAAGACGGAGATGGTAGTTTGAGCAGATTAAAGGATAAATTGGAAAGCGGTAAATTTGCAGTAACCTGTGAAGTTGCACCACCAAAAGGAACAGATTTAACTCACATAAAAGAAAGTATAGAGATATTAAAACCTTTTGTAGATGCGATAAATGTAACAGATTTTCAGTCTGCTGTTGTGAGAGCTAGTTCACTTGTAGTTTGCAGGCTTCTTATTGATAATGGAATAGAACCTGTTTTTCAGATTACAGGAAGGGATAGAAACAGAATAGCTATACAGGGAGAACTTCTCTCTGCAGGAATTTGTGGAATAGAAAATGTATTTGCAATAACAGGAGACCACACATCTAAAGGAGATCATCCTCAGGCAAAAAATGTATTCGACCTCGATAGCATAAATATACTGAGAGTATGTGAAAAAATATCCGCCGGGACAGATATGAACGGAAATAAACTTGATGGAAATCCTGTATTTTATGCAGGAGCTGCAGTTACACCGAGTTTTTCACCTATAGAGATACAGATTATAAAAATGAGAAAAAAAATAAAGGCTGGGGCTAAATTCTTTCAGACACAGGCTGTGTACGATATTGAAACAGCCAGAAGATTCAGGGAGCTTACAAAGGATTTTGACTGTAAAATACTAATAGGCATTGTGCCGTTAAAATCACCAAAGATGGCTCAGTTTTTAAATAATAATATACCAGGGATAGAAGTTCCCGATGAAATAATAGAAAGAATGGAAAAAGCAGGAAAAGATAACTTCAGAAGCGAAGGTATAAAGATAGCCGGAGAATTTATAAAAAAGCTAAAAGAAGAAAATCTATGCGATGGAGTTCATATAATGCCTGTTGGTGCAGAAAAAAGTGTACCTGAAATTATCAGAATAGCCGGAATATATGATTAGACGGAGGGATTAATAAAATGAAAAAGGATGGTCATATACATACAGAATTCTGTCCTCATGGAACAGATGATGCGATTGAAAAATACGTTGAAAAAGCGATAAAACTTGGTTATGATGAAATAACTTTTACTGAGCATATGTGTTATCCTGAAGGATTTAAAGATCCTTCTCCAGCAAATGACAGTGTACTATTATCCGAGGATATAGATAAATATATTGAAAGGATAAAGGATTTAAAAGAAAAGTATAAAAAAGAAATCAAGATAAATCTTGGATTTGAAGTAGACTTTATAGAAGGGCTTGAGGAAAAAACAAAAGAACTTCTCAACAGATATGGAGAAGCAATAGACGATGCAATACTTTCTGTTCATATTGTAAAAGTAGGAGATACATACAGATGTATAGACTTCAGCAAGGAAGAAACTCAGAAACTGATAGAAGAAACTGGTGGAATAGACAAACTATATAAAAGATATTACGAGACTTTAAAACTTGCAGTTGAAAGTGACCTTGGGAAATATAAACCTAAAAGAATAGGACATTTTAATCTGATTAGAAGATTCTGCAAAGAATTCCCATATGATTACAATGAACAGAGAGAAATTATAGAAGATATTATGAAAATTATATCTGAAAAAGGATATGAGCTTGATTTCAATGTTGCAGGACTTAGAAAAGAAGGATGCGGAGAGCTTTACATAGATGGATTTGTAAGAGAAATGGCGGATAAATACAATGTCAAAATGGTTCTGGGTTCAGATTCCCATACAGCTGATACAATTGACGATTACAGTGAATATATAAAATAAAAATTGCACCTCTTTTGAGAGGTGTTTTTTTATTGATGTATTTATGAATATATGTGACTTTAGTTGTATTAAGTCAAAGCATAGCAGATAAAAATAAAGCCTCAGATTTATATACACAAAGTATGTTATACTATAATGTGGAAAAAATAAACGGGAGTATGGGTATGTATAAAAAAACAAGAAATATATCAGAGATATTCTGGAGGATAAGAAATATAAAATATAGACTTATAAGAGATTCGCTTATAATAGGGGCTGTTACAGGTGCAATAATCGTAATGTATCGCATAGGTGCAGCGTGGCTTGGAGAAATATTCAATGGAATATATGCTTCAGGTGGAAAAAATATACATCTTATTCCATTTATATTTGCTGGACTTATATTGATTTCACTTGTTGTATCGGAATTTGTAAAAAGAGAGCCTATGATTTCGGGAAGTGGTATACCACAGCTTGAGGGGATACTATCGAGAAGATTAAGTATAAACCGGATAAGAGTTCTTATTTATAAATTTATAGGTGGAATGATATGCCTTGGTGCCGGACTTTCTGTGGGAAGAGAAGGACCTTCAGTACAGATGGGGGGATGCATAGGAGAGACATATTCAAAAAAAACTGGTAAGCTCGACCATGAGGAGATTTATCTTACTACATGTGGGGCGAGCGCAGGGCTTTCTGCAGCATTTAATGCACCTATGTCTGGAGTTATGTTTGCGCTTGAAGAGGCGCATAAAAATTTCTCTCCTCTTATACTTTTGTCTGCAATGACAGCATCACTTACAGCTGATTGTGTGTCAAAACAGTTTTTTGGAATTGTACCGTCACTTGAATTCAGCCGGCTTGAAATAATGCCGATAAAATACTACTGGGTTCTTATAATTCTGGGAATAATTATAGGAGTAAGTGGTGTTTTTTTCAATAAAGGTCTGATTTTTACACAGAGTGTATTTAGAAAAAGTAGATTTGACAATAGGATAAAAATAGCTATACCTTTTGTGATAACAGGAATAGCGGGTATACTATGTTCTGATATGATCGGTGGGGGACACGAACTTATAATGTCGCTTCAGGAGAAGAATTTTGCATTATGGATACTGATAATATATTTAGTTGTAAAATTTATGCTAACATTTATATGTTTCGGATCAGGTGTACCTGGTGGAATATTTTTCCCGCTTCTGGTACTTGGAGCCCTTGGGGGAAATATAGTTGGAATAATAGCGATAAAATATATGGGTATACCGTCTGTATTTCTGATGAATTTTATAGTACTTGCAATGGCGGGGCATTTTGCAGCTATTGTAAAGGCTCCGATAACCGGAATAATATTAATATCTGAAATGACTGGATCTCTTGCACATCTTCTTCCTCTTGCGGTTGTGGTTTTATCTGCACAGATAACATCTGATGTTTTCAGTTCAGCCCCTATCTATGAAAGTCTTCTAGACAGAATTCTGGAAAGAAAACACGAAGCAAATGAATACAAAGGAGCATCAAAACAGAAAACACTGCTTGAAGTATCAATAGATATGAACAGTTATGCTGATGGAAAAAGTATAGGGGAAATAGACTGGCCAGAAACAGCGCTTATAGTGGCTGTAAACAGAGGCGAAAAAGAGATAATACCTCATGGATATACAAAACTTATACATGGAGATTTGATAACGGTTATGACTTCACAGGACAGTTCTCCTGAAGTTCTGGAAGAGTTAAAAAGAATATCCAGCTGATATAAATATTTCAGGTGAAAAGAGGTGATAATTTGAATATAGAAAATCTGAACGACAATCAGAAAAAAGCTGTACTGCATACTGATGGACCATGTCTTGTACTTGCAGGACCTGGATCTGGAAAAACAAGGGTAATAACATATAGAATAGCAAATATGGTTATAAATGAAAATATTGCGCCTACGAGAATTCTTGCAATCAGCTTTACAAGAGCATCGTCTATGGAAATGAAAAATAGGGTTCTTGAAATATCCAATGATCCAAGGCTTTTAAAGGTAACATACGGGACATTTCACTCTGTGTTTTTTAGAATGCTTAGATACTTTGAAAATCTTCAACTTAAAAATATTCTGGATGAAAAGGAAAAGAGATATATTATCAGAGGAATAATAAAAAATCTGAGGATAGAAAATGCTGATGATGACGATACGGTTACAAGGATTATAACAGAGATATCATACATAAAAAATGAACTTATGGACAAAACAAAATTTGTATCGTCAGTTCTTGATAGAGAGGATTTTTCAAGACTTTATAGTATGTATGAAATGTACAAGAAAAAGGTCAGCAAAATAGATTTTGACGATATGCTGATAATGACTTACAAGATGCTTAGAAATAGTCCACAGAAACTTGATTTTGTAAGACAGGTATACAGATATATACTTATAGATGAGTTTCAGGATATAAACAGAGTGCAGTTTGAAATAATAAGAATGATAGCCTCTCCGTTAAATAATATATTTGCTGTTGGCGATGAAGATCAGAGTATATATGGATTCAGGGGAGCGAGACCTGATTTTCTTATAGAGTTTGAAAAATATTTTGGGGGTACCGAAAAAATTCTTCTTGATATAAACTACAGGTCGAACTCTGAGATTATAGAAATATCAAACAATCTAATTAAAAATAATAAAAACAGATTTGAAAAGACTATAAAATGCGCTCTGGGAAATGGAGCAGATATAAGATATAAAATACCATACGATCCTGAAGAAGAGGCATCAGAAACTGGAAAAGAAATTGCCCAGATGGTAAAAGATGGAATACGGGATTACAGTGACTTTGCAGTTATATACAGAACGAATATACAGTCGAGAGCGCTTGTAGACGCATTTATGAATATGAGAATTCCTTTTATAGTCAAAGATGCTGCTGTTACAATATACAATCACTGGGCAGTAAGCGATATAATGGCATATCTTAGACTTTCTCTAAATCCAGATATACCAGCAGATTGGGAGAGGATAATAAATAGACCTCTGAGGTATATACCAAAAGCATCTATAGCAAAAGCCAAGGCATCGGATAATTTTATAGGCACACTTCTCGACGACGATAATCTGAAAAAAATTCAAAAAAGAGGAATCGAGGAACTGGATATAGATATGAGCTATATAAAAGGGCTCAATCCTAAAAATGCAATATCGTATATAAGATCTACACTCGACTATGACAGATATGTGCTCGATTACTGCCGGAACAGAAAAATCAAGCCGGGTGGAATAATAGAGATAATAAACGAGTTTGAAAGTTCTGCAGTTAATTTCAGTACTATAGAGGAATTTTTCTCACATATAGAACAGGTTAAAATAAGTGCCGAGGAAAATAGTATGAACAATCGGGAATACGGGGTTACATTTACGACAATGCACAGTGCAAAAGGACTTGAATTTGACCATGTGTATATAATCGGCGCATGTGAAGGTATATCACCTCATGAAAAGACACTTGATGAGGATGATGATGAGAAAAAAGAACAACAGATTGAAGAGGAAAGAAGGCTTATGTATGTGGGAATTACAAGAGCCAGAAAGAGTGTATGTGTAAGTTCTCCTAAAAACAGATACTCAAAGAAAATATCTGAATCCAGATTTGTATCTGAAATGAAAGGAATACAGGAAAAAAGAATAAAAATAAAAATATAGAAAAATAGTTAGTTCATATGTCATATAGACTGGTATTGGATAAAATATAGATTTTTGATTTTATAATGTCCTGAAAACGATTTTGAAACCGAAGTTTTTTGCATTTTTGAAAAAATTAAAAAAACTTCAAAAAATATGTTGACAAAATATTTCGATATGCGTATAATAAAATCATCAACTGAACGAGATATAAATCCAATGAAAAAGAGAGTAGCCTGAATGGAGTTTCAGCGAGCTGGAGAATGGTGTGAGTCCAGTAACAAAGTACAGTGTGAAGAGAGCTTTAGAGGAGACTACCGGAAATTAGTATGGTAGTAGGTTTCCCGCCTTAAGGGTTTGAGAGGGTAGGTTTTTACTTATCAATAAGAGTGGTAACGCGGTTAATTCGTCTCTTGGTCTTCGGGCTAAGAGGCTTTTTTTATTGAAGCGATATTACTAGAGGGCTATCATAGAGATTATAATTAATGAAAGTAAAAATCTCCAATAAGAGTGGTAACGCGGTCGATTCGTCTCTTAGTCTAAAGGCTAGGAGTTTTTTTATTCGCAAAATCCATTTTTAGAAAATTCAAACTAAAGGAAATAATGAGATTTAAGTCGTTTAGACGATAAAACTACCAATATACCAAAAAACTAAAAACAAAACTAAAAAAAGGAAAAAAACTAAAAAAGGAGTGTTTACTATGAAAATGAAAAAATTATTAGGATTAGGAATGGCAGCAATATTATCGTTAGGAATGGTAGCATGTAGCTCAGGAGGAGAAGAAACTGAAGCAGCAAACAAACTTGAAGCAGTAAAAGAAAGCGGAAAACTTGTTGTAGGTTTATCAGCAGAATATCCTCCATTTGAATTCCATTCAACAGTAGATGGTGAAGATAAGATAGTAGGTGTCGATGCAGACCTTGCAGCTAAAATAGCTGAAGAGATAGGAGTAGAAGTTGAATTTAAGGAAATGTCATTTGACGGACTTATAGGTGCTCTTAACGCAGACAAAATAGACATTATACTATCAGGAATGTCACCAACACCTGAAAGAGAGAAAAATGTTGACTTCTCTGATTTATACTATGTAGGTAAAAATATAATAGCAGTTCAGGAAGGAAAAGAAGATTCTATAACATCTCTTGATCAGTTAAAAGGAATGAAAATAGCAGTACAGAAAGGTTCTATACAGGAAGGTTTCGTACAGGAACTTGGATGTGAATCTATAAAATCTCTACAGGCTATCCCAGATGTTATGACAGAACTTAAAAACGGTAATGTTGATGCAGTAGTTGTAAATGATACAGTTGGTCTTTTAAGTATGCAGGAAATGGGTGGAATAGTAGAAGCTAATTTCAAACTAGACAGCTCTAATTCAGAAGAAGGTATGGCAGCAGCAATAAACAAAAAAGATGATAATGCTGAATTCCTTGAAGTAATAAACAAAGTTGTAAATGACTTCAAAGCTAACGATTTTGAAAAATCATTACAGAATAATATAGATCTTGCAACTCAGGGAGCTTAATCCCCTGACTGCAGGACTGTAGCTGGTGAGGAATTCAAATAGGATGAAGGGAGAAATTTTATTATGAAAATGAAGAAACTAATGGGTATAGGTATGGCAGTTTTATTATCAATGAGCATGGTTGCATGCAGTGGCGGAAATGATACAGAGTCTGCCGAAAAACTTGATCAGATAAAAGAAAGTGGAAAACTTGTAGTAGGTATGTCAGCTGATTACCCTCCATTTGAATTCCACAGTACAGCTGGAGGTACAGATGAAATAGTAGGTGTCGATGCAGACCTTGCAAAGGCTATAGCTGAAGAAGCCGGAGTAGAGGTTGAATTTAAGGAAATGGCATTCAGCGGACTTGTAGATTCTCTAAAAGCTGATAAAGTCGATATGGTAATATCAGGAATGTCTCCAACTCCAGAAAGAGAAAAACAGGTTGATTTCTCTGATATATACTACACTGGACACAACGTTCTTGTAGTAAGAAAAGGTGATGAAAACACTACAAAATCAGATGAAGATGTAAAAAATATGAAACTTGCAGTACAGAAAGGTTCTCTACAGGAAACATATGTAACAGGTTTAGGATGCACTTCATTCAAGGCACTTGAAGCTATACCAGATGCTATGGCAGAACTTAAAAACGGAAATGTTGACGGTGTCATAGTAAATGATACAGTTGGTATGATAAACGTAAATCAGATAGATGGAATAGCATTATCAGCATATGAACTTCCAGAAAGTGAAACTGAAGAAAGTATGGCAGTTGCAGTAAATAAAGGAAATAATAAAGCATATTTAGAATTAATAAACAAAGTTATAGAGCAGTTCAAAGCCGATGGATTAAATAAATCACTTGAAGAAAATACAGCTCTTGCGGCTGAATAGGAATTTCTCTTGTAACTTGGAGAGGAGATTAACACATGAGTTTTGATTTTATAGGACCATATTTACCGACTTTTATAAAGTCTACAATGACGACAATAGAAGTATCTTTTATAGCCCTTTTCTTCGGGTTTATAATAGGACTTATACTTTGTCTTGGAAAACTTTCAAATAATAAGATATTCAAGGTATTATCTAGTGTATATGTAGAGGTTATACGTGATACACCACTTCTTGTACAGCTTTCTATCATATACTATGGACTGCCTCAGATAGGGATAAACTTCCCAAGTATATTTGGTATACCTAGTGATTTTATAGCAGGTTCATTTGCACTTTCTATAAATTCAGGTGCATACATAGCAGAAATAATGAGATCTGGAATACAGTCAGTTGACAAAGGACAGATGGAAGCGAGTAGATCTCTTGGACTTAATTACTGGGCTACAATGAGATATGTAATAGTGCCACAGGCAATAAAAAACATACTTCCATCACTTGCGAATGAGTTCGTTGCGCTTGTAAAAGAGTCAGCAATACTTTCATTCATAGGTGTAATAGATATAATGTTCACAGCTAATACAGTTAAGAATGCTACATATGACAGTTTTGGACCATATCTATTTGCGGCTGCAATATACTTTGTACTGACATTTGCACTTTCAAAACTTGTCGGACTTCTTGAAAAGAAAATGGCGGCCTCTAACTAGTTACAAAAGAGAGGAGTTAAGTGATATTTATGATAACATTAAAAAATCTGGAAAAATCATTTGGAAATCATAAGGTACTTAAGGGAATAGACCTTGAGATAGAAAAAGGTGAAATACTTGTAATAATAGGTCCTAGTGGATCTGGAAAGAGTACAGTTCTAAGATGTATGAACCTTCTTGAAACACCAACAAGTGGGGATGTAATATTTGAGGGAAAAAGTCTTGTAGATAAATCCACTGATATAGATGAAGTAAGACAGAAAATAGGAATGGTATTTCAGAACTTCCATCTATTCCCACACAAGACAATACTTGAAAATATAACACTGGCACCTGTTACACTTAAGAAAATGACAGTTGATGAAGCAAATAAAAAAGCTGAACAGCTTTTAAAAAGGGTAGGTCTTCTTGATAAAAAAGATACTTATCCGGCACAGCTTTCAGGTGGACAGAAACAGAGAATAGCAATAGCAAGAGCACTTGCTATGGAACCGGATATGATGCTATTTGACGAACCTACATCAGCACTTGACCCTGAAATGGTAAAAGAAGTTCTTGATGTTATAAAAGAGCTTGCTGAAGAGGGAATGACAATGGCAATAGTTACTCACGAGATGGGATTTGCAAAAGAAGTTGCGGATAGAGTAATATTTGTCGATGATGGAAAAATACTTGAAGAAGGTACTCCAGAAGAAGTATTCAATAACCCTAAAAATGATAGAACAAAGGATTTCTTTGCTAAAGTTCTTATATAATAAAAAAGTTACCAGACTTAAACAGGTTTTATATATTTGCAGAGGGATAATTCCCTCTGTTTTGCTGTACATGAAAAAATTATATCCAAGTTAAATAAGAATTTAATATGCATATAATAATGGACGCAAAAAAAGGAGCTCGGGGTAAGCTCCTTTTTTGTGTCACAACTTCCGTAATTGCGACTGAAAAAGTTAATAAACATAAAATATATCCTGATAAAGGATACTGGGAATAGATATATTAACTAATTGGGGTTACCAGGGGGATAACCTCAATCTCATTATAATAAAATACAAAATAAAAAGCAATACGTTTTTTATGAAATGATATCATCAATAAAAATATTTTATTTGTAGATATAATAGATAAAGATTATCAATTTTGAAAATATATAAATAGTTAAATTTAGGATGTATATATTAAAAATAGAATAAAAAGATGATATAATATATAGATATGTATAAAATACGATGAAAAGCAGGTGATATAAATGGAGATGTATCTTGATAATAGTGCAACTACCAAACCATACCCGGAAGTTGTCGATATAATGATAAAATCTCTTACAGAAAAATATGGGAATCCGTCTGCAGCTCACAGAAAAGGACTTGAAATAGAAAAAGATATAAAAGATATAAGAAGAAATATAGCCAGAACAATAGGAGCGAAGGAGAAGGAAATAATATTTACTTCGGGCGGAACAGAAAGTAATAATACAGTTCTAAGAAGCTGTGCTGAAATTTATGGTAAAAGAAAAAAACATATAATATCCACAAAGATAGAGCATCCATCTGTGCTTAACACACTTGAATACCTTGAAAAAAAAGGATATAAAGTGACATATCTCGAGGTAGATGAAAAAGGTATGATATCAGAGGATGAACTTAGAAACAGTCTTTCTGAAGATACGTTACTTGTAAGTATAATGTATGTAAACAATGAAGTAGGTTCTGTACAGCCTATAAAAAAACTTGTAAATATAGTTAAAGAGTTTGACAATGAGATAATTTTCCATACAGATGCGGTACAGGCATATGGAAAGCTGGATATAAAGGTACCTTCATTAGGTATAGATTTTATGAGTGTAAGTGGACATAAGTTACATGGACCAAAAGGAATAGGGTTTATGTATATAAAAGATGGAGTAAGAATAAATCCTCTTGTAACAGGTGGAGGTCAGGAATCCAATCTTAGATCCGGAACAGAAAATACACCTGGAATATATGGTCTTGGAAAGGCTGTAGAGATTACATTTGCAGACCTTAAAGGTCATATATCAGAAATGGAGAGAAAGAGAAATCTATTAAAAGAACTTATAGAGGAAAAAATAGATGGATTAAAAATAAACTCTCCTGAAAATGGAGTATGCCATATATTAAATATTTCATTTGAAGATATAAGAGGAGAAGTGCTTTTACATTATCTTGAACAGAAAAATGTATATGTATCCACAGGATCGGCCTGCTCATCAAAGAAAAAAGGAAGTCATGTCCTTAATGCTATGAGGCTTTCTCAGGATGAGATAGAGGGAGCGATAAGATTCAGTATATCTGAAATGAACGCAGATGAGGAAATAAAAAATGCTGTTGATATATTATGTGAATCTGTGGATGAACTTAGAAGTATAATAAGACTTAGAAAATAGGAAAGAGGTGCAATTGTGTATAACATACTTATAGTAAAATACGGTGAAATAGGAGTAAAGGGAAAAAACAGATATCTTTTTGAAAACAAGCTTATAAAAAACATAAAAAATATGCTTAAACCGCTTGGTGAATACAATGTATATAAAGAGTACGGAAGAATATATATAGATGTAAATGATGAAAACTACGAAGAAGTAATGGAAGAAACAAGAAAAGTATTCGGGATAGTAGGAGTATGTCCTGGTATAAAGGCTGACAAGGATTACGATGTGCTTAAACAGACTGCCGAAAAACTTCTAGAGAAGAAAATAGAAGAGGGATGTAAAACTTTCAAGGTTGAATCTAGAAGAGGAGATAAATCACTGCCTCTTACTTCTCCACAGATGAGTATAGATATCGGTGGATATCTTCTTACAAAACTTGGGGATAGAATAAAGGTTGATGTAAAAAATCCTGAAGTAAAAATAAGATGTGAATACAGAGAGTTTAATACAATGGTATATGCAGATACTGTTCCAGGATACGGCGGAATGCCTATGGGAACAGCTGGAAAAGCAATGTCTCTTTTATCAGGAGGAATAGACAGTCCAGTTGCAACTTGGATGATAGCAAAGAGAGGTATGGATGTAGAATGTATACATTTCCATACATATCCATTCACAAGTGAAAGATCAAGAGAAAAAGTACTTGATCTTGCAAGAACTCTTTCAAGATATTGTGGACCTATAAAAGTTCACTGCTGTAATATACTTGAAATAGAAAAAGAAATAACAGAGAAACTTAATAGAGAGGAAACTACTATCCACTCAAGAAGATTTATGATGATGATAACTCAGAAGATGGCAGAGAAGAGAGGTTGCCAGGCTATAGTTACAGGAGAGAGTATAGGTCAGGTTGCATCACAGACTATATACGGACTTACTTGTACAAATGCAGTATGTTCACTTCCTGTATTCAGACCACTTATAGCTATGGATAAGACTGATATAATAGATATAGCTCAGGAGATAGGTACATATGAAATATCGATAGTTCCGGAAGAGGATTGCTGTAGTGTATTTGCACCACCAAAACCTATAACAAAGCCTAAACTTGATAGAATAGAGAAGGCGGAAGAAAAACTTGATATAGAGGGACTTGTTGAAAGAGCCATAGAAACTATAGAAACAATAGTATGCGAGGTCGAGTAAATTGATAGCCAGTGAGCGTTTTTCAAGGATAGTGGAATCTGTCAATAAAAGAGGTTTTATATCTACAAAAGAGCTGTCAGAATGTATGGGTGTTACAGAAACTACAATAAGAAGAGACTGTGAGGAGCTTGAAAAACAAGGCCTTCTTATAAGGGTACATGGCGGTGCAAAGAGCATAAAACAGAAGATGATTTTATCTGACAGAGACGAAAAATCTATGAGTGAAAGAATCGAATACTCAAAAGAAAAAGATATAATATCCAAAAGAGCATCTGAATTTGTAAAAGATGGAGACTGTATATTTCTTGATGGTGGAACGAGTATAGTTCCAATACTGAAATATATAAAAGGAAAAAAAGTGAAGATAGTTACTCACAGCCAGCTTATAGTAAATATGTTTGATGACAGCGAGGCAGAACTTTTTGTAATCGGTGGAAAGTATATTCCGGAATACAATATGTCTGTAGGACCGATAACATTAAGTGATATAGAAAAATTCAATTTTGATCACGCATTTATAAGTTGTGCGGGAGTAGATATAGAAAGAAAACTTGTATATACAGCTGAGATGGATACAATGGCAGTAAAGCAAAAGGCTATGAACTTGTCTGTCAGAAAATATCTTCTTGCAGATTCGTCAAAGCTTAGTGTAAAGGGATTCTGTAGTTTTATCAGCAGTGATGATTTTGATGCTGTTATATGCAATGTTGATGAAAATATATCGGAGGAAGAACTTCCTGATAATTATATATTGGTATAGAAATAATAAAATGAACCCGGTTATTTGAATAGAGAATAATTGAGGTTCATTTTTTATTATAGAAATTGCTTTTATTATAAGAAATAGTATTAATTGGCATTTTTGTTAAAATTACAAATAGTTACAGTATTGGATAAATATTGAAGTGTATTCTATTATATTATATTCTTAAAAAAAGATATATAAAGGGGGCTTTAGTATGAAAAAAACTATTTTTAGTGAAGCTTTATTTTATCTTATATTTATGATACTAATATATTTTACTGTTGGTAACGATAAAATCCATGCATATATACTTGTTGCAGGGTATATAATATCGTGTGTGATTCTTTATATTTCATATAGTTATATGGATAGGCTGACTGGCATGGGATACGGTCTGGTAAAAGCACTGCCACCGTTGGCTTTTGTATCGACAGCTATGTTATATCAGATAAAAAACTCATTGTACAGCAATGCGATGATACCGATATTGCTTGTATTAGTAGCGTATATATTACTACGGATTTATTACACAAAAAAGAAAAGCAACGTTAAATAAAATTGAAGTATGGAATTAACCCGGGGTTTTAACTTCGGGTTTTTATATATTGATATATGTATGAAAATGAAACAAAATGTTTACAAATGTATGTTTGTATGATAAATTATATTCAAGGAGGAAGAATAACAAACATAAACACACAAAAATAAAAATTGTTATTCAATATTCGATATGATAAAACCAGATAAAAAAGCAAGTGAAATGAGTATAAAGGAACTGGCTTCATATATAGACTATTCGGTTCTAAAGCCAGAGTTTACAGAGGATGAGATAATAGAACTTACTAAGGATGGGGTAGAACTTGGATGCGCTACAATATGCATAAATCCGGGATATATAGAGCTTTGTGAACCATACGTAAAGGGAAGTGAGACAATGCTTTGTCCTGTATGTGATTTTCCATTTGGAACAAGCTCTACAGAATCAAAGGTTAAGCAGATAGAGATAGCTGGAAGATATGAAACTGTAAAGGAAATAGATATAGTTGCAAACTTCGGAATGATAAGAAGCGGAAAATTTGACGAGGTTACTGAGGATATAAAAGCATGTGCAGATGCAGCTCATAAGTGTGGCAAAGAAATAAAGGTTATATTTGAGACAGATGCACTTAATGAGGAACAGATAAGAAAAACATGCAAATGCTGCGTAGAAGCTGGAGCAGATTTTGTAAAAACAAGTATAGGCTTTTTAACAGGACATGAATCTCATGGTGCGGTTCCAGAACTTATAGAGATGATGATGAAGGAGGTTGGAGACAATTGCAAGGTAAAAGGAAGTGGATGTATACGTACCAGAGAGCATTTCCTAAAACTTATCGATATGGGAATAGATAGAATGGGAGTAGGATATAAATCGGTTCCTGTTGTGCTTGGTTTAAACAAATAAATAGATATTAAAAGAGCTGTACGCTAATGCGCACAGCTCGATTAATTTTATACAAATTTTATAGGTTTACTTATCAAAGAATAAAAGCTCTGATACTTCTTTTCTTGGAGGAACTTTGCCTGAAGCAGATTCAGGATATCCAACAGCGATAAGTGCCATAACAGTCTCATTTTCTGGAATAGAGCATGCTTTTGCAACTTTATCGTCATCAAATATTCCAAGTATAACAGATCCAACTCCATTTGCATGTGCTGCAAGGCAGAAAGTCTGACAAGCTATACCTGAATCAAAAGTTTCCCATCTATCTCCCTTTGAAGTAGAGAAAGATCCATCTGGCTCATATCCACATATATTTCCAACAGCAGTAAGTACAACAACTGCAGCAGATCTTCTTATAGTTTTAGCATTGAACTCAAAGTCCATAACACATTCAGAAGCCAGTTTTTCTTTTGTATCAGCATCTTCTATTATATGGTATCTTGCTGTCTGAGAATTTTTCCATGAAGGAGCAAATCTGGCAAGATCAACAATTTTCTCAAATACTTCGTGTGGAATAGCATCTTCTTTGTACTTTCTCACACTTCTTCTTTCTTTTATACAGTTTTCTATATTCATGTGTATACCTCCGCATATAATAAATATAATTACATATACTATTTATTATACACTGAAACACCGTATTTTTCTATTATATCCTTTGCTCTTTTAACATCATCATCAGAAGCCTGTTCAATACCTTCAAGAGGATATTCAAGTCCCATATCTTCCCATTTATGAACACCAAGTGTATGATATGGAAGAATTTCAAATCTGTCTACATTATTAAGCTTGGAAACAAATTCACCCATAAGGTTCAGGTTCTCTTCTGAATCAGTAACACCAGGAACAAGAACGTGTCTTATCCATACTGGTATTTTGTGTTCATCAAGGTATTTTGCAAACTCAAAAGTCTTTTCGATATTTATTCCGGCAAGATCTTTTGCTTTTTCTGGAACCATATGCTTAAGATCAAGAAGTACAAGGTCTGTAACTTCAAGAACTTTAGATATTGATTCAGGAGATCTGTATCCCGATGTGTCCAGACATGTATGTATTCCATTAGCTTTTGCTTCCTTAAATATTTCATAAAGAAACTCCGGCTGGGCAGTGGCTTCACCACCGGAAACAGTTATACCACCACCTGAAACTTCCATGTAAGTTCTATATTTAAGAGCATCTTTAACAACTTCCTCAGCAGTCATCTCTTTTCCGCCGCACATAGCCCATGTATCTCTATTGTGGCAGTATTTACATCTCAAAGGACAACCCTGAAGAAATACTATATATCTAATTCCGGGACCGTCAACGGTCCCGAAACTTTCTACTGAATGAACTCTACCTTTTATCATAATGTACTACCTTTCCGACCTATATCCAGAAAGGATTACTTCTGAAATTAGGCCATTTTGTTGTGGAATGTTCTGTTTATAACGTCTAACTGCTGTTCTCTAGTTAATTTTATAAAGTTAACTGCGTATCCAGAAACTCTAACTGTTAGCTGTGGATATTTTTCCGGATGTTCCATAGCATCTTCAAGAGTAGCTCTGTCAAATACGTTTACGTTTAGATGATGAGCTCTCTGAGCAAAATATCCATCTAACATAGAAGAAAGGTTGTTTATTCTTTCATCCATATCTTTACCTAATGATTTTGGTATTATAGAGAATGTGTTAGATATACCATCCTGAGAATATTCGTATGGAAGTTTTGCTACTGAAGCAAGTGAAGCAAGTGCTCCGTTTTCATCTCTTCCGTGCATTGGGTTAGCACCTGGAGCGAATGGTTCTCCAGCTCTTCTTCCATCAGGAGTGTTACCAGTCTTCTTACCGTAAACAACGTTTGAAGTTATAGTAAGTATTGACTGAGTATGGTATGCATTTCTGTAAGTTTTGTTCTGTTTTATTTTGTTCATAACGTCTTTAACTATGTTAACAGCTATTTCGTCAACTCTGTCGTCGTTGTTTCCGAATTTTGGATAGTCTCCTTCTATTTCGAAGTCAACAGCTATTCCATCTTCGTTTCTTATAGTTTTAACTTTAGCGTATTTTATAGCTGATAGAGAGTCAGCACAAACTGAAAGACCAGCTATACCACAAGCCATAGTTCTGAATACATCTCTGTCATGAAGTGCCATTTCTAGTGCTTCATAAGAGTATTTATCGTGCATGTAGTGTATAACGTTTAGAGTATTTACGTAAAGGTTAGCAAGCCACTCAGTGAATAAGTCAAACTTAGACATAACCTCATCGTAGTCAAGGTATTCAGATGTTATAGGTTCGAATTTTGGTCCTACCTGAGCACCTGATTTTTCATCAACACCACCGTTTATAGCGTAAAGAAGAGTTTTTGCTACGTTAACTCTGGCTCCGAAGAACTGCATCTGTTTACCTATTCTCATTGCAGATACACAACAAGCTATACCGTAGTCATCTCCCCAGTATTCTCTCATAAGATCATCGTTTTCGTACTGTATTGAACTTGTATCTATTGAAACCTTAGAACAGAAATCTTTGAATCCTTTTGGAAGTCTTGTAGACCAAAGAACTGTAAGGTTTGGCTCTGGAGATGGTCCAAGAGTGTAAAGAGTGTTAAGAACTCTGAATGAGTTTTTAGTAACAAGAGTTCTACCATCTATACCCATACCACCTATTGATTCAGTAACCCAAGTTGGGTCTCCTGAGAATAATTCATTGTATTCTGGAGTTCTAAGGAATCTAACCATTCTTAACTTCATAACGAAGTGGTCCATTATTTCCTGAGCTTCTTCTTCTGTTAATATACCAGCTTTTAAATCTCTTTCGAAGTATATATCAAGGAAAGTAGAAGTTCTACCTAGTGACATTGCAGCACCGTTCTGGTCTTTAACTGCACCAAGGTATCCGAAGTATAACCACTGAACAGCTTCTTTTGCGTTTTCAGCTGGTCTTGATATATCAAATCCGTAGCTTTCAGCCATTCTTTTTAATGCTTCAAGAGCGTTTATCTGCTCAGATATTTCTTCTCTTAATCTTATTACTGATTCATCCATAGTAGAAACTTCAAGAGATTCTTTCTGCTCCATTTTGTCAACTATAAGTCTGTCAACTCCGTAAAGAGCAACTCTTCTGTAGTCTCCTATTATTCTTCCTCTTCCGTATGCATCTGGAAGACCAGTTATAACACCAGATTTTCTTGCAGCTCTCATTTCTTTTGTATAAGCATCGAAAACACCCTGGTTGTGAGTTTTTCTGTATTTGTGGAATATAGTTGAAACTTCTGGATCAAGCTCGTATCCGTAAGCTTTACAAGAGTTCTCAACCATTCTTATACCACCGTATGGCATAACAGCTCTTTTTAGAGGAGCATCAGTCTGAAGACCAACTATCTGCTCTAATTCTTTATCTATATATCCAGGCTTGTAGGCATCTATAGAAGATATAGTTTTAGTATCTACATCAAGAGTACCACCGTTTGCTATTTCTTTTTTACAAAGTTCAGCAACTTCACCCCATAATTTTTCTGTATTTTTAGATTCACCTGCAAGGAAAGATGCATCTCCCTCGTATGGTGTATAGTTTAACTGTATGAAGTTTCTTACATCAACTTCTTTATTCCAGTTACCAGTTTTAAAACCATTCCATGCTGTAGTCATGTAATTTACCTCCTATATATAATAAAAGTAAGTTATATAAATTATTTAATAATCTGCAACTGTTATATTACCATAAAAAAACCAGATTGTATACAAGAAAATACAAATATTAATTGTTATTTTTTCAGTAATGTTTACATACTGAAAAAACTGGGATACAGATGTATAAAAAAATTTATACAAAATATTAATTTATACACATGTAATAGATGTAAACATTAAAAAATAGCGATTTTTTTAATAAATATACTATATATATTAATTTATAATGGATAAAACAGTTTTTGCTTTTATTATTATACCCGCAGAAAATATATTTAAACAGATAAAACAGAAAATTATTAGAAATTGAAAATGGGTATCGATACAAAAGTAACAGTAAGTTTCAAAAAACACATAAGAATCATTTTTATAAAAAAGTAAACGTTCGAATCATAACGAATATTGTGAAAAATAAAGAATTAGTATTATAGTATGTAAACATATTTTATAATGAGAAAATATAGGTTTACTTATTATTTGCCAGGGTATATAATAAAAAGGTTAGTATCTAAAAATAGAAACGGAAAGGAATAATATATGGAAATAACAAAATTTGAAGATTTACAGATAAATGAAAATATTAAAAAGGCTGTAGCAGAGATGGGGTTCGAAGAGCCGTCTCCAATACAGGCAAAATCTATACCGGTAATACTTGAAGGAAGAGACGTAATAGGACAGGCTCAGACTGGAACGGGAAAAACAGCAGCCTTTTCTATACCTATACTTGAAATGGTTGATTCATCAGACAAATCACTTCAGGCAATAGTACTTTGTCCAACAAGAGAGCTTGCAATACAGGTATCTCAGGAGATAAGAAAACTTGCAAAATATATGCACGGTATAAAAGCTCTTCCTATATATGGTGGGCAGCCTATAGAAAGACAGATAAAAGCTCTTAAAGGTGGAGTACAGATAATAATAGGGACACCAGGTCGTACAATAGACCATATAAAAAGAAGAACACTTAAAACGGAAAATGTAAAAATGGTTGTACTTGATGAAGCGGATGAAATGCTTGATATGGGATTCAGAGAGGATATAGAGACAATACTTGAGAATGTACCGGATGAAAGACAGACTACATTCTTCTCTGCAACAATGCCAAAAGCAATACTTGAACTTACAAAAAAATATCAGAATAACCCGGAACATATAAAAGTTGTAAGAAAAGAGCTTACAGTTGAAAATATAAAACAGTACTATATAGAAACAAGATCATCAAACAAGATAGAAGTTCTTTCAAGACTTATAGATGTATATAATCCAAAGCTTTCAGTTGTATTCTGTAACACTAAAAAAGGTGCGGATGAGCTTGTAGGAGAGCTTCAGGGAAGAGGATATTTTGCGGATGCTCTTCACGGAGATCTTAAGCAGGTTCAGAGAGATATAGTAATGGATAAATTCAGAAACGGAACTATAGATATACTTGTAGCTACAGATGTTGCGGCAAGAGGAATAGATGTAGATGATGTTGAATGTGTATTTAACTTCGATCTTCCTCAGGATGAAGAATACTATGTTCACAGAATAGGAAGAACAGGAAGAGCTGGAAGAGAGGGTATATCTTTCTCATTTGTATACGGAAGAGATATAAGAAAGATGAAGGATATAGAAAGATACACAAAGTCAAAACTTATAAAACATCCGATACCTACAGTAGGAGATGTTGAAGAGAAGAAAGTTGGAGCATTCTTCAGTGAGGTAAAAAGAGTTGTTGAAGAAGGAAAACTTTCCAAGCAGATACAGTGGATAGAAAACTTCTGTGAAGAAGAGGAAACAGAATACTCTGTAATAGATATAGCTGCAGCTCTTCTTAAACTTGCTATGGGTGAGGAAGAAAAAGAGGAAATAATAGAAGAAAAACCTAAAAAATCAAGAAAAAGAGGAAAAACTGACGAAACAGGTGCCAGAGAAGGAATGGTAAGGCTGTTTATAAATGTCGGAAGAAAGCAGAGAGTACAGGCAAAAGATATACTTGGAGCTATATCTGGAGAAGCTGGAATATCTGGAAAAACTATAGGAACTATAGATGTATATGATAAATTTACATTTGTTGAAGTTCCAAAGAAAAAAGCGAAACTTGTTATAGAAAAAATGAAAAACAAGAAGATAAAAGGAAATAAGCTTAACATAGAAAGAGCCAATAAAAAGAATAAAAAATAATTCCGAACAAATTTAATAAATGATTATATAGAAAATCCTGTTCATGTAGAGCAGGATTTTTTCTGTATAACATTGTATAATTATTTCATAAATATAGATAAATAGGAGGTGGATTGAATGGGAGATAAAAAATTTCTGAGTCATGGTTGTACACTTGATTGCCATGATTGCTGTAGATTCAGTGTAGAAGTTGAAGATGGTAAGGTATTATCCATAAAAGGAGAAAAAACAAATCCTTATACAAAGGGATTTATATGTAAAAAAGGTAAAATGCATCTTGATAGACTCAATCATAAGGACAGGATATATAGTCCTATGAAAAAAGTGAATGGAGTATGGGTTGAAATAGATTTTGACGAAGCACTTGATATAATGTCTGAAAAACTTACATATTATAAAAATAAATATTCCTCAAAATCTATAATGCACTATGATCAGTATGGTACAGGATCAGTACTGAAATGCATTGAAAATATATTTTTCAATTATTATGGAGGTGTATGTATTCAAAAAGGTGGTCCATGCTGGAGTGCTGGTATGAAGGCACAAAAGGCTGATTTTGGCGATGTAAAATCAAACTCAATAGATGATATGAAAAACAGCAAAAGGATTATTCTATGGGGAAAAAATCCGGCTAACACTACTATACATACGATGAAGGCAGTTCTTGATGCAAAAAGAAATGGAAGTAAGATAATTGTAATAGATCCAATATATACAGAAACAGCAAAATCAGCTGATTTGTATATAAGGACAAAACCAGGAACTGATGGTGCTCTTGCACTTGCAATGGTGAAAATAATAATAGAAAAAAATCTGATTGATTATAATTTTATCAAAAATTATGTATATGGATTTGATGAATTCAAAGAATATGTAAAGTCTCAGAATCTGAACTATCTATCCGATGAGTGTGGAGTTTCTGTTTGTGATATAGAAAACCTTGCAGTTGAGTACGCGGATTCACCATCTCATATAAATGTAGGATATGGTATACAGAAATATAAAAATGGCGGAAACACAGTAAGGCTGATAGACTCACTGGGGATAATAACCGGACAGATAGGAATCAAAGGTGGAGGAGTCAGTTATTCCAATAGAGTTTATCCTGATATTCTGGATTCAGATCCATATAAAAGTTATTTATACGGCGAGAATAGAGAATTTTATGTAAGTGATATATCTGATTTTATAGAAAAATCCTATGAAACAGATGAGCCTATAAAAATGATTGTAGTCACAAAAAGTAATATGTTAAACCAGCTTCCGGATTTGTACAGACTAGAAAAAGTATTTGAAGATATAGAATTCAAAGTGTGTTTTGATATGTTTATGACTGATACGGCATCAAAATGCGACCTTTTTATACCTTGTACAAATACTTTAGAAAGTATGGATATAATATACAGCTCCATGACAAATCCATACATAACAGTAAATGAAAAAGCGGTAAATCCAAAACATGAGTTTATGGATGAATATTATTTTTTCAGAGAACTTGCCAAAAGAATGAAAATGAAAGAATACCCCTATGTAGAAAAAGAAGAATATCTTGAAAAAGTAATCGCTCCCCTAAAAGATTACGATTCAGAGATATCTCTTCAGAAACTCATAGATACAAATTTTACAATAGATACAGATATTGCATGGGCAGATAGAAAATTTCCTACAGAAACCGGAAAGATAGAAATCTATTCAGAGTATGCAAAATCAATAGGAGGAACATATATCCCCGAGTATATCAGAAATGAAAGCACTGACGAGATAGAAAAGGGAGGACTTAGGCTGATTACTGTTCATCCATCGGATACTCTTTCAAGTGCACATTATATGGATAGAGAAGATATGGCAAAAGTTTATTTAAACAATAAAATGGCTGAGAAATATAATGTTAAAAACAGTAAAACAGTTATATTATACGGCAAAAAGGGAAAGATAGAGGTAACAGCTGTTATTGATGATGGGGTTCCTGACTATACAGTGAAAATGTATGTCGGATGGTGGAAAAAGCATGGAAATCCAAACTATCTAACAGAATCAGGTATATCAGATTTTGGTGGACAGGTAACATATAACGACAGCATAGTATATATAAAAAAATAGCTTAATTTACTGTAAATGGATTTTACTGAGCACAATTTCTGAAACAGGTTTCACTTTGGTATGAATAAAAAATAGGGGGGCAATATTATGTATATGAAAGAGGTCAGTGCAAGTGAGGAAAAAAGCTCTGTGGTACCGGAGGATGAACTTCTGGAACACAGTGAAATTATGAGACTTGTTGCGAAGTCCCAAAAAGGAGATATTGATGCAAGACAGATTCTTGTAAGTAGAAATATGGGACTCGTTAGAAGTGTGGTCAGAAAATACCGTGATTCAGGAAAAGAGCAGGATGATCTTATTCAACTTGGATGTATGGGACTTCTTAAGGCGATACTGAGATTTGATATGAATTTTAATGTGAAATTTTCAACTTATGCAGTTCCAAAGATTGAGGGAGAGATAAAAAGATATCTGAGGGATGATGGAATTATAAGAGTATCAAGAAGTCTAAAGGAAAAAGGTCTGAAAATAAAAAAAGAGAAAGAGCTTTTTCTAAAACAGTATGGAAAAGACGCAAGTTCATCAGAAATTGCTGAAAGACTCGATATGGATATAAAAGAAGTAATTGATGTGGAAAAAAGTAATCTATATATAGAGTCAATAGATGAATGCCGAGAATCAGAAGACGGTGGAACTATTAACTATGTAGACCTAATGAGAATAAATGAAAGGGATGAAAGTGATTATACTGTTGATAGACTTTATCTGGAGACTCTGATAAATAGAATACCGATGAAATCAAGAACAGTTATAAGACAGAAGTATTTTATGGATAAAACACAAAATGAAATAGGAAACTGTCTGGGAGTATCACAGGTACAGATTTCGCGTATGGAAAAGAAGGCAATCGAAACAATGAGAAAACTTGCGGAGACAGATGTTAAGTATGAAAAAGGCATAATATAGCAGAAGAAAATTTAATATAATAAAAAGCAGATTGAGAATTTTATTCACAATCTGCTTTTTTATTTATAAATTATTGTTCAGTAGATGGTTCGGAACCGGAATTTTCTCCGCCAGAGTTTCCGGAATCTCCGCCTGAAGAGTTTCCAGAATCTCCACCATTATCAGAACCGCTATCCGGTTTTTCAGAGCCGGAGTTATTAGAACCAGAGTTTCCACTGTTTCCATCTCCTCCATCATTTCCGTCTCCTGAAGTAGTTTCGTTGTTTGTATTTTCTTCAGCTTTGTCGGAAGATGGTTTTGATGGCATAGTAGTTACTCTTGTGGCAGATGTACCTTCAATAAAGGCTGCTTTTGAACCTGAAGAAGATGCGCCACCATCCTGAAGATTTATTTTTTCAAAGTATATATTATCTGGAACTTCAAAATCCTTAACCTCAAGGTTTTTGTGAACTCTTGTCATGATTTTCTGCCAAAGCACAGCAGATGAAGAACTTCCGCCTCCTATATTTCTTGTAGGAACTACATTTCCGTTTTCATCTTTTACACCGGCATCATCAGCTATATAAGTTGCACCTACATAATAAGGTGTATAACCGACAAACCATGCTTCTTTTGAACTGTTTGTTGTACCGGTTTTACCGGCAACAGGCATTCCACCAGAAATCTGAGCTTTTCCTGCAGTACCTTCTGTAATAACAGCTTTAAGCATATCAGTCATTACATACGCAACCTCAGGATCTACAACTTTGTGTTTTTCAGGTGATGATTTTACAAGAGTCTGATTGTCAAAAGTCTCTATTGTAGTAAATATAGTAGGTTCTATATAAACACCGCCATTTGCAAGAGCACCATATGCAGATGCAAGTTCAAGAGGAGAAATACCATAAGTAAGTCCTCCAAGTGTAAGGGCAGGGAATGTTCTGTCCGTATTATTTGAATCTGATGTAGCCTTGTTATCTGCAAGTGTTGTTATACCAAAGTTGTTAAGGTAGTCAATCATTATGTCGACACAGTCGTCATATGAATCACCAAGAAGTTCTGCAACTTTTACAGCAACTGTATTAGAAGATTTGGCAAGACCAAGTCTAAGGCTCATAGAACCACTTCCTGCAGTTGTAGTACTAGGGTTCCAGCTTCTGTTTTTCTCAAATCTATATCCACCCTTGGCATCACTGAATGCAGTAGCCTGTGTAATAGACATGGTATCAATTGCAGGTGTATAGACCGCAAGAGGTTTGATTGTAGAACCCGGCTGTCTAGGAGTAAGTGCTCTGTTCAGAGTTTTTCTTCCCGTTATATTTCTTCCGCCGACAAGTCCTTTTATCTGTCCGGTTGAATGATCAAGAATAACAGTGGCAGACTGTGGCTGATATACTCCATCAGGACCTATTTTATTTCCTGGGAAGTTATTGTTGTTTTTATATTCAGTTTCTATAGAATCCTGGATTTTTGGATCTATAGTTGTATTTATTACAAGACCACCGTTGTAGTACATATTTGTGGCTTCTTCTCTGGTATTTCCCTGTTCCATAAGAGCAGATATAACTTCAGACTCTATAACGTCTTCAACAGAACTGGAAACTCCATCAGAACTTTCAGGGAGTCTTATAACAATTTCTTCTGCAAGAGCTTCTGTATATTCCTTCTGAGAAATATATCCAAGCTCTTTCATTTTCCATAATACTGTTTCCTGTCTTTCTTTTGCATCAGGATTATTTACGGCTTTTCTTATTACAAGAGTTTGAGCTTTAAGCCGCTTGTATTTATCCTCGTTTATCATACCCCATTCATAGATTTTATCTATCATCTGAAGCTCTGTTTCTGTGGGCTCATCAAGATCATCATCCTCTGTGTTTGTAAAAGTTATAAGTCTGTGATCAAGATCTTCTTTTGTTTCAGTACCATCAAGTTTAGCTGTTTTGTAAGCAGAGTATTTTGAAGGGTTTTTTGTTGAACCTGCAAGAAGTGCAGATTCTGCAAGAGTAAGATCTTTTGCTGATTTATCAAAATATCCTCTGGCACCAGCTTCAGCTCCTGATAGACCTTTACCTACAAAGAAGTTATTTAGGTATGTTTCAAGAATCTTGTCCTTTGAAACTTTTCTGTCTATCTCAATTGCATAATAGATATCCTTTATTTTACGAGTGATTGTCTGTTCTGTACTTGTATAAAGCATTTTTGAAACCTGCATATCAAGAGTCGAACCACCCTGCATATTTCCTGTAAGTGTATTTACAACAGATCTTGCAAGACCTATAAAGTCGACACCTATATGCTGGTAGAAACGCTCATCTTCTATTGCAACAACAGCTTTTTGAAGATAAGGTGAAATCTGATTAAGCATAACAGGTGTTTTTTTGTTTACACTTGGAGCAGTGGACATTTTCTCACCGTTTGAATAAAGTATTGTAGTTGTAACATGAGTTCTTTTGTCTAGTTCAGCAGCGGATACGTTCTTAAGGTCTTTTAGTGAACTGAATCCAACACCGAGTACAAGAGCTACGCCGACTACAAAAAGCGCAAGAAAAGTTAGAAAGGTAATTTTTAAAGCAGAAAACTTTCTTTTTCTTTTCCTTCTTCCATTACCTGAAGTTCTCACCTTCTTATGAGTATCTTTTGAAGGAGTTTTAGACGGTGAAGAACTTATCTTTTTTCTTCTTATTCTATTGCTATCACCATTATTATCATTTCTCATTAGTTTTACCTCCTATACTAAGTAATTATTATATCATAAAACTGCTGAATAGTGCTATTTTATGAAGAAATTCACATATTACAACAGTTTATATGAAAAATTAAAATGTATTAAAAAGAATGATAATATATACATATTCATAAAACATAAATATATTGAAATATAGGCAAAAAACATATATCATTAAATAGATTGAATATAAATGTGAAAATAAATGATTATAAAATAAATAGAGAGGTGTTTTGATGCTAGTAGTAGAAAATGTGAGTCATGGCTTCGGAGCAAGGGTTATACTTGAAAACGTATCATTCAGAATAAGAAAAGGTGAGCATATAGCACTTGTTGGAGCGAATGGAGAGGGAAAATCAAGTTTCCTTAATATAATAACCAAAAAACTTATGCCTGATGCAGGAAATATAAAATGGTCATCTAGGGTTACAGTTGGATATCTTGATCAGCATACGGTTTTAGGAAAAGGAAAAACAATAAGAGAAGTGCTTAGAGAAGCATTTGGACATATGTTTGAACTTGAGCAGGAGATGCTTCAGATGTATGAGAAAATGGGAGAGGCATCTGATGATGAAATGGCAAAACTTATGGAGGATACTGCTGAGATACAGACTATCCTTGAGCACAGTGGATTCTATACAATAGATGCAAAAATAAACGAGGTTGCAAATGGACTTGGACTTGGGGATATCGGACTTGATAGAGATGTAACAGATCTTAGTGGTGGACAGAGAACAAAGGTACTTCTTACTAAACTTCTTCTTGAAAATCCTACAATACTTATACTTGATGAGCCTACAAACTATCTTGATGAAGAACATATAGTATGGCTTACTAAGTATCTTCAGGAATATGAAAATGCATTTGTACTTGTATCACACGATATAAGCTTTATAAACAATACATGTAATGTCGTATATCATCTTGAAAATGGAGAGCTTAACAGATACAAAGGAAACTATGACGAGTTCGAAAGACTTAACGAGATAAAGAAAAGACAGGAAGAACAGGCATACGAAAGACAAATGAAGGAAAGAGAAAAACTTGAGGACTTCATAGCAAGAAACAAGGCTAGAGTTGCTACAAGAGGTATGGCAAACTCAAGACAGAAACAGCTTGATAAAATGGAGATACTTGAAAGACCAAAGGAAAAAATCAAGCCTACATTTGCTTTCAGAGATGCTAGGGTATCTGGAAAAATTGTATTTGAGACAAAGGATCTTGTACTTGGATACGGTGAGCCACTTACTAAGCCTCTAAACTTCCAGCTTGAAAGAGGGAAGAAAATAGCACTTAAAGGGATGAACGGTATAGGTAAATCTACACTTCTAAAGACTCTTCTTGGAATGATAAAACCGTACAGTGGAGAAGTTAAACTTGGAGATTACCTTGAGGTTGGATATTTCGAACAGGAAAGTTCAAACGACAACAATAATACTGCCATGGAGGAAATATGGCAGGAATATCCAGGCCTTACAAACTATGAGGTAAGACAGGCACTTGCAAAATGTGGACTTACAAATGAACATATAACAAGTCTTGTGAGAGTTCTAAGTGGAGGAGAGGCTGCAAAGGTAAGATTATGTAAGATTATGCTAAAAGACATAAACTTCCTTGTACTTGACGAGCCTACTAACCACCTTGATGTGGATGCAAAAGACGAGCTTAAGAAGGCAATAAAAGAATTCAAAGGAACTGTACTTCTAGTATCACATGAGCCTGAATTCTATATGGATTTTGTAGATGATGTATGGAATATAGAAGATTTTACAACTAAGATAGTATAATATATATTAAATATATTCCTGAGTAAGTTGCAAATAACATTCGAGGTGATGACTTTGAAAAAAGCAGCGATGTTTATAGGTTCAATAATATCGGCAGCAGCTATAATATCGATAGCTGTCATAATAACCGTAAATTCCAGATGGCTTTATTATATGGATATAGATAAACTTAATATACCGCAGACAAGTGGAATTTCTGAAACGGAAATAATAGAAAACTACAACTATCTTATAGACTATAATACAAAATTCAGGGTAGGAGAGTTTTCACTTCCAACACTTCCATCTTCAAATGAAGGAAAAATACATTTTGAGGAAGTCAGAAATATATTTCTGGCAGTTCATTTTATAGCGGCTGCAGGAATTGTTCTGATAATATACTCTATATATGAAGCATTCAAAAGAAAAAGATACAAAATGCTTGGAGATACACTTATAATGACGGTCATAATTCCAGCTGTTACAGGTATTATGATGGCTGTCTCCTTTGAAAAAACATTTGTGCTTTTTCATAAAATAATGTTCAGAAATGACTACTGGATATTTGATCCATCAAAGGATCCGATAATAAATATGCTTCCAGAAACATTCTTTTTACATGCAGCAGCTCTCATAATAATTCTGACTGCTGTTATCTGGATGATATTATTGAAACTGTATTTAAAATCAAAAGAAATATAAAATTTATAAAATATGATATGAAAAAGGGGAGAATACCTGAGTATTTTCCCCTTTTAGATATAAAATTATTCTTTTGAATTTTTTGAAGTGATTTTGACTATATCCTGGAATTTACTCATTATATAATCAAAATTTGATTTTTTGTGTGGAAGCATACAATTGCTGCAGTCTTTTATTCCCTTGTCTGTATATCTGAAGTTTCCGCCACATGATTCTCCAAGTGCATAAAGCGGACAATAGCAGAAAAGACAGTTGAAGTTTTCCGGGTCTTCGGTTTTATGACAAGGAAAAAATTCACAGCCTTTGTGACAGAAAAATTTATAATTATCGCTCATAACAATCCTCCCAAAATATAATGTATATATTATATCATGTATACGTATAAAGATATCAATTATGATATTATATTATTGATATATAATTATTATAAAAATTATTAGAAAAAGTAATAAAAAGAGGTGATAACATGAATGAACTTGATATAAATCTTCACGAACAGGTGACAGAAAGAGCTTTGCTTGTAGGTATGAATCTGACATCAATAGCAAAAAGAACCGACGATATAGATATAAACGATTCTATGGAGGAACTAAAGGAGCTTGCAAAGGCAGCAGGAGCTGAAGTAGTAGGATCTCTTATACAGAATAGACATGCAGTGGATGCAGCATACTATATAGGAAAGGGAAAAGTAGAGGAGATAAGAACCTACTGCGAAAGTCTTGAAGCGACTCTGATAATATTCAACGACGAACTTTCTGGAGCTCAGACGAGAAACATAGAAGACCTTACAGGAATAAAAGTAATAGACAGAACTACACTTATACTAGATATATTCGCACAGAGAGCAAAGAGCAAGGAGGGTAAACTTCAGGTAGAACTTGCACAGCTTAAGTACAGACTTCCAAGACTTTATGGAATGGGAGAGGCGATGAGTAGAACCGGAGCTGGTATAGGAACAAGAGGTCCAGGGGAACAGAAACTGGAAATAGATAAAAGACATATATTAAACAGAGCAGCGGATATAAGAAAAGAACTTAAACTTGTAAAGAAAAACAGGGAGACTCAGAGAACTCAGAGAAAAAAATCAAATATTCCAATAGTGGCACTTGTAGGATATACAAATGCTGGAAAATCGACTCTTTTAAATGAGCTTATAAAGACACACAAAGACTATGAGGAAGAAAAGGAAGTGTTTGTAAAAGATATGCTGTTTGCAACACTTGATGTAACTCTAAGAAAGGCTGTACTTCCGAATAAAAAGGATTTTCTTGTCGTAGATACTGTTGGTTTTGTAAGTAAACTGCCTCACGATTTAGTAGATGCTTTTAAATCTACACTTGAGGAGGTAAACTACGCTGATCTTATACTTCATGTAATAGATGCAACAAATGAGAGTTTTGAGATACAGAAAAAAACAACAGAAAAAGTTCTGAAGGAACTTGGAGCAGACGACAAAAAGACAATACTTGTCTACAATAAAGTAGATAAACTTGAACTTGATATATATCCAAAAAATCATGATGACATAGTATACATATCAGCAAAGCAGGGAATAAATATGGATAAGCTGCTTAATATGATAGAAAAAGCTGTTATGGAAAATACATATGATGTTGAACTTTTAATTCCATATGATAGAGGGGATATATTCAGTAGATGCAAGGATAAATATAATGTAGAGGAATTTGAATACGGAGAGAATGGAATAACTTTCAGAGTATCTCTTGTTGAAGAAGATTTCAATATATACAAACAGTTTATAATTGAAAAGTAGGGATTTAGATGGAAATAAGCTGGAAAAATATAGATTCTTTGGAGGATTATCAGATAACATATCTTCTATATAAAGAATCTCTGAATATAGGTCAGATAGAAAGAGTAAGAAATTTAAGTGCCCGGGAAATAAATGATCATATAATAAAGGCAAAACTTGAAGAACGAGAAAAAAACAGGGCGGTATCAGATACATCACAGAAAGATGAGCTTGAAAACTATCTTGAACTAGGAAAAGATGAAAGACTTTCTTTTTTGAATAGATTAAAAGACGAAAAAATGTTATACTTTAAGAGAAAGGTGTACAAACGTATTCTCACTGAAAGAAATACGGATGATCTTATAGCACTGATATGGACAGCAGGGGAGTTAAGAGATGCAGGATTTCTTAAAGTTCTGCATACGCTCACAAAAAATAATAATTCTGACGTCAGAAGAATATCGTATTCTGCTATAAGAAAAATTGGTTCACCTGAGAGTAGAGAAGTCCTTGAAATGGGACTTTATGACTCTAATCCGCAGACCAGACAGTACTGCGCGAAAGCTCTTTTAAAAGTTGGTAATAACCGAAGTCTCAATATCCTTAGAAATCAGTATAAGGCAAAGAGAAATTCGGAAAAAGATTATGTGCTTCGAGCCTATCTTGAAGCAATTATCGAGTTAGAAAAGTCAGAGTGATATTCTGGCATTATATTTTTTAATCTATAAAATACCATGTATTTTTTTAGGAGGGGTTCGAGATGATAGTAAGACGTTGTTCAGGTGGTGTAGTATTTCATGCAAATCAGGTTCTTCTAGTTAAGAACGATAGAGGTGAGTGGACACTTCCAAAGGGAAAAATATCAGGAACTGATATGGCTCAGGAAAGTGCTATAGAAAGAGTAAAAGCAGAAACTGGTGTTGATGTAAAACTTCTTGATATAGCTGGTGACACAATATACGAGTTCTTCTCAAGAAGTAGACAGCAGAGAGTGTGTAATGCTATAAACTGGTTTATAATGGACGCAGAAAAAACTGACTGCAAAATCGATCCGGAATTTCTTGATGGAGGATTCTTTAAAGTGAAAGATGCAATAGAAATGCTAACTCACAGCAAGGAAAAATCTCTTGTTGAAATTTCATACAAAAAATATAAAGACGCTAAGAAGATAGTAGACTAATCAGACAAGATAATCGTAATGTATCAGCTTTTTAGAAAATCCGCCTTTCGGGAAAGGCGGATTTTTTTTTTCAAATAATTCTTAAAATAAATCTGTTATTGAGATATAATAGTATATAGATTAAAAAAGAGGTGAATTACTATGCAGTATGTAAAATCAGGAAATACAATAGCACTCAGAGTTGACTATGGAGAAGAAATACTTGAAAAAATAAACGAGGTATGTGTAAAAGAAAACATAAAAACAGCAGCTATATCAGGAATCGGTGCTACAAAGGAAACAGAGATAGGACTTTATAACATGGAGACAGGTGAGTATAAAAGAGAAGTATACACTGGACTTTATGAAGTAGGTTCTCTAATAGGAAATATAACAGAAAAAGATTCAAAACCATATATACATCTTCATATTGTTATAGGAGATACAAAGAAAGATGCTGTTCATTGTGGACATCTTAACAGAGCAGTTGTAGGTGCAACAAGTGAAATATTTATAACAGTATTTGAGCATACTATAGGAAGAAAATTTGACGAGCAGACAGGAATAAATATATTCGAGTTTTAAAAATCTGAAAGGATGTAATTATGAATTCATACAGAACTATATATGAATACGGAAGCGATGAGTTTACAGAAGAAAGATCGAGATTTATAGGATATGCAAAACCTGTAAAAACAGAGGAAGAAGCGATTGAATTTGTAAACGAGATAAAGAAAAAGCACAAGGATGCTACACATAATGTATGGGCATATACAATAGGCCCTACAATGAATATACAGAGATACAGTGATGATGGAGAACCACAGGGAACTGCAGGTATACCTACTCTTGAAGTTATAAAAAAAGAGGATTTAAGAGATGTGGCTGTAGTTGTTACCAGATATTTCGGTGGTATAAAGCTAGGTGCAGGAGGTCTTGTAAGAGCATATACAAAAGGTGCAAAGATAGGGCTTGAAGCAGCTGGTATAATAGATAGAATATGGTATCAGGAAGTAAAGATAAAAATAGATTATAATCAGATAGGAAAAGTTCAGAATGAGATAATGAACCTTGGATATTTTGTAAAGGATACAATATATCTTGAAGATGTTGAGTTTATTATATATTCAAAGCCAGAGGATAGAGATGCACTTGTTGAGAGAATAACTGATATAACAAATGGAACGGCAAAAATATCTGATGGAGAAGAGTTTTACCTTACAGAAAAAGATGGAAAGATAATACTAGACTAGGAGGGACATCATGGATAGAAAAGAACATATAGAAAAAGTTGTGCAGTGGTTAAAGGATAAGGTTTCAGAAGCACATGCAAAAGGACTTATAGTAGGAGTATCAGGTGGAATTGATTCTGCTGTTGTGTCATACCTTATAAAAAAAGCATGCCCGGAAAATTCAATGGGTGTAATAATGAGTATAAAATCAAATCCAAAGGATAGAGAGGATGCACTTAAAGTTATAGAAGGATGTAATATAGAATATCTTGACCTGGAACTTGCAGAGCCTCAGAATATGATACTTGATCTTGTAACAGAAAAGCTTAGAGAAAAAAATCTTCTTAAAGAAGAGTATCTGAGAATGACAGATGCAAATCTTAGAGCGAGAATAAGAATGAGTACTATATACACTGTTGCAAATGATCTTGGATACCTTGTGGTTGGTACAGATAATGCAGCTGAAATACATACAGGATATTTCACAAAACATGGAGATGGAGGAGTAGACCTTCTTCCACTTGCAAACCTTACAAAGAGAGAAGTATTCGAATGGGCAAAAGAGCTTGGAGTACATGAGGATATAATAAACAAAGCTCCGTCTGCAGGACTTTGGGAAGGACAGACAGATGAGAATGAAATGGGAACAACTTATGATTATATAGATGCTGTTGTAGAGGGAAGAAGAGATGAAGTTCCAAAAGAACACCTTGAAATAATAGATAGATTACACAGAAACAGTGAGCATAAGAGACATACAGCACCAACACCTCCGAAATTCTAATTTACTAAACAGATATTTTGTGGTAGAATTTTAGAGTGATAAAAGATTAGAAGGAGTGGAATTATGGGACGTATAGGAAACATAATCAATAGAAAAGGGAAACAGGATGCCCAGAGAGCAAAAGTATTTACAAAACACGCTAGAGCAATAACAGTTGCTGCTAAAGATGGTGGAGGAGATCCAGAATACAATGCAGCTCTTAAAACAGCTATAGAAAAAGCTAAGGCAGACAACATGCCAAACGATAATATAGATAGAGCAATAGCAAAAGGTACTGGTGCAGGAAATGCTGAAAACTACGAAACAATAGTTTATGAAGGATATGGACCAGGAGGAGTTGCAGTTATAGTAAATGCACTTACTGACAACAAAAACAGAACTGCAGGAAATATAAGATACTACTTCGATAAAAACGGTGGAAATCTTGGTACTTCAGGATGTGTATCTTTCATGTTCGACAGAAAAGGACAGATACTTGTTGCAGCTGAAGACGGTGTAAGTGAAGATGAATTAATGGATGCAGCTTTAGAAGCTGGTGCAGAAGATTTCATAACAGAAGAGGACGGATTTGAGGTAATAACTGATCCAGCTGATTTCGGTGCAGTAAGGGATGCATTAAAAGAAGCAGGATACGAGTTTATATCAGCAGACGTTAAAATGATACCTCAGACTACAACTGTTCTTGAAGAAGAAGGACAGGTTCATGCTATGGAAAAACTTATAGATATGCTTGAAGATGATGACGATGTTCAGGATATCTACCACAACTGGGAAATAGCTGAATAATATTGAATTGAATAAAAATATTTATAATGCCATCGGTATATGCCGGTGGCGTTTTTTTATTGTATAATCTAGATATATATTAATTCGGAGGATTTTTATGGTTTATGAAGATAAAATAATAAAAGAAAAAAAGTTGTATGGAGAAAATATAGAGGATATCGAGTTTATAGATTGTAAATTTGAAAACTGTGTATTTGAAGATTGTACTTTGAAAAATTGTATATTTAATGAATGTAGGTTTATAAACTGCAGTATATCGTCTATAAAATCAGAATCAACAGGTATAAGAGAAACTGAATTTGTATCCTGCAATATAATTGGAATAAATATGGCAAATTTTGTATCAGAAGGACAGATTTTTGAACCAATCAAAAGTATATCAGATTGTTTTCTGAAATACTGTACTTTTTCAGGAATGAATTTTGTCAAATATGATTTTTCTGGGAATATTTTTAATGAATGCATATTCGATGAATGCAATATAAGAAGTGGAAAATTTAATGGATGTAATCTGAAATCAACTCAATATATAAACTCTAATCTTATGAAATGTGATTTTAGAGAATCTACTGGATATGAGATAGATATAAATACAAATATGTTGAAAGATGCAAAATTCTCATTTCCGGAAGTAGTATCATTGCTTGATAGTCTAGAGATAAAAATATATTAATATAGATTTTTAAAGGTAATACGAATGTTGGAAAGGTGTGATTTTAATATGGAAAATATTACAAAAGGACTGAAAGAACTTTTATATAATAAGGGTGCTGTACTTGTAGGTATAGCTGATATGAGTCATAGAGACGATTGTCAGTATAAAAGAGGTGTGGCGGTTGCAGTACCTCTTCCAGTGGAACTTGTAATACAACTGAAAAGTGCACCTACAGAAGAATACTATAATATGTATCATACTTTGAACAACAAACTGAATGATATTGTATCAGCAGGTGAAAAATATCTGTTAGACAGAGGATACAAATCATATGCACAGACTACAGACAGAGTAAAAATAAATGAAAATAGAATATCAGAACTGCCACATAAAACCGTTGCAACAATGGCTGGCATTGGATGGATAGGAAAAAATTGTCTACTTGTTACAAAAGAGTATGGTTGTGCAATAAGAATATCATCTCTTCTTACTGATGCACCACTTGAAGCAGATATACCAGCGGGAGGATCATTATGCGGAAATTGTAGTATCTGTGTTGATAAATGTCCTGCATCTGCTCTTAAAAATACTCTATGGGCTCCCGGAATGAAAAGAGAGAATATAGTTGATGTTGAAAAATGCTATGAAAAGCAGATTGAAATTATGAAGAGAGAAACAGGTATAGAAGCTGATTTATGTGGTAAATGTTTCGCTGTATGCAGATATACGAAAGAATATATAGATAGATATAAACGAGAGAATTTACTTAATGAAGGAGATGAGGAGTTGATAAAGGCTGCATCAGATGTAATAAAAAGAAATTACGATTATAAATATGAAAACCACACAGTTGGTGCAGCGGTTAGATGCAGAAATGGAAAAATATACATAGGTGTAAATGTTTATTCGCTTCATGGTGCATGTGCAGAACAGGTTGCAATAGGAGCTGCTATTACAGATGGTCAGAGGGAATTTTTATCTATTGTAGCAGTAAGAGGAAAAAATGGAGATGAAATTATACCTCCATGTGGAAACTGTAGACAGATGCTTTCAGATTATGCACCGGAATGTGAGGTTATAGTTATGGAGAATGGAGGAGTCAAAAAAGTAAGGGCAAGAGATTTGTTACCGTATTTATATAGTGTTGAATAAAAAATTATAATACCTGAATGGAGTGAAGATATGAAACTATTTAAATATATTGATGATCTTGATAAATATACAAAAAATGGGGATAAAAAAGATAATAAAAAGCCTGTAGATATATGGAAGGGACTAAAAATATTTGCCATATTATTCTTTGCTTTTATAGTTACAGTCGTAATACTATTCTTTGTAATATACTCAAATATAACTGTATAAATGTTGAAATTTAAACGATGCAACTGTTGGTTGACAAAATAAAACCGGGAGTTGGTGGTCTGATTTCATAAAGGATAATATAATCTGAGTATAGAATTATATACAACATGAGGAGAGGTTATTATGAAAATTTCAGACAAGATTATAGAACTTAGAAAAAGCAGAGGATGGTCTCAGGAAAATCTGGCTGAATATATGGATGTAAGTAGACAGTCTGTATCAAAATGGGAAAGTGGTCAATCTATACCAGATATAGAAAAAATAATAAAACTTTCAGAGTTATTTGGGGTAACAACAGATTATCTTTTAAAAGACAATATAGAATCTAAATCAAAAGATAATGAATTAGAAAATAGAGAATACTATCCAGAAGTAGAGAAAATAAATGAAATACAATCACACAATGAACCTAGGAAAGTATCTGATGATGAAGTATATAAATTTATAAATCAAAAATTGAGGATAGAAAAACTAATTCCAACAGGTGTATTTCTTTGTATTATATCTCCTATAGTGCTTATATTTTTATCTGGAGCTTGTGAAGCTGGTGCAATGAATATAAGTGAGGGAATTGCTTCTGGAGTAGGGGTATTAATTCTTTTACTTATGGTATCAATTGCAGTGTCGATGTTTATAATGAGTGGACATATATCATCAGAGTTTGAATATATGGATTATGAAGAGATATCTGTAAGCCGGAGTATAGAAAATGAGATAAAGGAACGAAAAGAGAATTATAAAATGAGGAGAACCCTAAATAATATTATAGGAGTGGTAATTTGTATTTTTTCTATATCTCCAATTTTAATTGCAGGAGTATTAAACAAAGATGATTATTTTTCTATAAAGATGGTATGTGTTATGATTTTTGTTGTAGCCTGTGCGGTATTTATATTTGTAAAGACAGCTATAAGATGGGGTACATACCAAAGAATACTTCAGGAAGAAGAATTTTCTCCAAAGAAAAAAATAGAAAACTTAAATGAATATAATAGCTACAATTCTAAAATGACATTTTCAAAACTGATAAACAGCATATATTGGATGGGATTTGTTGCTTTTTATGTAATATACAGTATGACTACTGATAGTTGGGATAAATCATGGATTATATTTGTAGTGGCTGGAGTATTATACCCTATATTAAATATAATACTTAAATACATTGAATCAAAAGAAGAAAATAAATAGGAAGATATTTATGAAATAAATAAGCATAAAAGAATTTAAGAATTGGAAGTGTAGAAAGTAGAGAAGTAGCTATAGGATGTACAGTTTTTATATTTGAAAAAGGTGCTGTAGCAGATCTCGATGTAAGAGGAGGAGGTCCGGCATCTATAGAAAGCGAACTTCTAAAGCCGATGGCAACTGCTCAGGAGATAAATACAATTTTAAATGGAAGGAAGAATTATGAAAGAAAATAAGTATGATAATGAAAAGTTTTTTAAAAAATATGCTGAAATGGAAAGATCTAAAAAAGGACTTGAGGGTGCAGGAGAATGGTATGAACTAAAAAAAATACTTCCTGATTTTAATAATAAAAAAGTTCTCGATCTTGGTTGTGGCTATGGATGGCATTGTTCTTATGCTTCTGATAATGGAGCTGATTTAGTGATTGGAACGGATATATCAGAAAAAATGCTTGAAGAAGCAAGAAATAAAAATAATAGAGAAAATATAAATTATATATGTATGGCAATGGAAGATATAAATTATCAGGATGAGTTTGATATAATAATAAGTTCGCTGGCAATACACTATATTGAAAATTTTAATGAACTTTTATCCAAAATATATAAATCTCTTAAAACAAAGGGTGAATTTATATTTTCAGTGGAACATCCAGTTTTTACAGCTGAGGGAAAACAGGATTGGTACTATGATGAAAATGGCAATATAATGCATTTTCCAGTTGATAATTATTATTACGAAGGTAAAAGAAATACAGTATTTCTAGGAGAAAATGTAACAAAATATCATAGGACAATTACAACTTATATAGATAAATTACTTAGAGAGGGTTTTGAACTTAAAAGAGTAGTAGAGCCAAAGCCACCTGAAGAAATGATGTATATAGATGGTATGAAGGATGAAATGAGAAGACCTATGATGCTTATAATTTCAGCTGTCAAGAAATAGTAATTAAGAAAGCAGTAAATCATTTATAATTGATTTACTGCTTTTATTATATTGTTGATTATTATTAATTTTAGTTTAAATATATATTATAATATATTGTTATAAATAGATTGATTCTATTAATATATGATAGATGAAAACATATTTAAAAAGATATATAATTTGTTATAAACAATATTCTAATAGAGTGAATGGCTGAAACTATTTAAATTTTTTGCTGATTTTGATAAGTATACGAAAAATAGAGATAAAAAAGATAATAAAAAGCCTGTAGATATATGGAAGGGGATAAAAATATTTGCTATACTATTTTTTGCTTTTATAGTTACAGCCGTAATACTATTCTTTGTAATATGCTCAAATATAACAGTATAAATGTTAAAATTTAAACGATACAACTGTTGGTTAACAAAATAAAACCGGGAGTTGGTGCTCTGATTTCATAAAGGATAATATAATCTAAGTATAGAATTATATACAACATGAAGAGAGATTATTATGAAAACTTCAGACAAAATTATAGAACTTAGAAAAATCGTATGATAATAATATAAAATAAATATATAAGTAAATACATATACGAAAGGATTAAAGAAAATATGGCTAAAAATAATAAGAAAAATTATCTCAAGCAGAGATTATGAAAATTTTAGATTCATGTTATGATAAATGTTTGAATGGTATTCCAAAAGTAAGTCCTAGTGTAAAAGATATGGCAAATGAATATTTAAGAAAATACGAAACTAGGGAACTTGCTTGTGAAGCAATGCTTAAAAATCAAATTACTAAATGTGCAACATCAGGATTTATTACTGGATTTGGTGGAGTGATTACAATGCCAGTAACACTACCAGCAAATGTTACGAGTGTATTATATGTTCAAATGCGTATGGTTGCCTGTGTTTCATATATGGCTGGTTTTGAACTTGATAGTGATGAAACACAAACATTTGTATATGCTTGTCTCGCTGGTGTTTCGGTTAATGCATTAGTAAAGCAAACAAGTATAAAGTTTGGTGTTAAATTTACAAATAATTTGATCAAAAAAATACCAGGAAAAGTTCTAACCAAAATTAACCAAAGGGTGGGTTTTAGATTTATAACTAAGTTTGGAACAAAAGGTGTTGTAAATTTGGGAAAACTTATACCTGGCGTAGGAGCAGTTGTTGGAGGCGGATTAGATTTTGTTGAAACGAAGATAATTGCAAATCGTGCATATAAATGGTTCTTCCAAAATGATTTTACAATAGATGAGAAAAATGAAGAAAGTATTGAAATATATGAAGTTGATTTTGAATAGAAATAAAATTATATATATGAAACATGATTTCTACTTTAGAGAGGTGAGCATATTTTGAAAGAAATAAGCATAAAAGATTTTGATAATCTAAAAATAGGAAGTGCAGAAAACAGAGAAGCAGCTACAGGATGTACAGTTTTTATATTTGAAAAAGGTGCTGCAGCCGGTCTCGATGTAAGAGGAGGAGGTCCGGCATCTATAGAAAGCGAACTTCTAAAGCCGATGGCAGCTGCACAGGAGATAAATGCAATTTTACTAAGCGGTGGAAGTGCATTTGGACTTGAGGCATCTTCGGGTGTAAGAAAATACCTTGAAGAAAAAGGTATAGGATTCGATGTAGGTGTTACAAAAGTTCCTCTGGTATGTCAGTCATGTCTATTTGATCTGACTGTAGGTGATACTTTTACAAGACCAAATAGAGAAATGGGGTATGAGGCCTGTGTAAATTCAGAAAAAGGAAACTATAGAGACGGAAATTATGGAGCAGGTACAGGTGCTACTGTAGGAAAATTCAAGGGAATGGATTTCTGTATGAAATCTGGAATAGGAAGCTATGCAGTTCAGATAGGTGATATAAAAGTTGGAGCGGTTGTAGCAGTAAATGCACTTGGTGATATATACGACTGGAAAAATGGACAGAAAATAGCGGGACTTCTTTCTGAGGATAAAAAATCTTTTTCTGATTCAGAAGAGGAGCTGTTCAAATTAATGGAAAGCATGGATAATAAATTTACTGGCAACACTACACTTGCTGTTGTATTTACAAATGCGAAATTCAACAAGACACAGCTTTGTAAGATAGCAGGAATGTCACAGAATGGATATGCAAGATCGATAAGACCAGTACATACTTCTGCGGATGGCGATAGTATATATGCAGTTTCTCTGGGAGATGTTCCAGCCGATTGCGACATGATAGGAACTCTTGCATCAAGAGTTGTATCAGAGGCTATACTTAGGGCTGTAGAAAATGCTGATAGTGAATATGGATATATTTCAGCAAAAGAATTCAATAGATAACTGATTGGAGATGAGATAATGATATTTTATTTTTCTGGAACAGGTAATTCAAAATGGGTTGCAGAAAAGATAGCGGAAAATATTGGAGATAGAGTATTTGATATATCGTCTAAAGAAAATATACCAGATGTAGAAAACGAAAATTATATAGGTTTTGTATTTCCTGTTTATGCCTGGGGAGCTCCAGAAATTATGATTTCATTTGCTCAAAATCTGGGAAAAGTTGATTCTTTTACATTTGCAGTGTGTACATGTGGAGAAAATGTAGGATATGCACTTAAGAAATTTTCAAAGGTATATAGAACTGACAGCAACTATAGTATAGTAATGCCAAATAATTATATAGTAGGTTCAGATCCGGATAATAAAGAAGATGCGATAAGAAAGATAAAAAATGCTGAGATTGAGATAAAAGAAATTTCAGGTGAAATAAAAAACAGAAAATATACATATAGAGCAGAAGAAGGCAGCTTTTCATGGATCAAATCTGGAATAGTAAATTTGGGATTTAATAAATTTGCAAGAAGTACGAAGAGTTTTTATGCAACGGAAAAGTGTATAGGTTGTGGAGTGTGCGAAAGAAACTGTCCTATAAAGACTATACATATTGAAAATGGAAAACCAGTATGGGGAAAAGAATGTCGGCAATGTCTGAAATGTATAAATGAATGTCCTATGTGTGCTATAGAATATGGGAAAGCCACTGTAGGTAGAAATAGATATAATATAGGTATGTATATAGAAGATGAAAAATAATTAGATAGAGTCTGTGTTAAGCAGGCTCTTTTTATTTTGTATTTCTAATAATAGATTTTAAAAGTTTGAATACAGGATAATATAATTTTAAATTTAACATTAGTTTATTGACTTATAATATTATTCGATTTATAATATAAGAGAATAAATAATTATTTAGTGAGGTGATTTACTTGGGATTTCAGATAGGTGGAGCAATACTTGATTTCGTAGTTCTGAGTATACTTCGAAATAAAGATGAGTATGGATATGCAATAACTCAGGAAGTAAGGGAAATACTGGATGTTTCTGAAACAGCGATGTATCCAGCTTTGAAAAGATTGCAGAAAAACGAACTTTTGAGTGTATATGATATGCCTTACCAGGGAAGAAATCGAAGGTATTATAAATTAACTCAAAAAGGTGAGTTAGAGCTTGAAAAATATATATCGGAATGGAATGAAATGAAGAAGAAGATGGATATATTACTTGAGGAGGATGTAAGTAATGACAAATAATAAGTATTTCAACGAATTAGCAAGACATCTTCATAAACTTAATGATGAAGATAGAGAAGAAGCTTTAAATTTCTATAGAGAGTATGCAGAAGATGCAGGGATTATAGAGTATGAAGAACTTACAGATAGATTCGGGAACCCTAAAAATCTTTCTTCAAAAATATATGCAGAATCAGCGAAGAAAACTCTTGATAAGGATGATAAAGATATAAGTAAGGCATTTATTATAGGTATTATAGCAATATGCTCACTTCCTGTATCTCTTCCAATAATAGGTATATTAATTGGTACATTGATAACAATTATTGCATTGATATTTGCAATATTAATGATAATACTTGTGTTTTCAAAAGTTTCAGTTTCTATGTTTGTGGAGTCATTTAGCTATCTTGTGAATTTTAATCCTGCTTTATGGATGAAGACGTTTGGAGGATCACTTATACTGATATCTGTTACAGTATTATTGATATGTATGTTTGTTCCTTTTTTTAGATTTTTATTGAAGAAAATAACTATTAAAATTTCAAATTTTGTTGAAAGGAGATCTAAAAATGATTAAGAAAATAGTGATTTGTATGGTGGCTATATTAATATTAGGAATAGGATTATATACAGCAGGAAGTAAAATGGACGATAATAAAAATGAAATAACAAATGTATCAAAAGAAGAAAAAAGTATTAAAGTAGAAGAATTTTCAAATATAGATATATCATCAGTAGATGCAGACGTAGAAATTTCTATAGGAAAAGATTATTCTGTGAAGTATAATTTTGACGACCAAGAAAGTATAAAAAATATGGAAGTTAATAATAATACTCTTTTTATAGAGTCAGATTCAGAAGATTTGAAAATAATGTATTTTACATCAGAAAAGGATAACAGAAATAAGATAAATATAACTATACCAGAGAATAAATTATTAAATAGTCTAAAAATAGATACAGTAGGTGGGGACATATCTCTAAAAAATATAAAATATACATCATGTAATCTTGATACTACAGATGGAGACGTTTCAGCATTAAATACATTCGGGAATGAAATAAAAATGGATACAGTAGATGGTGATTGTATATATACAGGAATAGCGAATAAAAATGTATATATAAGCTCAGTAGAGGGAGATATAAAAGTAGATGGCAAAAACTATAGTATAGAAGCAAATAGTAGTGAGAATATTTACTATAACAGTCAAAAGTATCAATACGAATTTATTAAAAATTCAAAAGGACCCAAAATGATTATTGAAAATGTATCTGGAGATATTGAAATCGAAGATAAGTAGATTTAAGCTAAAAATTCAATAAATATAAAAAATAAAAAGTCTGAATCGATATATAATCGAATCAGACTTTTTAATATTGAAAAAAACAAAAAATATAATGTTAATAGATAAAAATATATTGAAAAACGATAACAATAGTGGTAATATGAACTTAAGATAAATATATAATCAAATACTAATTATGACACGAATTAATTCGAAAGCTATGTATAAGTACGACAATTCAACTAATGGAGGTAAATTTCTATGAAGAAAAGGTTGCTTATATTGGGAATATTATTACGGTCATTTATTTTAACTGGATGTTCGAGTAATTTAACAGGTGATAATAAATCAACTCTAACAACAGAGGAAAAAATAGAGGACTTTGAACAGATGTATAGTGAGGTAGAAAAAGGATATCCATTTCTTGAGGTAAATAAACGACTTAATGGAATTGACTGGCTATCGAAAAAGGAAGAATTTAAGGAGATGGTGTTAGAAACATCTTCTGATAAAGAATTTATGTATACTTTGAATAAGATTCTTCGGAAATTAAATAAAGGACATAATGGTGTTATATCAGATAAAAAAGTATTTGATTATTACCAAAAAGTATATGAGCCTATAGGATATTTTCCAATTCTAGAGGATAAAGATGTAATAGAAAGATATGAGTCGATGAATGAAATAAAAGGAATTGAAAAATATGAAGATGTGTTCAAAGACATAGATACAATTGATGTTATGAAAGGAAATATAGCATACATATCTATTCCACAGATGAATTCAGCGAGTGGCAATATTGATAATGATATGATAAAAATAGAAAAATTTTTAAAAAATAAAAATAATTATAAAGCTCTTATTATTGATATAAGAGGAAATACTGGTGGAAATGATTTATATTGGATGGAATTGATATCTACTATAACGAATAAGAATTATAGTTGTGGTGGATATACACTATTCAGAAATGATTCAAAAACGATAAAAGATTATACAAGTAGAAGAAGTGAAAATTTACATAACATAGATGAACTTCCAGATAAAATATTAGAAAAAGCTCCAAAAGAAGTTCCGAATATGTTTACTGAGTTTTCTAATGATAATACGTATATAAAAGGAAAAGCAAAATATCCTTTTAATGGAAATATATATCTTCTTGTTGATGAAAATGTATTTTCTGCTTCTGAATCATTTGCAGTTTTCTGTAAAGAAAAAAATTTTGCAACAATAATTGGAACAAAAACTGGGGGTGATGGATATAGTGTAGATCCAGTTTTATTCAAGTTGAATAATAGTAATTTAATTGTAAGGATGTCTTCTGCAATGTCATTAACTGAAAGTGGAATATGTGATGAGGAAGAAAAAGTAACTCCAGATTTATATATTAAAAATGAAGATTATTATAGCTCGAAAGTTCCTTTGAGTGTATATGTAGAAAAAATAAAGAAAATAGAAAATATTAAATAGTTCGATATAGATGAGGTGAAGTTTATGAAAACAAAAGGTGCAAGATTTATTTTGAATATAATAATTCCAATAATGATACTTATGTTAATGATGGTATTGATTGCTGCAACACCAAGCGGAATACTAGAAATAAAAAACTGGAAAGATACAGTATTATTAATTATACAGACATTGACAATTATAATATTTATACGGATGCTTGTGACAATAATGGTAAGTATAAATAGTTCAGAAGAATATATATTTACTCAAAATAATGTTAAAAGATTTAATAGACTGGGATATATGTTTCTTGTCTTGATACTGTTTGACTATGTAAATTGTGTAATTACAGGAGAGGTTTCAGCGGGAGCACTTATAGACTGTGGATCATTTTTTGTGATATCGGGAACAATGTGCATACTTATGATACCATGTCTACTATGTTTTCTGATAGCAGACTCATTTCAGAAAGCAATAAATATAAAAGAAGAAAATGATCTTACAATATAGGGAGTGATATTATGAAAAAATCAAATTCAAAAAAATATCTTAAATTAGTGCTTTACATTATGATATTTTTCACAGTAACAATGATAGTTGCAGTAGTGTTAAATTTTGTAGGATTAATAAAAGAACCGAATTTAGATACTACATGGATCGTATTTCTTGTAGTGATGTTTATAGTATCCGTACTATTAATACGAATAATAAACGATTCTTATGATACAATATTTAAAAGAAGGAATGTTGATAGATTCAATATGATAGGATATACATTTATAGTTATGACTATAATAGACTATATAACAGCGCTAGTTACTCCAGGTTCTAATGGAACAATAATAACAATAATACCAGGAGTATTTATAACAGCTGATATGTGTATGTCGCTGATACCTGGTCTTTTAAGTTTTGTAATTGCAGAATCATTCAGAGATGCAATAGATATAAAAGAGGAGAACGATCTTACTATATAGGGAGGTGGATTATGGCAATAGTAGTAAATCTTGATGTGATGATGGCAAAGAGAAAAATGTCATCAAAAGAACTTGTAGAAAAAATAAACATCACAAACGCCAATCTATCTATTCTTAAAAACAACAAGGCAAAGGCGGTCAGATTTTCAACATTGAACGAAATATGCAAGGCTTTGGACTGTCAGCCTGGTGATATACTTGAATATGTTGAAGATGATGAATAAAAGTGCTGTCGGAATTTTCCCGACAGCATTTTCTATATATTTATAATTAATATTTAGTATAGTATAATATAAAAAATAATAATTAATGGGGTGGATAACATGTGTGATTTTCTTGATAAACACAATATAATCGTGAGAAATGAAGAAGAAAAAGATTACAGAAGATGTGAAGAAATAGCCAGAGATGCTTTCTGGAATCTATATTTCCCAGGTGCACATGAGCATTTTGTTGTGCACAAAATGAGAGAACACAGTGATTTTATAAAGGATCTTTCATTTGTAATAGAGGTAGATGGAAAAGTTGAGGGTGCTATATACTATACAAAATCAAAAATTGTAACAACTGATGGAGAAGTAGATACGATAACATTTGGACCAGTATTTATATCACCGGAATTTCATAGAATGGGGCTTGGAAGAATAATGATAAGTCATTCTATATCAGAAGCAGAAGATATGGGATATAGAGCTATAATGACTCTTGGATATCCATATCATTATGAACCATATGGATTTAAAAGTGGAAAAAATTACAGTATATCTATGGAAGATGGCAAATTTTATAAAGGACTTCTTGTTCTGTCACTTTTTGATGGAGCGCTTGAAGGTATCGAAGGGTACGCAGTATTTTCAGAGGTATTTGATGTAACAGATGAGGAGGTAGAAGAATTTGATAAAAATTTTCCATACAAAGAAAAACTTGTACAAGAAAGTCAGGCTGAATACGAGAAAGCCTGTGCAATGCTTGATTAGATAATATAAAGGTTCCTGTCATTATAGATAGGGACCTTTCTTATTATAGAAAAAATAAATACACCTATAGAAATAATCTAATACAGATACAGAAGTTTAACATTGAAAATTATGGTATTATATATTAATGTATATAAGTTTGTAATTTTTTAAGGGGGAAACTATAGATGCTTGATACACATGCAAGAAAATATGTAAATCCAGCTATAGAAAAGGGTGCGGATTTTTTTCTTGGACTAAAATTAAAACCGAATCATGTAACAATGCTTGCTCTTTTTATAGGAATAATGACATCTGTATTTGCATATTTTGATATGGGAATACTTGCAGTTGCTGTTTTATGGTTTTCAGGATATCTAGATGCAGTCGATGGAGCAATGGCAAGAAAAAGTGGGGCTACATCGTATTTTGGGACGCTTATGGATATAGTTTCAGACAGAATAGTAGAGGCGGGAATTATACTTGTTATGGCGCTTAAATTCAGCGATGCCGGTGTAAGTCTTGTTGTACTTTCACTTTCTATACTTATGTCTATGACGATATTTCTGACAGTTGGAGCGTGTACAGAAAAACAGGGTATGAAATCTTTTTATTATCAGGCTGGTGTAGCTGAAAGAAGTGAGGGATTTATAATGTTTTCTCTTATGATTCTTTTTAGTTCTCAGGTAGTGATAATATCGTATATTTTTTCAGCGATGATATTATTTACCGCATGTCAGAGATTTTTAGAGGCTAAAAAAATACTTAAATAATATTGCAAAGGTTATTAAAAATATTGTTTTAAATCAATAAGATTTATAAAAATAGATTGACTATAAAATATGAATGGAGAATGGATATGCTAAGAAAAATTGTTGGTATGATAGTGTGTTTTTCTATGATTTTTACACTTGTTGGATGTAGTGGTAAGGAAAATAGTGAGGCCAAGGTTACAGATGCGGATTTTGAAGAGATAGTAAAAACAGCAGAGGGAACAACTGTCAATTTTTACGGTTATGGTGGAGATGAGGTAATGAACAAATGGTTTGATTCATATGTTATACCTCAGATGAAGGAAAAATACAACATAACTGTAAAAAGAACAGGTATGAATATAGATGAGATAATGAATATGATGCTTTCTGATAAACAGGCTGGAAATACTGAAGGAAATATAGATGTTGTATGGATAAACGGAGAAAATTTCAAAACAGCGAAAGAATCTAATCTTCTTTTAGGATCTTTTACAGATAAGCTTCCTTCATACAATAACTATGTCAATACAGAATCTGAGGATGTAACTACTGATTTTGGTGTTTCTACTGATGGAATGGAAGCTCCATGGGGAAAATCTCAGTTTACAGTTGTATATGATTCAAACCGGAAAAATCGGAATATAACAGATTCAGAGAGTCTTAAGAATTTTGTAAAATCAAATCCCGGCAAATTTACATATCCGGTTGTATCTGATTTTACAGGAAGTGCATTCGTAAGAAATATAATATACGATATAGTAGGATATGAAAAAGTTTCTTCTCTTCCAGAAGATAAGGAAAAAGTAAAAGAGGTCATTCAGCCAGCTATAGATTATTTGAATGAAATAAAACCTTATTTATGGAATGAAGGAAAGACATATCCTGCAGATCTTTCTCAGCTTGATAATATGTACTCAGACGGAGAAGTTGATGCAACTATGACATATAACTGTAATTCAATACGGGGAAAAATAGATACAGGTGAATTCAGAGATTCAAGCAAAATAACTGAATTTAAAAATGGAAATATAACAAATGTACATTTTTTAAGTATGCCTTTTAATACTCAGAATCAGGAAGGGGCGATGGTTCTTATAGATTTTCTTATGAGTCCTGAGGCACAGGCTTCAAAGACTTTCACAGAAAACTGGGGAGATGCGACAGTACTTGATATGGACAAGTTATCTGATAAAGAGAAAAAAGAATTCAGCGCTGATTCTGTAGTTATAGAAAAATCTGTTCCAGAGCCTTCTGCGGGAATGGTAAGTATAATAGAAGAAATATGGACAGATGAGGTTCTTAATGCAAAATAAAAAACTAATGCCATATATTATGGTAGCCCCTGTTTTTATTTTTGTTGCAACAATTATGTTTTTCGGTATAACAAACTGTGTTCTTCAGAGTCTGGGGTATTTTCCTCGGATAGGAATGACAGATATAACATTTGAACATTATACAGATATAATATCAGACACTTCATTTATATCCTCTTTCTGGTTAAGTTTGAAGACTTCTTTTGTATCGGCAATGCTTTCAGTGCTTATAGGAATAATAGTTGCGTATATAATGACATTTTCAAAATATACGAGAATAAGAAAATCTATTGTAGGAATACCGGTTGCAGTTCCGCATATAATAGCTGTTGTTCTTATGATATTTGTATTTTCAAAAACAGGAATTATATCGAGGTTGATGTATTCAGTGGGAGTTATAGAAGATTCGGCTGATTTTTATAATATTCTGTTTGGTGAAAACGGATTGGGAATAATAATTGTGTATATGTGGAAAGGCGTTCCATATGTAATGATGACAGTATATGGTATTCTGAAAAGTGTATCAGAAAAATACGAAAATGCAGCTATGAATCTGGGTGCCAACAGATTACAGGTGTTTAGATATATTGTAATGCCTCAGGCGATGCCTTTTGTGGTGTCTTCTTTTATAATACTTTTTTCATTTTCGTTCGGAGCATATGAGGTTCCTATGCTTATAGGACCTTCAACACCACAGGCACTACCTGTTTATGCATATGTAAATTATATAAGTGCGGATTTTTCTAAAAGATCTGTAGCTATGGCTGCAAATATGATTATATCTATCATAGGATTTGTCATGCTTTATATCTACAGCAGAGTGTTTGAGAAAATAGATAGGGGGGATATATAGATGAAATATGCGAAATTTTTACTTAATCTCGTATTTATTGCTATGATTTTTCCCCTGGCAATACTTGTTATGTGGTGTTTTTCGGCATGTTGGAGTTATCCGAATTTAGTTCCCGAAAGTTTTTCTCTTAGAGGATTTGAGTATTTATTTGAACCGGGAAATATAACAACAATGCTTCAAAGTATATTTATTGCTGTTATAGTATCTATGATAACAGTGATTATATGTATTCCGGCATCAAAGGCAATAGCTTTGTATAAATTCAAAGGAAAGAAATTTTTCAGACTTCTTGTGATGTCACCTATGATAATACCAATGGTATCTATTGCTATGGGAATTCATATAGGTTTTCTTAGGATGAAAATAGCAAATTCAATAATAGGTGTCGTTATTATAAATATAATTCCATGCATTCCATATGCGGTTATGATTCTTTCAGATGTATATAGAATTCATGGAGATAGACTTGAAGTTCGGGCTGAAATGCTCGGTGCAGGTAAATTCGATACTTTCAGGTATATAACTTTTCCATCTATACTTCCTGGGATAATATCTGCGGCTACTATGAGTTTTATAGTTTCATTTGGGCAGTATTTTCTTACTATGCTTATAGGTGGAGGAAAGATAGTCACATATCCTATGATAATGTTTCCGTATATACAGAGTGGAGATAGAAACCTTTCCTCTGTTTACAGTGTATATTTTCTGATTGTGACTATGATTATGGTTTTTATTATACAGAGGATGCTGAGAAAAACATCCGTACTTTGCAGAATTGAGGAGCGATAATATGGCTTTTTTGGAAATAAGAAATCTAGGCTTATCATTTGATGGGAAGCCGGTTCTTGAAAATATAAATCTCGATATAAAAGAAGGGGAAATTGTGTCTCTTCTTGGAGCATCAGGATGTGGAAAAAGTACCACGCTTAAAACAGTCGCTGGTATTTTAAAACAGGATGTCGGCGATATATTTATAGACGGAGAAAATATAAATAATATAAAAACAGGACAGAGGGGAGCTGTAATAGTTTTTCAGGATTATCTTCTTTTTCCTCATATGACTGTGATTCAGAATATAGAATTTGGAATGAAGATGATGAAAGTAGATAAGTCTGTAAGAAAAGAAAAGTCTATGAAACTTCTGGAGACGGTAAAACTTTCTGGATATGAAAACAGATATCCAAACGAGCTTTCAGGTGGACAGCAGCAGAGAGTATCAATAGCAAGGGCTCTTGCTGTAAATCCAAAAGTACTTCTTCTTGATGAGCCTTTTTCAAATCTGGATGTAAATCTAAGAAGTGAAATGAGAAAATTTGTATCTGATCTTCAGAAAGAGTTAAAGATAACTACAATACTTGTTACTCACGATATGGAAGAAGCTATTATAATGAGTGATAGGATAGCAGTTATGATTGATGGAAGAATAAGACAGTTTGATGAGCCTAAAAAACTATATGAAAAGCCTGTATGCAGAGAAGTAGCAGATGTATTCGGCGAGAAAAACTATATTTCAGGATATATAAATAATAATATATTTACATCAGATATTAACGATAAAATATTATTTGATGTTTCTGAGTTAGATAATAATTATGATGACCCGGAAAATGTTGAGATAATGATTCCAAAGGAAAGTATAAATATAATTGATGAGAATTCATACCTTGAGTTGAATTCTGAATGTAACAATGAATTTTTTAGAGGGATCATAGTCGATAAAAAATACGCCGGAGAAAATACTTTTTATGAAGTGGAGTCAGAAGGATGTATTTTGAATGTATCTCAAGATTCAGATAGATATAATATAAATGATAGTGTATATTTTTATATTGATAAAAATAGAATATGTATATTTGAGAAGTAATAAAAAGGATGCGGTAAAAACTGCATCCTTTTATTATACTAAATATTGATAATTATAAATATTTTACTGCTGTTCCGTATGCAATTACCTCAGCTGCTCCAGGAGCTATTGCACTTGTAGTAAACATCATTCCTACAACTGCATCTGCACCAATTGATTCAGCGTGATTAACCATTCTTTCAAAAGCTATATCTCTTGCTTCGTTCATCATCTGAACATATGACTTCATTTCACCGCCGACAAGGTTCTTGAAAGATGAACCTATATCTCTACCGATATTTTTACACTGTATAGTACTTCCGGTAACTATACCAAGTTCTTCGAATTCTTTTCCATGTATTGTATGAGTTGTAACTACAAGCATAAAATTCCCTCCCTTATTGTATTTGTTAATATAATTATACCACGCAAATATTATAAAAAATAACAGAAGATTCTTAAAAAATTCTGAAGAATATTGTTTTTATTGTATCTGATAGGGTATGATTAATATAAATAGATGAAATAGATAAAAGGAGGAAAAATCCATGTTAAAGAAGATAGTAATAGCAGTTTTTATGGGAATAATGGTATTTGCACTTGTAGGATGCAGCAGTGTATCTCAGGAAGAAGCTTTGGAAGCAGCATATAAACATGCAGGAATAGATAGTTCAAAGACAAAGGTTGATCTTTATAGTCAGGAAATGGACGATGATGGATATTCATTTGGATTTGAAGCAGATGGTGTAAGATATAAATATGAAATAGATAAATCTGGAAAAGTTGAGGAGTACAAAAAAGAAAAAGTTGAAACAACATCATCAACTAATTCAAGCCAGAACAACTCAACAAAAGATGATACAAAAACGACTCAATCAAATACTTCTGCGATAAGTGAAAAAGATGCAATAGCAAAAGCATATAAGGAATTTGGTGTTTCAGAGTCTGATGTAAAAAATCTTAAAGTTCACTCTGAAAAGGATGACGGAATAGAAGTATTTGACATAGAATTTGATTCAGGAGAAAAAGAGTATTCTTGTGAAATAGATAAATCTACAGGAAATATAGTTAGTAGAGATATAGATAGTATATATGACTAAATAATATGGAGAAAAGCCCCTTTTGAGTTATCAGAAGGGGCTTTTTGAATCAGTCAGCAAATCTGATTCGAAATAACAAACACAGGTTATATGGAAAATATTATGATTATTGCAAAGTAAATTATAAATCTCTGTGTTGTCATATATATAATTATATTGAAAAATTATTAAGAAATATGTAATATATTTATAAATAATTCTGAGGTAGTCTGTAACATTTATGTAAAATAAATACAGTATAATAGGAATTAATTTCGAAAGGGGAATGTAATGAAAATAATAAAGACAATATTTATAGTTATACTTATAATGATTTTGATAATAGTTTCGTGTGTAATATATGCATTTAAAATAGAGCCATATAGAGTGAAAATAAATGAACAGGTGTATAAAACAGGAGATCGGACAAGTAATGTAAAAATAGCTCAGTTTTCAGATGTTCATATAAAGGAAGATTTTACTTCTCAGAATTTTTCTAAAGTTGTTGATAAAATAAATTCTAAGAATCCGGATATAGTTGTATTTACAGGAGATTTATACGATAATTATTCAACATACAGCGAAGATGAAAGTCTAAAAGATGAGCTGGAAAGAATAAATGCAGAATACAAATTTGCTGTATGGGGAAACAGGGATTATGGAGGAGGAGCCTCTAATGCATATGAAAAACTTATGTATGAATCCGGTTTTAAAATTTTGAAAAATGAAACTGAAATATTGGATATAAACGGCAAGAAAATAATGATTACAGGTATTGATGATTCAATGCTCGGAAATCCATATATAGAAAAATCATCGGAAAATGCTGATATTAAAATTCTACTTTCACATGAACCAGATGTAGTGGATAACTATGTCGAATATGGATATAATTTGGCTTTAAGTGGGCATAGTCACGGTGGGCAGATAGATATACCTTTTGTGCCTGATGTAAATAGAATTGCTCTTTCTAAAACCGCTATGAATGATAAATATACAGCAGGAATGTACACAATAGATGAATCTACGGGGCAGAAGATATATGTAAATACGGGGATAGGAACAACACATGTTTCTGCAAGATTTGGAGTTGTTCCAGAGGTTACGTTGTTTGATATTTGGATGTAAAAACTGTTTATAAAGTTGACTTAATCAAGTTTATATTATATACTTGATTAAGTCAATTAAAAAGAAAGGAAGTTATTTTATGAATAGTATATTTACACCATATAAAATAGGAAATCTTGAACTTAAAAATAGAATAATATTTGCACCGACATCTATGGATAATGATGTAGAGAGAATAATTGAAAAAATGGATGAAATCGCATCAGGTGGATGTGCGATGATAATTGTGGGGGATGTACCGGTTCTTCCTCAGAGACATATGTCGCTTTATTCAGATGAGGGTTTTGAAATGTACAGAAGAATATGTGAGACAATTCATAGTCGTGGATGTCTTGTATCTGCACAACTTCATCAGAGTGATACAGATATGAAATTTATAATGGAAAATATTCCAAAAATGAAAAGTGGAGAGATTACCGCTGATGATCTTAGAAAAATGCTTAATGACAGAATAGGAGAATATATATCATCTATTCCTGTAGAGGAAGTGAAAAATATCACGTCATCATTTGGCAAAGCTGCACTTTTGTGTAAAAAGGCTGGATTTGATATGATTCAGATTCATGGAGATAGAATGTGCGGAAGTTTTTCATCAACATTGTTCAATACGAGAAAAGACGAGTATGGTGGAAGTCTTGAGAATAGAGCAAAATTTGCCATAGATTCGATAAAATCAGTAAAAAAAGCTGTTCCTGATATGCCTGTAGAATATAAACTTTCTGTAAGGCAGGAAAATCCTGATTATGGAAAGGCGGGTATAACTGTGGATGAAATCTCTGAATTCGTGCCTATGCTTGAAGATGCAGGTATTGATTCGTTTCATGTTGCACTTGCCAATCATTCAAGTTTAACTGATACAATACCTCCTTCTACACATAAGGACTTTGGTATGGAAGGTTGCTTTTTAAAGTTTGCGGATGAGGTAAGAAAATATACAGAACTTCCAATATGTGGTGTTGGGGGACTTACTGATCCTGTTTTTATAGAAAAGCAGATAAGTTCTGAAAGAGTACAGTTTGTATCCATGTGCAGACAGCTTATAGCTGATAGTATGTGGCCTCAGAAGGTGAAAAATGGAAATACAGAAGATATAAAGAAATGTATAAGATGTAATAAAAAATGTCTGGGAGGAATACAGCATCACAAAGGTGTAGGATGTATATTTGATTAGACGTGAGGATTTACATGATGTAAAATAGTATATGGAGGTGTTTTATATGAAAAATTCCATGGCTTTTACAATAGTAAATCTCAGAAATAACTTTATAGATTACTGCAACTCTGAACTAAAAAAAATAGGGCTTTCTCAGGGACTTTTATTTTATATTATATATATGGGGAAAAACAGGGGCTGTTCACCTAAAGAGTTAACCGAAGCTTTAAATATGGATGCGGGTCATACTACAAGAACGATATCAAAACTTTTGGATATGGGATTTATAACAAAGGAAAGAAATGAAAAAGATAAAAGGGCTCACATACTCAAACTTACTGAAAAAGGTGAAGAAGCATTCAAAATGAGTTATTCACTTTTTGAAAAGTGGGATGAAAAGATAAAGGAAAAAACAGGTGAGGAAAAATATAGAGAAATTCTTGAAGAATTAAAAAATGCAATAGACAGTGATGATTACAGCTGTTATAAAAAATATTAAAGGATAGAGAAAACACTCTACCCTTTTATTTTTTACAATTAATTTAAAATTTATATAAAATTATGAGTATGAAATTATATTAAAGGGAATATATAATAAAAAAAGATGGAGGGGATTTTTATGAATACATGGGAGATAATTGTAATACTTATACTAATATTCATACTTATATCAATGTATTCTGCATATTCTCAATATAGAGATATGAAAAAAGAAATAGATAAAGTCGAAGCAGAAAAGAAAGAAATACTTAAAAGAAAAGGTATAGAAGAGGAAGACTTTATATTTGATAGATATATAAATCATCTTATAATAGGTAAAAATGAAAAAATATATTTATTTAATTCAGGAATGGACAATTTAATAGAAATTGAAGAGCCATTTAACATATCTCTGGATGAAAAGTATGAAATGGTAAAAACTGGATGAACAAGCTGTAAACAACTGCAGTTTGTAGTTTTAAAGATAGAAAATGATGAGGTGTTCGAGCTGGAATTCCATAGTGGGCTTTATGAAAAGGTTAAAGCATTTGTAGAAAAGATTGAAAATATGAAATATAATAGTACTGTAGATACAAAAGATTCAATTATGGAATAAATTTAAATGAAATTTTGCGGAGAGGTGTAAAAATGAAAATATCACTGGATGAAGTCGAATCACTTCTAAACATAATAGAGAGAATAAATATATCTGATAAAAGAGAACTTATATATGCAGGTGCAGGTATAAAACAGCTTTATAGAGGTTATAAACCGGGGAACAAAGATAGAATATATCTGGATGATGCAAGAATAGATCTTTATGTTGTATATAGAGAAGATAACGAAGAATATCTGACAAAACTTACTCAAAAGGTCGGTTATAGCACTATAAAATATTCAAATAGTGCATTTAGAGTTGAGGATCTTTATGATGCAAATATTAAAATAAAAAGTCTTGAAAAGTGGGAGATGAACGCTCAGCTTAAAGAATTTGTAAAAAACTGGAACGAATTGCATTCAAATAGAAGAAACAGATATTTTACAAATATAGATACTATAGAAGCAATAAACAAAGATATATCAAAATTCAAAGAGACAGTAATATTCAGCAAATATAGAAGTGAAGATATGACCAAAGTGGAGTATCTTACAAACTTCATGTATTATATAGAAAATGAATATGGAAATATATCATCAAGTAATATCGAAAAATATGGACTTGATGAATTCGATGATATTGATTTTATAGGATGGTTATTAAAAACTAACAAAATGGGAGAATATCTTCAGTGGAGAAGTGAAAAAACACTTCTTGGGGACTGTATAATACAACTTGAGGATGGATGTATAAATCCAAATCTTATAAAAAATCTCGAGGAAGATAAAAATATAAGAGAGCTCAAAATAAAATTTACACGTTAGATTGGAGATTTTAATATGATAAGTGTTGATATACCTGGAAGAGGTATTTTCAGTATAGAAAATCTTGTATTTGATTACAATGGTACGATAGCTGTAGATGGGGAAATAAATGAAATTACAAAAGAACAGATAAAAATGCTGAGTAAAAATACAAGTATATATATTTTGACAGCCGATACGCATGGAACTGTCAGAGAAAAGTGTGCAGGACTTCCTGTAGAGATTAAAATATTTCCAGGAGATAATGCATCAGAATATAAAAAAGAAATAGTGGAAAATTTAGATGGACATACTATATGTTTTGGGAATGGATTTAATGATATAGAAATGTTTGATTCAGCGGATTTATCGATATGTATAATGGAACAGGAAGGATGCTGTGGAGCTCTTATTTCAAAAAGTGATGTTGTGGTAAGATCTCTTGAAGATGCTTTCAATCTCATAATAAAAAAAGACAGACTCAGAGCCACACTTAGAGGATAGCTGTGCAAAGCTTTTCAAATAATTTTTGATTTTTTCAGGTAAAAGTGTTAAAATAAAGATAACAAAAAGAATATTTAGTATATTCTAAAAATATACCAAATATGAATTGAAAGGAAGATGCGTTATGGCTAAAAGAAAAATATTGGTACCAATAGACGGAACAGAAAGAAGTATGCACTCTTTAGAATTTATAAAGGGTATATTTGATAAAGATAGCGTGGAGATAGAAATAATGAATGTCAAAGAGCTTGTCTTTATTGATGGAATATCACTATCTGAAGAAATAAAAAACTCTGAGGCTCTAGGTAGAAAAATACTTGATAGAGCACAGGAAATAATGGAAGGATATGACGTAAGTGTATACTTTACATTTGGATATCCTGGCGATGAGATAATAAGAAAATCAAAAGAAGATGATATAGATATCATAGTAATGACAAAATCAACTAAGAAGGGATTAACAAGAATGATTGGTTCTGTAACAGCAAGTGTTGTTAAACAGGCTAAATGTATTGTAATGATAGTTCCTGAATAGAATAAGAATGGATAAGCTGCATACATATGTGTGCAGCTTTTTATATACTTAATATAAAAAAATGAAAGTTACAATTCTGTAAATAAAATTTTGAAATAAATTGTTTACCTATACTATTAGGGGGTATATAATAATCATAAACAAATACAGCTTGTAAAGCTGAAATAAATAGGAGGTATGGTTATGGAATTAAAAGGAAGTAAAACAGAAAAAAACTTATGGTCAGCATTTGCTGGAGAATCTCAGGCTAGAAACAAATATGACTATTTTGCATCAAAAGCTAAAAAAGAAGGATATAACGGAATAGCTGCAATATTCTCTGAAACAGCTGGAAATGAAAAAGAGCATGCAAAAATATGGTTTAAGCTTCTTGAGGGAATAGGAACTACAGAAGAAAACCTTAAAGCAGCTGCTGAAGGTGAAAACTATGAGTGGACTGACATGTACGCTACTTTTGCTAAAGAAGCAAAAGAAGAAGGATTTGATCATATAGCATTCCTGTTTGAAGAAGTTGGAAAAATAGAGAAAGAGCATGAAGAAAGATATTTAACTCTATTAAAGAACTGTGAAGAAAACAAGGTATTTGAAAAAGATTCAGAAGTTACAGCTTGGCATTGTACAAACTGTGGACATATACATTTTGGAAAGAAAGCACCAGAAGTTTGTCCAGTATGTAATCATCCAATGGCTTACTTCAAAGTTAAAGATGAATCTTACAAATAAGATTGATATAAAATATGCCGCTGATGTTTATCAGCGGCTTTTATATTTTTTTGATTATACAGATAATTTTTATTTATAATTATAAAGTCTATTATCTTCTGCTTATTTCAAAACCAAGTTTTTCTTCAACATCAGATAAAACCTTCATATTTTTCTCTGTTACAAAAGAACAACTTTCCCCGTTTTCTCCGGCACGTCCTGTTCTACCGATTCTATGTATATAATCTTCCGCAGATTCAGGAAAATCATAGTTGTATATATGTGTAATACCTGTTATATCAAGTCCTCTTGATGCAACATCTGTTGCTATTAGATATTGGGTTTTCATATTTCTAAAATTTTTCATTATACGTTCTCTTTTTGCCTGAGATATATCGCTGTGTATTTTTTCGCAGTTATATCCTCTCCGTCCCATATCCTCTTCAAGTTTATCAGCTCTTCTTTTTGTTCTACAGAATATTATAGCCATGAACGGATTGTCGTTGTCTATAACATTACATAAACTGTCGAACTTTTCTCTATCTGTGGTTATTACTATACTTTGCTTTATTTTCTCCATTGTAACATGCTGATTTTTTATCTCTATAAACACAGGATCTGAAGTATATCTATATGCAAGTTTTTTTACCTGCGAATCTATAGTTGCTGAAAAGAATAAAGTCTGTCTTTTCTTATTTACATGCTTAAGTATAGATTCAACTTCATTTTTGAAACCCATAAGAAGCATCTGGTCCGCTTCATCAAGTATAAATGTCTCAACTCTTTTCAAATCAATGCTTTCTCTGTCTATATGGTCAAGAAGTCTACCCGGTGTAGCGATTACAATATGAATATTTTTTTTGAGTTTATTCATCTGAGCTTTTATATCTTTTCCACCATATGCCGAAAGAATATTTATATCTCTGCATGAAGCAAGCTTCTCGGCTTCATTTGTTATCTGAATTGCAAGTTCTCTGGTAGGTGCAAGAATAAGAGTTGATATAAACTTGTTTTCAGGATTTATTTTTTCTATTACAGGTATAAGAAAAGCCAGTGTTTTACCCGTACCTGTCTGTGATTGAGCTATTATGTCATTACTGTTTTTTATAAGAGGTATGCATTCAGATTGTATTTCTGTAGGTTTCTTAATACCTTCTTTTTTTAGTATTTCCACAATATCTTCGGCTACGTTTAAATCTAAGAAATCCATACGTTCCTCCTTTGTAAAGTTATATTTATATCAGAATCTTCTATGTAGATTCAAAAGTTTTAACCCTGTTAGTATAATTGTACTCATAAATACAGCAAAATGAAAGAAAAAAATTAAAAAATGCAAAAAGGTATTGATTTATTTTTGATAAAGAGATAATATATATACAACAAGAAAATGCAAGATTTAAAAATAAACTTGCATAATTCAGAAATGAAGAAAAACTAAAACAATAAAGTGAGAAGATATAGAAGATTATTTGAGGAGGTAAATGGAATGTGTGTCATCGATAAATTAAGAAACAGAGAAATAAAAATAGTGGATACTACACTTAGAGATGGAGAACAGACTGCAGGAGTTGTTTTTGCAAACAGCGAAAAAGTTATAATAGCACAGATGCTTAGTGATTTAGGAATCGATCAGCTTGAAGTTGGAATACCGGCAATGGGTGGAGATGAAAAAGATGCTATAAAGAAAATATGTAAAAAAAATCTTAAATCAAGTGTTATGGCATGGAACAGAGCTGTTATATCTGATATAGAGCAGTCAATAGATTGTGGAGTAGATGCTGTTGCAATATCTATTTCGGTATCAGACATACATATCCAGAATAAACTTAGAACATCTAGAGAATGGGTTATAGACAGCATGGTAAAATCTGTTGAATTTGCAAAGAAAAACGGAATGTATGTATCTATAAACGGAGAAGATGCATCAAGAGCTGATGAGGATTTCCTTATAGAATTTATAAAGGCCGGTAAACAGGCAGGTGCAGACAGATTCAGATTCTGTGATACAGTAGGAGTTATGGATCCATTCACTATAAGAGAAAAAATAGCAAGAATACACAAAGAAACTCAGTTTGATATAGAGATGCATACACACAATGATTTCGGAATGGCTACAGCAAATGCAATAGCAGGAGCTATCGGTGGAGCAAATCATATAGGTGTAACAGTAAACGGACTTGGAGAAAGAGCAGGAAATGCAGCACTTGAGGAAGTGCTTATGGCGCTTAAACATGTATTCAAATACGACATGGATATAGATACAAAGAAATTCAGAGAACTTTCAGAGTATGTTTCAAATGCTTCAGGAAGAGAGTTACCTGCATGGAAGGCTATAGTTGGAAGCAACATGTTCAAACATGAATCAGGAATACATGCAGATGGAGCATTAAAAGATCCTAAAAACTACGAAGCGTTCGAGCCTGAAGAAGTTGGACTTGAAAGACAGATAGTTATAGGTAAACACTCTGGAAAAGCAGCTATAATAAATAAATTCCATGAATACGACATAGAACTTTCTCCGGAGATGGCAAATAAAGTACTTGAAGAAGTAAGAGCTGTATCAGTAAGAATGAAGAGATCTCTATTTGATAAAGAGATAGTAAATATATATAAAGATCTTTGTGAAGAAGAATAGAATCTTCTGAAAACTGAAATTGACGTTAATAAATGCATTATAATTTGAGAGGTGAATATAAAGTGGGAGATAATTTAGTATATAAAATTTTAAAGAAACATCTTGTAGAGGGAACACTTGAAGCAGGAAATCCAATATCTATAAAAATAGACAATACGCTTACACAGGACTCAACTGGAACAATGGCGTATCTACAGCTTGAAGCTATGGGGATAGACAGAGTAAAAACTGAAAAAAGTGTTGCGTTCATAGATCACAACATGCTTCAGCAGGGATTTGAAAATGCAGATGACCACAGATATATACAGACAGTTGCAGATAAACATGGAGTGTATTTCTCAAGACCTGGTAACGGAATCTGTCATCAGGTATATCTTGAGAGATTTTCAAAACCTGGAAATACTCTTTTAGGTTCAGATAGCCACACACCTACAGCTGGTGGAGTAGGTATGATAGCAATAGGTGCAGGAGGACTTGATGTTGCACTTGCTATGGCAGGTCAGGCATACAGTATAAAAGCTCCAAAGGTAACAAAAGTAAACCTTGTAGGAAAACTTAAAAACATGGTTGCTTCAAAGGATATAATACTTGAAGTTCTTAGAAGAGAAACTGTAAAAGGTGGAGTAGGAAAAGTATACGAATACGGTGGAGAAGGATTAAAATACCTTTCTGTACCACAGAGAGCAACTATAACAAATATGGGAGCAGAGCTTGGAGCGACTACATCTATATTCCCTAGTGATGAGAAAACACTTGAGTTCTTTAAAGCTCAGGGAAGAGAAGACGAATGGATGGAACTTAAGCCCGATGCAGATGCAGTATACGACAATGAAATAACTATAGATCTTTCAGAACTTTCAGCAATGGCAGCAAAACCTCACAGTCCAGATAACGTTGATTCAGTAAAAAATATAGGAAATATAAAAATAAACCAGGTTGCAATAGGAAGCTGTACAAACTCTTCTTATGAAGACCTTATGAAGGTGGCACAGATACTAAAAGGTAAAAAAGTACACAAAGATGTCAGCCTTGTAATAGCTCCTGGATCAAGACAGGTTATGGAAATGATAGCAAGAAATGGAGCTCTTGCGGATATAATAGCATCAGGAGCGAGAATACTTGAAAATTCATGTGGTCCATGTATAGGAATGGGACAGTCTCCGGGAACAGATGCAGTATCACTTAGAACATTCAACAGAAACTTCTACGGAAGAAGTGGAACACTTTCAGCGCAGGTATATCTTGTAAGTCCGGAGACAGCAGCAGTAAGTGCGATAACAGGATATCTTACAGACCCTGAAGAAATGCCTGTTGAGTTTAAAGATCTTTCTGTTGATGAGTTCCTTGTCGACGACAGCATGATAATAACTCCTGCAGAATGTGGAGATAATGTAGATGTTGAAAGAGGACCGAATATAAAACCATTCCCGGTAAATACAGCACTTGATGATAATATAGGTGGAAAAACAGTTCTAAAAGTTGAAGATAATATAACTACAGACCATATAATGCCTTCAAATGCAAAACTTCTTCCATATAGAAGTAATATACCGTATCTTTCAGGATTCTGTTTCAGTACAGTAGATGAGACTTTCCCTGAAAGAGCAAAAGAAAATGGTGGGGGATTTATAGTCGGTGGAGAAAACTATGGACAGGGCTCAAGCCGTGAACATGCCGCACTTGCTCCTCTTTATCTTGGAATAAAAGGTGTAATAGTAAAAAGTTTTGCAAGAATACACAAGGCCAATCTTATAAACAGCGGTATAATACCAATGGAATTTGTGGATGCTTCAGACTACGACAAAATAGATCTTATGGATGAACTTAAGATAGACAACATAAAAGATAAACTTTCAGATGGAATACTTACAGTTGAAAATGTCACAAAAGGATATAGTTTTGATGTCAAGGTAGAGGTATCTGAAAAAGATGTAGAGGTATTAAAAGCCGGTGGAAAACTTAATTATACAAAGCATAAAGCATAGATAATATATAAAACTATGCTATACATGTAAAAATACAGATTGAATTTATATTAGTGGAAAAGTTTATATAAAATAAATGATTAGGATGTGATTACCGATGTATACAATAACACTCATACCAGGAGATGGAATAGGGCCGGAAGTTACAAAGGCGATGAAAAAAGTTGTAAAAGCTTCTGGAGTTGATATAAACTGGGAAGAAGTAAAGGCTGGAATGGAAACTATAGAAGAGTACAACACTCCGCTTCCAGACTATGTAATAGACAGTATAAAGAAAAATAAAATAGCGATAAAGGGACCTGTTACAACTCCTGTAGGAAAGGGATTCAGAAGTGTAAATGTAGGTCTTAGACAGAAACTTGATCTTTATGCAAATGTAAGACCTATAAAGAATTTCAAGGGGCTTAAAAACAGATATGATAATGTCGATCTTGTAATAATAAGAGAGAATACAGAAGGTTGCTATTCAGGAATAGAGCATAAAGTAGGGGATTATGCAGGTGAAACTATAAAAATAATAACAAGACCTGCATGCGAGAGAATTGTCGATTTTGCGGTTAACTATGTAAAAGAAAACAACAGAAAAAAACTTACTGGTGTTCACAAAGCAAACATAATGAAAATATCAGATGGACTTTTCCTTGATATATACAATAAAAAAGCAGAGGAATCAGGTCTTGATTATGATGATTTAATAGTGGATGCAGCAGCTATGAACCTTGTATTAAATCCTGAAAAATACGATGTTATGGTAATGCCTAATCTTTATGGTGATATACTTTCAGATCTTGGAGCAGGACTTGTCGGTGGTCTTGGAATGATTCCAAGTGCAAATATAGGAAAAGACTGTGCAGTATTTGAGGCTGTTCATGGAAGTGCTCCTCAGATTGCAGGTATGAATAAGGCAAATCCGACAGCGCTTATACAGTCTGCTGTTATGATGCTTAAATACATAGGAGAATTTGACGCAGCTAATAAAATAGAAAAAGCACTTGATGAAATTTTCAGTGAAGGTAAAATTCTTACAGAAGATCTTGGCGGATGTGCATCTACGGATGAATTTGCTGATGAACTTTGCAGAAAAATTGAATGTTAATATGTATAATTTAATAAAATAACAAAAAGGCTGATGCAATAAAATAATTGTATCAGCTTTTTGTGTTGAATAAATATAAAATATTAAAAATAAATAATATAAAAGGAATTATGTAAAACAGTATAGTATTATAATATAAAAGCGATAAAAAAGGAGGTAATAACGATATGATAGATTTTATAAAAGGTAGAAGAAGCTGTAGAAAGTTCGGGAATATAGCCATACCAGAGGACAAGCTTAAAAGTATACTTAAAGCTGGGCTTCTGGCACCTTCAGGAAGAAGCAAAAGACCATGGGAATTTGTTGTTACAGAAGATTATAAAAAACTTGAACTTCTTTCAAACTGCAGAACACAGGGCGGAGGATTTTTCCTGAAAGATGCAGCTGCGGCGATAGTAATAGCTGCTGATTCAGAAAAAACAGATGTATGGACAGAAGACTGTTCTATAGCGGCATCCTATATACAGCTTGAAGCACATAGTTTAGGTATAGGATCTTGCTGGGTTCAGGTGAGAAACAGGGTGCATGATGATTCAAAAACTGCAGAATCTTATATAAAAGAGGTAATGGAAATACCAGAAAATTATAGTATAGAGTGTATAATAGGACTTGGATATCCTGATGAAGTTAAGGATTCATATACGGATAAGGACATAGATTGGGCTAAAGTACACATGGAAAAATTCTAACTATATACAAAAACTAATGATATTTATAGTATAATAGAAAAAATCTATATTAATGCAGCATGGTTTTTTGCCATGCTGTTTTTGTTTTATATATTTATGGTATAATTTAAATACGGCAAATTTGAATTGTCGTATATTTGTGAAGTACAGGAGAAATACAATATGAAACTTAATATAAAGGATTACAGCCTTCTGTGCAACAAAGGAACTGCTCCATATAATGAAGATGCAGCCGGAATTACACCTTTTGGAGCCTGGGTTCTTGATGGTGCTACAGGGCTTAATAATAAAAATCTTGTTTCAGAAGAAAGCGATGCCAGATGGTATACACAATGGTGGAATACTTTTCTTCATGAAAACATATCAAGGTCTGATTCTTTGAGTGAGATTATGCTTGAAGGTGTAAGAAAGATAAAAGAGGAGTATAGGACTCTTTTAGATGGAGATGAGCCTAAAAAAATTGATCTTCCATCAAGTTCGATAGTAATAATAAAATTCAGAGATGATATGATAGAATATTTTCTTTTGGGTGATTGTTCACTGTTTTACAATGACGGAGAAAGAAAAATTATAAAAGATAGAAGTATTTGCAAATTTGACGATATAGTGTATGACGAGATGATGAGTATTCCAAATCTGGAAAAACTTTCATTTGATGAAATAAAATCGAGGGTAATGAATACTATAATTTCAAACAGATTAAAGAAAAATACAAAAGGTGGTTATTGGATTCTTGATTTCAGTGAAGAAGCTATAAGAAACGCTATGCACGGATATATACAGGTTGGGGAAAAAATGAATGTTATGCTTGCAAGTGATGGATTTACCTGTGCATCTGACAGATATGGAATACTTAAAGAAAATGAACTTATATATATAGCCGAAAAGATGGGAATAGAATATATATACAATAAAATAAGGGATTTTGAAGAAGATGATTACAAGGCAAATAAAATGCCTAGATTTAAGGTTATGGATGATTCTTCAGCCATATATTTTGAATTGTATCAGAATAAAGGGATAATATAGGTCAGGAAAGGAAAAGCAACATAGATATGAAGATACTGCATATAACTACACAGAAGCCTAATAGTACAGGCAGCGGGATATATATGTGTGGAATGATAAGAGGATTTGATAAATTAGGGCATAATCAGGCTGTAATAGCCGGTATTGATATAGAAGATGATGCACAAAATATGAAAAAAGAGGGATTTCAGTGTGCTGAATTTTATCCTGTATATTATAATACCGAAGAGCTTGATTTCAATGTGGTTGGTATGAGTGACTCAATGCCTTATAAAAGTACAAGATATAGAGATATGAACAGTGAAATGGTAGAAAAGCTGAAATACAGTTTTGGAAAAACAATAAAGAAAGCTGTTAAAGAATTTTCTCCTGATATTGTAATATGTCATCATTTGTACCTTCTTACTTCATATATAAGAGAGATTATCAAAGATAAAAAAGTCGTTGCCGTATGTCACGGAACATGTTTAAGACAGTATAAGACTATAGAACTTGAAAAGGACTATATAAAGAAACAGATACCAAAGCTTGATTTGATTTTTGCACTGCATGAGGAACAAAAGAAAGATATAATAGAAACTTTTGGTATAGAGGAGAGAAAAGTAGAGGTTCTTGGAAGTGGATATAATGACAATATATTTGTCAATAAAAAATATAAACACGCGAAAGATAGATTTGAAATTATATTTGCAGGAAAAATATGTAAATCAAAAGGACTTGTTCCCTTTATAAAGTCTCTTGGCAGATTAGATTACAAAGAGGATTTTGTGAATGTAACGATGGCTGGTACTGGAAGCGATGAGGAATCATTTAATGAAATAAAAAATCTTGGGGAAAAATGCAGATATAATATTGAGTTTGCCGGAAAATTAAATCAGCCTGAGCTTGCGGAAAAAATGAATAAAGCTGATTTATTTGTATTACCTTCTTTTTATGAAGGTCTTCCTGTAGTTTTACTGGAAGCCATGGCATGTGGAAACAGCGTTGTTACAACAGATATTCCAGGTGTAAGAGAATGGATTGGAGAAAAAATAAATTCATCAGGAAAGATAGTTTATATTTCTCTTCCTGAAATGGCAGGAGTAGGTATACCCAAAGAAGAATGCCCGGAAAAATTCACAGAAGATCTTTCAAAAGCTGTAGATATGTTTATAAAAGATAAAATAAATGGATCTGATTTAAAGAAATCTGTGGATATGTCTGATAAAACATGGGATGGATTATCTAAAAGAGCCGATATTATGATATCAGAAAAACTATTTCACTAGTGTTTGCATAAATTACAGTAAACATAATATATTCAAATATGGTATAATACTGAAAAGGTAGATTGCTCTACCTTTTTATTTGTTTTTTTGAAGGATATATTCAGATTCAAAAGGAGATGTTTTTATGAATTTTTCAAAAGAACCGTTTATAGTCGATAAAAAACTGGCTCTTGCACTTGTAGATGGAAGAGTTTCAGAAGAAATTGAAAAAAATCTTGTCAAAAGAGGAATCAGGCTTATAAAAAGTATTGAATGTAGAGATACATATTCTGAAGTAGCCTATCACCCGGATATATCTATATTTAATTGTGGGGATGGAAAAGTTGTAGTATGTCCCAATTTATACGATGATTATAAAAAAATATTTAAAGAATACGGGATAGAAGCAATAAAGGGAGAAACATTCATATCTGACAAATATCCAGGAAATATAGCATATAATGTTTGTGTAGTAGGAAATAACATAATACATAAATATGAACATACAGATCCTGTTATAAAAGAATATATAGAAAAAAGAAAAATGAACATAATAAATGTTAAACAGGGATATTCAAAATGTTCTGTATGCGTTGTAGATGATAATTCGATAATAACATCAGATGCCGGAATACATAGAGAGGTTATAAAACACGGTATAGACAGTCTTCTTATAGAGCCGGGAGAAATAGAGCTTTTTGGAATGAATTACGGTTTTATAGGTGGATGCAGTGGAATGATTTCAGAAAATGAAATAGGATTTACCGGAAATATAGAAAGACACAGTGATTATGAAATTATAAATGAATTTCTAACCAAAAGAGATAAAAAAGCAGTTTCTCTGGGAAAGGAAAAACTTGTGGATTTAGGAAGTATAATCCCTCTGGCTACAGAGTAAAACATCAATTGAAAGGAAGAGTGAAAAATGGAGATATTTTTTAGAATTTTACTTATGGCACTTATCGGTGGACTTATAGGATATATAACCAATGTAGTCGCAGTAAAAATGCTGTTTAGACCTATTGTGCCTGTAAAAATACCAATTATAAACTATGAGATAATGGGACTTATACCAAAAAGAAGAGCTGAAATTGCAAAAAACATAGCTCAGATAGTAAATAGAGAACTTTTAAATGAAGATGATATATTTGATGGTGTAATAAAGGAAGAGGATAAAGAGAAAATAGTTGAATATCTGAATGAGAAAATAGGAAATATAGTATCAGAAAAGGCTATGTTTCTTCCTCGGGCTATAACAGGAATGATAAACTCATATATATCCGATATAGTTAAAAAAGAAGCTTCAGATATGATAGATCAAATGGGAGATAATTTTATAAAGACTGCTAAAGAAAGAGTTGATATAGAAAAAATAGTTGAAGATAAAATAAATGCCTTTGACCTTGAGGAAATAGAAAAGATTACTCTTGAGGTTGCAAGCAGAGAACTTAAACATATTGAAGTACTGGGACTTATTCTGGGATTTATAATCGGAATAGTACAGGGAATAATAAGTTTTATAATATAAAATTTATAGTAAATGAATAATTGATTTTATACGAAAGCTTTAAAAAAGGGGTGTTTTTATTGAATAGCTCAACAGTATTAAAAGGTGAACATACGGCTGAACCCAATTATACAGGAGATGAATTTCTTGAGTGTGAAAAAAAATGGGTTTTTGCAGTGCTTATGTTTGTAGCAGGGTTTTATGGAGCATATACATACACCATAAGAGGTGGAATATTCTGTAATGCGCAGACTGCAAACTTTGTACTTCTTGCAATGGCTCTGGGAAGTGGAAGTTTTAAAAAAGCTCTTTATTATGTAATTCCTATGAGTGCGTATTTATTGGGAAGTATAATATCAGAGTCTTTTGCTCTGAGAATAAAAAAGATAAATCTTATAAGATGGGATACACTTCTTATAATAATAGAGATGATAGTTGTTATAATACTGGGGATGCTTCCGGAAACAGCTCCTTACCGGATTGCACAGGTATCTATAAACTTTATATGTTCTATGCAGTACAATACATTCAGACAGGCGGAAAAAGTCCCTATGGCGACTACATTCTGTACAAATCATGTAAGACAGACAGGAATAGCTATAGTAAAATATTTTAGAAAAAGAGATATGCAGTTTATAAGAAAAATGAGACTTCATGTTCTGATGCTTTTTATGTTTACATCAGGAGGAATCATATCAACAATTCTGGCACATAAATTTTTAGGAAAAGCTATATGGGCAGCATTGATACCACTATCTATTCTTCTCATAGATCTTTTATACGCGGATTTTAAAAAAGAAAAAGGTATGCTTCACAAAATTCCAAATGGACACTAATTTTATGTGTAACAAAATAAATAATGGGTATATTTAGAAAAAATACATATAGTTATTACAATGAAATATATCTTGAAAGTATTTATACTATATTCAGAAAAATTAATCTCTGATATTGAATTATAATATTTCATATGATAGAATGTAGTTATAATTTTATAGAAGCGATGAAGAGAAAGAGTAGGATAGAGGTCGTCTTACAGAGAGTGTGGATCAAAGGCTGAGAGTCCACAGGAAATGAACTATCTGAAAACTAGCTTGGAGCTGGATTCAGTAACATTTATGTATGTGAAAAAATCCGGGTGATTACCTTATAATCTTCAAGAGGATATATCTTTGGTATATCAACTTGGGTGGAAACGCGAAGTAAGACTCGTCCCAAAATCTATGGGATGAGTCTTTTTTAATTAACAGAGAAAAATATTATAAAGAATAAAATATAATATTGGAAAAATTTTAGATGGAGGGGATAGATTATGATAAAAGTTAATTTAAAAAACGATGTAAGAGAATATGAATCAGGCGTATCTGTGCTTGACGTTGCAAAATCTATAAGTGAAGGTCTTGCAAGAAATGTTGTAGCAGCAGAGTTAGACGGAGAAGTTGTAGGTCTTGACAAGGTTCTTGATAAGGATTGCTCACTTAACCTTTTAAAATTTGAAGATAAGGAAGGTAGAGAGGTATTCAGACATACTTCATCTCATATGCTTGCTCAGGCAATAAAAAGACTTTATCCTGAAGCAAAACTTGCTATAGGACCTGCTATAGACAATGGATTCTACTATGATATAGATTTAGAACACAGTCTTGTTCCAGAAGATCTTGAAAAACTTGAGGCTGAAATGAAAAAAATAGCTAAGGAAGATCTTAAAATAGAAAGATTTGAACTTCCAAGAGAAGAAGCTATAGCTTTAATGAAAGAAAAAGGAGAAGACTATAAAGTTGAACTTATAGAAGATCTTCCAGAAGATGCTGTAATATCATTCTACAAGCAGGGAGATTTTACAGATCTTTGTGCTGGACCACACCTTCTTTCAACTAAGAAAGTAAAAGCTGTAAAACTTACAAGTGTTGCAGGTGCGTACTGGCGTGGAGATGAAAACAACAAGATGCTTCAGAGAATATACGGTGTATCATTCGAGAAAAACAAAGATCTTGAAGAATACTTAAATATGCTTGAAGAAGCAAAGAAAAGAGACCACAGAAAACTTGGAAAAGAACTTAAATTATTTATGATACCTGAAGAAGGACCTGGATTCCCTCTAATGTTACCAAGAGGTATGGCTCTTAAAAATGAACTTCTTAACTACTGGAGAGAGGTTCACAGAAATGATGGATATATAGAAATAGAAACTCCTATAATACTTAACAGAAAACTTTGGGAGACTTCAGGACACTGGTATCACTACAAAGAAAATATGTACACTGTTAAAATAGATGATGAGGATTATGCAATAAAACCTATGAACTGCCCAGGTGGAATGTTATTCTATAAGAGCGAGATGCACTCATACAGAGATTTCCCAATGAGAGTTGCTGAGCTTGGTAGAGTTCATAGACATGAGCTTTCAGGAGCACTTCATGGACTTATGAGGGTTAGAGCATTCACTCAGGACGACGCTCATATATTCATGTTACCAGAGCAGATAAGAGATGAAATAAAAGGTGTAATATCACTTATAGATGGTATATACAAAACATTCGGATTTGAGTATCACCTTGAATTATCAACAAGACCAGAGGATTCAATGGGATCTGATGAAGAGTGGGAAGCAGCAGAAAATGGACTTAGAGGAGCTCTTGAAGAGTTAGGTCTTCCATATGTTATAAATGAAGGAGACGGAGCTTTCTACGGACCAAAGATAGACTTCCACTTAACAGACTGCATAGGAAGAACTTGGCAGTGCGGTACTATACAGCTTGATATGCAGCTTCCAAGACAATTCGATGCTACTTACATAGGACAGGATGGAGAAAAACACAGACCAGTAATGATACACAGGGTTGCATTCGGAAGTATAGAAAGATTTATAGGAATACTTATAGAGCAGTATGCAGGTAAGTTCCCTGTATGGCTTGCTCCAACTCAGGTTAAACTTATACCGATATCTGACAAATATGCTGATTACGCTGAAAAAGTTAGAAAACAGCTATTTGATGCAGGTATAAGAGTAGAAGTTGACTCAAGGGTAGAAAAAGTAGGATTCAAGATAAGAGAAGCTCAGCTTGAAAAAGTTCCTTACATGATAATAGTAGGTGAAAAAGAAGAAGCTGAAAACAGTATATCAGTAAGATCTAGAGAAGAAGGAGAACTAGGAAACGTATCTGTTGAACAGTTCATAGCTGATGTAGAGAAAAAAGTAAAATCAAGAGAAAATGTTGAATTCAAATAAAAAATTATAAAAGAAGGCGCTTATAAAGTGCCTTCTTTAGTATGTGTATATAAATTATATTTTTAACGATATGAGAAAATATGAAAGGAAGGTATTGAATATGAAGTATGGATTTATTGGTGTGGGAAATATGTCATCTGCTATAATCAGAGGTATGTGTGCAGGTGATAAATTCAATAATGAAGATATTCTGGGATACAATAGAACTGCAGCAAAGGTTGAAAAACTTTCAGCTGAATATGGAGTAACTACATGCTATTCAACTCAGGAACTTGTTGAAAAATCAGATGTAATAGTTCTAGGAGTAAAACCACAGATGTTACCTTCAGTTCTTCCTGAAGTAAAAAAATATATGAAGGATGGACAGCTTATAGTTTCTATAGCTGCCGGAAAAGAAATATCGTATTTAAAAGAAGAACTTGGGGAAAATGTACATGTAATAAGAGTTATGCCTAACGTAAACTCACGGGTACTTAGTTCTACAAGCTGTTATACAGCAAGTGAAGATTCAACAGAGGAAGAAATAAAAGCAGTAGAAGAAATGTTTGGAGCTGTTGGAAGTATAATAAAACTTACAGAAGATCAGTTTGGAATATTCTCTGCAGTAGGTGGGGCATCTCCTGCATTTACATATATGTACATAGATGCGCTTGCAAGAGGTGGAGTAAAGGCTGGAATGCCTAAAGATCTTGCACTTAAGATAGCAGCGGATTCTGTAATGGGTTCTGCAAAAATGGTTCTTGAATCAGGAAAACATCCTTATGCACTTGTAGATGAGGTTTGTTCACCAGGAGGAACTACAATAGAGGGAGTTTGTACACTTCACGAAAAGGCATTTATGGATGCAGCAGAAAAAGCAGTAACAGCGGTAATAGAAAAAGATAATAGATTAAAATAAAAAAGAAGCCCGAGAGAATTCTCGGGTTTTTCTTATTTATAATATTCCAAGGTGCTGAAGAAGAATTTTTGTACCGAGAAGTACAAGAACAAGTCCACCGGCAAACTCTGCTTTTGACTTGTATTTTGCACCGAATATATTGCCGATATATACCCCGGCAGTTGATATAACAAAAGTAGTTATACCGGTTATAATTGCTGCGTATAGGATATTTACCTTCAGAAAAGAATATGTTACACCGACAGCAAGAGCATCGATACTCGTAGCTATGGCAAGGCCAGTCATAACTACAAATGAAAAAGATGGACTTGAAACTTCGCAGCTTGTATCTCTTGATTCCTTTATCATATTGGCTCCGATAATTCCCAGTAATATAAAGGCTATCCAATGATCGAATGAATTGATTTTATCGCTGAATATACCGGCCAGGAAAAATCCTATAACAGGCATAAGTGCCTGAAATCCCCCAAAATATAATCCTGTAAGTGCAGAAAGTCTGAAGTTTTTCCTGTCAAGTGAAAGACCTTTGCATACAGCTACAGCAAATGCATCCATAGAAAGTGCAATTGCTGTAAGAAAAATTTCAAATGTACTCATAAATACCTCCTAACAAATAAATCCTAAAATGATACGAATAATCAGTTGAAAATAAAAAAGACCTACCTGCAGAATATCTGCAGATAAGTCTCATCATTCAAAATAAAGCCAGACAGCTGTGCTGCCAGTATGTTGACCGTATTACATTTTTAATAAAAAATGCCGACTACTCCCCTATCAAAGTATGATATTATATTCAACTGATATTATTATAATTTTGAATTAGTCCAAAGTCAACATAAAAATAGATAATAAATGTTTCCTTAATAAAAATTAATGGTAAAATATATATAGAATGAAATAGAGGAGTGAATTTATTAATGAACAGAAATGATAAATGCTGGTGTGGAAGTGGACTTAAATATAAGAAATGCCACATGGAATTTGATGAAAAATATGAACAGCTTAAAGCTAGCGGAGAAATAATGCCTCCGAAATCTCTTATAAAGAATAAGGAGCAGATAGAAGGAATAAAAAGAAGTGCAGAAATAAATACAGGAGTACTTGATGAGGTTTCTAAAAATATAAAAGCAGGAATGAGTACGGAAGATATAAATAAAATAGTACACAACTATACTATAGAGCATGGTGCTATACCTGCACCACTTAACTATGGAGGTTTCCCTAAGAGTGTGTGTACATCATTAAACAATGAGGTATGCCATGGAATTCCTGATGAGAATATAATTCTTAAAGAAGGAGATATAATAAACGTAGATGTATCTACTATAAAAGATGGATATTTTTCTGATGCATCTAGAATGTTCAAAATAGGAAAGGTAAGTGAAGCTGCCGATAAAATAACAGATATAGCGAAAGAATGTCTTGAAGCAGGGATAAAAGCTATAAAACCATGGTGCCATCTTGGTGACATCGGGGCAGCAGTTCAGGAACATGCAGAAAAAAATGGATATTCTGTAGTAAGAGCATTTGGAGGTCATGGTATAGGTCTTAAATTCCATGAAGATCCATTTGTAGCTCATGTAGGTAAAAAAGGTGAAGGAATGATTCTTGCACCGGGTATGATATTTACAGTTGAACCTATGATAAATGAGGGTGAATACGATGTATATGTAGATGATGAGAATGAGTGGACTGTATATACAGCAGATGATTCTCTTTCTGCTCAGTGGGAGCATCAGATACTTGTAACAGAGGATGGAATAGAGATACTTACATATTAATAAAAATTATTTCAAAAAAGACTTGCATTGTATACAGAAGGATGATATACTAATCAAGTAATCGAAAAAGGACAGCAAGTAGAAATCCGTTTCTCACCTTACGACTAAGAGTCAGTAAGTGTTAATATAGGTTGAAAACTTTTCTGTAAAGAAGAGAAGTTTTGTTATGATGTAACTTATATGGCGGATGAGAAAACTCATTCGCCTTTTTTAAATATAATTATGGAGGTGTACTGCCATTAGTAAGGAAGTCGCAATAAACGAACAGATAAGATGTGATGAGGTAAGAGTTGTTTTCCAGGATGGAGAGCCAAAGATAATGCCTACAAAGGAAGCTCAGAAGCTGGCAAACAGCAAAAATCTTGACCTTGTACTTATATCACCAAACGCAAAACCGCCGGTTTGTAAAATAATGGACTACGGTAAATACAGATACGAACAGGCAAGAAAAGAAAAAGAAGCAAAGAAAAAACAGAAGACTATAAATGTTAAAGAAGTTAGATTAAGACCTGGTATAGAACAGAACGACCTTAACACTAAAGCTAAACAGGCCTGCAAATTCCTTTCAAAAGGAGACAAGGTTAAAGTAGAGCTTAGATTCAGAGGTAGAGAATTAGGGCATAAGGATATAGGTAAAGAAGTTATGCTTAAATTCATAGATGCAGTTAAAGAGTTTGGAGAACCAGTAAAAGCCCCTGCATTCGAAGGGAACAACATGGTTGTAATAATAGATCCAAAAAAAGATAAGAAATAATTGAGAGGAGGAAATTATCATGCCTAAAATGAAAACTCATAGAGGAGCAGCAAAAAGATTAAAAAGAACAGGAAATGGAAAGTTAAAGAGAGCTAAAGCTTTCAAAAGCCATATATTAACTAAAAAATCTCCAAAAACTAAAATGAACCTTAGACAGTCAACTTTAGTTTCTGAAGGTGATGCAAGAAGAATAGCTCAGTTACTACCATACAAATAAGAAACGGTAGCCTAATAAGAAATCAAATTACAATAATATATAATGTTTAGAATTTAATAATAATCGAGGAGGATTGGAAGAATGGCAAGAGTAAAAAAAGCTATGAATGCCCGTAAAAAACATAAAAAAGTTTTAAAACTTGCAAAAGGATTCAGAGGATCTAGAAGCAAATTATATAGACCAGCTAATGCATTTGTAATGAAAGCATTAAGAAATGCATATATAGGAAGAAAATTAAAGAAAAGAGACTACAGAAAACTTTGGATACAGAGAATAAACGCTGCAGCTAGAATGAACGGAATGTCTTATTCAAGATTCATGAACGGATTAAAACTAGCTGGTGTAGAAGTTAACAGAAAAATGTTATCTGAAATGGCTATACATGATCCAGCAGGATTTGCTAAATTAGTAGAAGTTGCTAAAGCTAAATTAGCTTAATTAAAAAAATCAGGACCATCTTATAGATGGTCTTTTTATTTTGTGCAAAATATATTAAAAAAGTTATTTTATACTATATAAACATACTATAAAAATTCTTTTTTTTATATTTAAAAATTTCTCTCAAATCTAAAATTTAACTATTGAAAATTAAACGTTTTGATGCTTGTTTTTATATTTAATATGGCATATAATATAATAACGATTTGAGAAAACATATTATTATTGCCATATAGGAGGTAGAGTTGTGAAGACTATGGTGAAGAGGCTTGCATCATATGGAAGTGGAATGCAGCCTACACAGGTAATGGTAATTGGTTTTGCATCTGTCATATTTATAGGTGCCCTTCTACTAAATTTACCGATATCATCAAAAGAAGGAGAAAGTATAGGCTTTCTTAACGCATTATTTACGGCAACATCTGCAGTATGTGTAACTGGACTTATAGTGGTTGATACCGCCAGTTACTGGAGTATATTCGGACAGGTTGTAATAATAATGCTGATTCAGGTTGGGGGACTTGGATTTATGACAGTGACAACCATGTTTGCGCTGATAACGGGGAAAAAAATAAATCTAAAGGAACGACTTCTTATTCAGGAGTCTTTGAACCAGATGGACCTTTCAGGTATAGTAAGGCTTGCAAGGTATGTGCTTATGATGACTTTTGCAATAGAAGGTACAGGAGCATTTCTTCTTAGCCTGGTATTTATACCGCAGTTTGGACTTGCAAGAGGAATATGGTATTCTATATTCCATTCAATTTCGGCATTCTGTAATGCGGGATTTGATCTTATGGGAACAGTGTCCGGACCATTTACATCTATAACATCGTACTATAATAACCCGATTATAGTTATTACGATAGCAATGCTTATTGTTCTTGGTGGACTTGGATTCCCTGTTATACTTAATATAATAAGAGAAAAAAGATATTCAAAATTCAGCCTGCATACAAAAGTTGTAATATTTACAACAATAACACTTATATTTATAGGTACTATACTAATTTTTGCTGTTGAGTATGCAAGACCGGAAACTATTGGAAATTTAAGTATGAAAGATAAAATTCTTGCAGCATTCTTCCAGTCTGTAACTGCCAGAACTGCAGGATTTAGTACGGTAGATCTTACAAAACTGAGAGAAAGTACAATATTTATAATGATAATACTTATGTTTATAGGGGCATCTCCAGCGTCTACAGGAGGAGGTATAAAAACAACTACTCTTGCAACACTGATGCTTTCTGTAAAAAGTGTTATACTTGGAAAAACAGATATAGAAATATATGGAAGAAGAATTGGAGAATCAACAGTCAGAAAATCCATGGGTATATTTGTTGTTGCAATATCTGTTGTTGTACTTGGAACGCTTATGATTTCCATAACTCAGCCTCATTTTACATTGACAGCGTCCGCATTTGAAGTTGCATCTGCTTTTGCAACGGTTGGACTTAGTATAGGGGGAAGCCCTACGCTTACACCTATAGGAAAACTTCTTATAATAATGTTTATGTTTATGGGTAGAGTTGGTTCTCTTACAATATTTATGGCATTTATGTCAGGAGGAAACAAAAAAATTCAGCCTATAAGATATCCTGAAGGAAGACTTATGGTAGGTTAATTATTTTGGAGAGGTAGAAAAATGAAACAGTATATAGTAATTGGATGTGGAAGATTTGGTGCTTCAGTTGCATCTACAATGCATCTTTTAGGACACCAGGTAATGGCTATAGATAAAAGTGAAGATATAATACAGAATCTTTCTAGCAAGGTGACACATGCTGCAATAGTAGACGTTACCGATGAACAGGCTCTTAGATCTCTGGGACTTGGAAACTTTGATGTTGCTATAATAGCAATAGGTTCAGACATAAGAGCATCTATAATGGCTACACTTATAGCAAAGGAAATGGGAGTAAATGAAGTAATCTGTAAAGCAAAGGATGAACTTCAGGCAAAAGTACTTTATAAGATCGGAGCCGATAGGGTTGTATTCCCTGAAAGAGATATGGGGGTAAGGGTTGCGCACAACCTTGTATCGAATAATATACTTGACCATATAGAGCTTGACCCTGAATATTCTATAGTTGAAATAGTTGTACCTAAAAAATGGATGGGAAAATCTCTTATAGAACTTGAACTTAGAGGAAAATATGAAATCACAGTACTTGCTATAAAAAATGGAAAGGATATAAGTGTAACTCCTTCTCCAGATGAAAAACTTGAAGGTGGAAGTATACTTGTTGTAATAGGTAAAAATGCAAGTATAAGAAAAATAATAAATGAAAACCGGGAGCTTGTAAGGAGAAAATAATTATGATTGAAATAACAAGCAGGGATAATGATAAGATAAAGTATACGAAATCTCTTTTAAAAGTTAAAAACAGATCAAAAGAAGGAAAATTTATAATAGAGGGATATAGAATACTAACTCTTGCGCTTGAAAGTAATGCAGAAATAGAGTATGTATTTATAAATGATGAGTTTGAGAAAAAGAAAGAACACAGAGAATTTATAAATGAACTTGAAAGCAGAGATATAAGAGTATACAAGACTACAGACAAAAATTTCAAAGATATGGTAGACACTGAAAATACTCAGGGAATACTTGCTGTTGTTCCCTTTGAAAAGAAAAATATAGAAAATGATTTGAAAACAGAAGATAAATTCATAGTGGTTCTCGACAGGATACAGGATCCGGGAAATATGGGAACTATAATAAGAACCGCGGATGCAGCAGGTGCCGATGCAATAATAACTTTAAAGGGATGTGTTGATATATACAATCCAAAGGTTATACGTTCCACTATGGGGTCTATATTCAGTATGAAAATTATATCATCTGAAAGAGATGAGATGATTTCAGCAATGAAGGAAAATAATATAAATCTTGTTTCAAGCTGGCTGAATACAGACAACTACTATGATGAAGTGGATTATGGAGAAAAGGTTGCACTTGTAATAGGAAATGAAGCAAATGGAATTGAGGACAAAATCGCCGAAAATTCAGATCTGCTTGTAAAGATTCCTATATATGGAAGTGCGGAGTCACTTAATGCAGCTATAAGTTCTGCAGTCTTAATGTATGAAATAAAAAGATCTATAATAGGAAAAAGCAGAATAAGATAAAAATTCTTGTTTAAAGTATACAGCTGTGATATAATCTATATAGTGTAAAATAGCAAATAATCTGAAAATGATGATGGAGAAAAGTAATATTGAACTTAAGGATACAGAGAGAGATGGCATGGCTGAAAACATCTTCCAAAAGACAGTATGAAGTTCGCTCCGGAGTCCGGTTCTGAAGCAGTGTGGTAGGTTCCGGCGTGTAGACGCGTTAAGTCTTTGAGGTGGTTCTCTATGAGAACTACTAGGGTGGTACCGCGAAACAGTAGCCTTTCGTCCCTAGAGGGATGAGAGGCTTTTTTTATATCAAAAATGAAAGGATGATAAAAGGTGCAGGAAAAATTAATTGAATTAAAGGAAACAGCACTGGCTGAAATAGTATCAGCCGACAGCATAGAAAAAGCTGAAAACTACAGAATAAAATACCTTGGTAAAAAAGGAGAACTTACTGCAATACTTAAAGGTATGGGTAAACTTTCTGCAGAAGAAAGACCGGTAGTAGGTAAAATAGGTAATGAGGTAAGAGAGGCAATAGAAAATGCTATAAACACTGCAAAAACAGAACTTAAAGCAGCAGAAATGGCTAAAAAACTTGCTGAAGAAACAATAGATGTTACAATGCCTTCTAAAGAATTCAAAGTAGGAAAGAAACATCCTATAACAAAAATAATAGACGAGGTAACAGAAATTTTCCTTGGAATGGGATTCTCTATAGCAGATGGTCCTGAAGTTGAGACTGTGAGAAACAACTTTGATGCTCTTAACGCTCCAAAAGACCATCCATCAAGAGATATGACTGACACATTCTATATAAATGATGATTTACTTCTTAGAACTCAGACATCTCCTGTTCAGATAAGAACTATGGAACATGAAGAACTTCCAATAAAAGTAATAGCTCCAGGTAGATGTTTCAGATCAGACTCACCTGATGCAACTCATTCACCAATGTTCCATCAGATAGAGCTTCTTGTTGTAGGTAAAGATATAACAATGACTGAATTCAAAGGAACTCTTAATACATTTGTACAGAAACTTTTCGGAGACAGTACAAAGACAAAATTCAGACCACACAACTTCCCATTTACAGAGCCGAGTGCGGAAATAGACGTTACATGCTTCAAGTGTGGAGGTAAAGGATGTCCTGTATGTAAGGGAGAAGGATGGATAGAAATACTAGGAGCAGGTATGGTACATCCAAATGTACTTAGAAACTGTGGAATAGATCCTGATGTGTATAATGGATTTGCCGCGGGTATGGGTGTTGAAAGACTTGCAATGCTTAAGTATGGAATAGACGATATAAGACTTTTATTCGAAAATGATGTAAGATTCCTAGATCAGTTCTAGTTATGAAAGGGGAAAAATAAATGCTAGTATCAGTAAAATGGTTAAGAGACTATGTCGATATAGATATGGATGTAAAAGAATTTGCCGATATGATGACTATGACAGGTACAAAAATGGAAACTGTTGAATACTTCGGTGAAGATATAGAAAATGTAGTAGTAGGAAAAATACTTGAAATAAATCCTCATCCAAATGCGGATAAATTAATAGTTACAAAAGTAGATGCAGGAGATAAGGTTCTTCAGATAGTAACAGGAGCAAAAAACGTATCTGTAGGAGATTATATACCTCTTGCAGTAAACGGAGCAAAACTTCCAGGTGGAATAAAAATAAAAACTGGAAAGCTTAGAGGCGAAGTTTCAGAAGGTATGATGTGTTCAGCTGCTGAACTTGGAATAGATGAAAAATATGTTGAAGATTATAAGAAAAACGGAATATACCTTCTTGATTATGAAGAAAGTTATGAAACAGGAAAAGATGTAAAAGAAGTTCTTGGAATAAACGATGCAGTTATAGACTTCGAACTTACATCAAATAGACCAGACTGTAGATGTGTTCTTGGAATAGCAAGAGAAGCAGCTGTAACAGTAGGTAAAAAAGTAAAATATCCTGAGATATCAGTAAAAGAGGAATCTGATGAAACAATAGATTTCGACATAAAAATAGAGAATACAGATCTTTGTAAGAGATATGCAGCCAGAATAGTAAAAGATGTAAAAATAGCTCCATCTCCATACTGGATGCAGAGAAGACTTATGGAGGCCGGTGTAAGACCTATAAACAATATAGTTGATATAACAAACTATGTAATGCTTGAAATGGGTCAGCCAATGCATGCATTCGACCTTAATCAGGTATCTACAGGAAGAATAGTTGTAAAAAATGCACAGGATGGAGAGAAATTTACTACTCTTGACGAGCAGGAAAGAACTCTTTACAGCGACATGCTTGTTATAACAAATGGAGAAAAATCTCTTGCATTAGCAGGTGTTATGGGTGGATTAAACTCAGAAATAACAGACAATACTACAGAGATACTTCTTGAAAGTGCATCATTCAAAGCAGAAAATATAAGAGCAACATCTAAAAAACTTGGTCTTAGAACAGAAGCTTCTTCAAGATATGAAAAAGGAATAGATGTAAATGTTGCATATGATGCAGTAAACAGAGCAGCACAGCTTATAGAAATGCTAGGAGCAGGAAAAGTTCTAAAAGGTGTTGAAGACTGTTATCCTGTAAAAGAAGAACAGACAGTTCTTACTGTACATCCTAAGAAAATAATAGCTCAGCTTGGTGTTGATATACCAATGGAACAGTTTGTAAAAATACTTGAAGACCTTGAGTTTGAATGCACAATAAAATCTGATGAAGAGATGGAAGTGAAAGTTCCTTCATTCAGACTTGATATGGTTGAAGATGCAGACGTATTCGAGGAAATAGCAAGAATATACGGATTTGAAAATATACCGGCAAAACAGCTGGAAGGAAACTATACAGCAGGTGCCAAAACAGAAAGACAGAAATTTGATGACGTCATAAGAAACACAGCTTTATCAGCAGGTCTTTATGAAGTACTTAGCTACTCATTTGTAAGTCCATCTGGTGTTGATAAAATAAAACTTCCTGCAGATTCTCCAAAGAGAAACTTTGTAAAACTTCTTAACCCTCTTGGAGAAGAAACTTCAGTTATGAGAACTACATTAATACCAAATATGCTTGATATAGTTTATACAAATATGTCTCGTAAAAATCCTGAATTTGCTGCATTTGAATGTGGACATGTATTCTACCCTAATGCAGAGGGACTTCCAGACGAAGGAAATCATATGTGTATGGCTATGTACGGAAAAGATACAGATTTCTTTGTACTTAAAGGAGCTCTTGAAAAAGTTCTTGAAAGAGCGGGTATGGATGAGTATGAAATAGTACCGGAAAAAGAAAACACTACATTCCATCCGGGAAGATGTGCAAAACTTTTATGTAAAGGTGAACTTGTAGGTTATCTGGGAGAAGTACATCCGGAAGTTCTTGAAAACTATGGACTTACTCAGAGAGTATATGTATGTGAAATAGATACAGATATAGTATTTGCAAACTCTGATAGAACAATAGTTTATAAACAGCTTCCAAAATATCCTTCTACATCAAGAGATATAGCTCTTATGGTAAAAGAAGATATATATGTAAAAGAAATAGAAGATATAATAGAAGCCAATGGAAAAGGAATTGTAGAAAGCTACAGATTATTCGACGTATATCAGGGATCTCAGATAGAAAAAGGATATAAATCAGTAGCATATACAATAACATATAGAAGTGCTGATAAAACTCTTACAGATGATGACGTTGAAGAAGTACATGACAATATATTAAAAGAACTTAATGATAAGCTTGGAGCTACATTAAGAGGATAGGGAGTGACCACAATGAATAAAACAGTGGTAAAAATACAGGGTTCAGAATACCAGATGGTAGGAGATACTCCTGTTGAAAAGATGCACAAAATAGCGGAATATGTAGATTCTGAAATGAATATGATAGCTGAAGCCAACTCAAAACTTAGCACTTCAGCTGTTGCAATTCTTACATCTTTAAATATAGCTGATCTGCTTTTCGAGTGTTCAGAAGAAAATGAAAGATTGCTGGCTCAGGTAAAAGAAATATCAGAAAATAGTTCATGTGATGAAAAAAAATACTCTGAGCTTGAAGATATAATTTCTCAGAACAGAATCGAACTTGAAAAGAAGAACGCCGAAATCTCAAATCTTGAAATAAGGATGCAGGAACTTATGGGAATTATAAATGACAAGAAAAAAGAAATTCTTGAACTTAAAAATTCCGACAAAAAAAGTGAAGCATTTATAGAACTTGAGAAAAAGCTTGCAGAAGCAGAGAAAAAGGCTGAGGAATCAGAAAAATTAGCATCTGAGTTTCAGAATAGAGCTTATGAAATACAGATGAAGTATGAGGCTAAATAAAAAGCAGTTAATCAATAAAGGGGATAATATTTCAGCGGGACAGTTAAAACTGTCTCGCTGATTTTTTGTTTGAATTATCTGCAGTAAGTTATACACTGTACAAACCATATAAAAAAATGATAAAATAAAATTCGGACTATAAAAATAAGGAGAGTGTATTTATGAGAAGTGATCTTGAAATTCTTGCTCCTGTAGGTTCATTTGAATCTTTGAGAGCTGCAGTACAAAATGGTGCAAATGCAGTTTATCTAGGTGGAAAAGACTTCAGTGCAAGGGCATCTGCAGCCAATTTTGGAAGAGATGAACTTGAAGAAGCTGTAAAATACTGTCACATAAGAGGTGTCAGATTATTTGTAACAGCAAATACCATAATAAAACAAAATGAAGTTGAAGATTTTATTGAATATATGAGATTTCTCTATAACATAGATGTAGATGCAGTTATAGTTCAGGATATAGGTATGGCAATGCTTATAAAGAAGCTTATGCCTGATTTCGAGTTGCATGCAAGTACGCAGATGGCAGCGCATAGTATAGAAGATGTAAAGTATCTAAAAAGTATAGGATTTAAGAGAGTTGTTCTTGCAAGAGAACTTACCATAGAAGAAATAGAATATATCTGTAAAAATGTGGATGTTGATATAGAGGTATTTGTACATGGAGCACTTTGTGTATGTTATTCAGGTGAGTGCCTGATGAGCAGTATGATAGGAAATCGTTCAGGCAACAGAGGAAGATGTGCTCAGCCATGTAGACAGAAATATATCCTTGAAGATGAGGAAACAGGAAAGATAATAGAAACAGAGGGAGAATATATTCTAAGTCCCAGAGATTTAAACACCGTAGAGGAAATAGGTAGAATAGTAGATGCAGGGGTACTATCTCTGAAAATAGAAGGGAGAATGAAAAGACCTGAGTATGTAGCTACTGTTGTATCAGTATATAGAGATGCAGTAGAAAGATATATAAATGGTGAAAAAAGTATAGTTACACCTGAGGAGATAAATGAGCTTTATACAATTTTTAATAGAAAGTTTACAAGAGGATATATACTTGATGAAGTAGGTCTTGAAATAATGAATTCAGAAAAACCAAATAATAGAGGCCTTTATATAGGTACAGTAGAATCTTATAACAGAAAGTCAAAGAGACTTAAAATAAAGCTTGAAAATAATCTTAAAAAAGGTGATGGAATAAATCTTGGTGGAGGGACTATAGGAAGAATTCTAAAAGGAAACAATATATGTGAAGAGGGATATAAAGGTGAAACAATAGAAATAGACTTTATAGGTGATGCATATATAGGTCAAAAGGTATTTAAGACTTCTGATAATGATCTTATAGAAAAAGCCAGAAAAACATTTGATGAAAACAGCGAGAATGTAAAAATACCACTGTTTATGAATTTTGAGGTGAAGATAGGAAAACCACCGGTTTTAAAGGTATACGATGAAGATGGAAGCAGTGTTCATGTATATGGTGATAAAGAGGCCGAAAAAGCAATAAAAGTGGCACTTTCTTCTGAAAAAGCGGAGACTCAGTTGAAAAAACTTGGAAATACGCCATATAAGGCTGAATATATTGAATGCAGTATAGATGATGATGCTACAATACCTGTTAGTATGATCAATAGTATGAGAAGGGAAGCCGTAGAAAGAATATCTGCAGAAAGGGTAAAAATAAACGATAGAAAGTATAAATTTACGGATATAAGCTATAAATCTGAACCAAGAAGCGAAGAGTACAACAGTTACAGCACAGATGAGAAAAAAATAAGAGTAAAACTGAAAAATCTGGAACAGCTTAAAGCGGTAGTAGATTTTGACATAGATAAAATATATTACGAGGATATATATACTTTTGAAGCAGCAAAAGATATATGCGAATCAAATAATAAAAAAATAATCTATTCAGCACCTAGAATAATGAGAAATGATGATTACAGAGTGTTTGAAAAGCTGGAAGGCGTAATAACAGAGCAGGATGATGTTCTTGTTTCATCATGGGGAGAAATAAAATATTTTACAGAAAAATTCGGATGTGGAATAAGAGCTGATTGGTCTTTAAATACATTTAACGGAGAAAGTGCAGAATTTATGAGAAAAAGTGGAATAAAAAGTGTATGTCTTTCCCAGGAATTAAATATAGGTGAAATAGATGAGCTTGAAGAATTTACAGATATAGAAACAGAAGTATGTATATATGGATATACACCTCTTATGATCAGTGAGTATTGTCCAATGGGAGTGCTTGTAAGAGATTGTCACAAGGAAAAAAGATGTTCCGATTGTAGAAAAATAAAATATTCTCTGGTTGATTCTTCAGGAAATAGATACAGACTTTCTCAAAATGAATTCTGCAGAACCACAATATATAATTCTGAACCGACAATGATATTAAATAATATAGAAGATATTGAAAATACAGATACAGATGTATTCAGATTGGATTTTACAATAGAAAGCGGAGAACTTACAAGAGAAGTTGTAAAAGCACATATAGAAGCTATAGAAGAAAATATGTATAGTGCAGATAAAATATATGAAAGATTCGATAATATAACTACAGGGCATTTCTATAGAGGTGTCGAATAGAAGGGAAGCGAATAATGAAGATAACTAGATTAACAACTATATGCTATATTGAAAAAGATGGAAAGACACTTATGCTTTATAGAAACAGGAAGAAAAATGATATACACGAAGGAAAATATGTCGGTATAGGCGGAAAATTTGAACCTGGAGAAACTCCTGAGGAATGTATTTCAAGAGAAATAACAGAAGAGACTGGCCTTGTTGCAAATAAATTAAAATATCATGGCCTTATATCATTTCCAGACTTTAAAGAGGGTGAAGACTGGTATATGTTTCTCTTCAGCTGCAGAGACTTTGAAGGTGAAGTTTCTGAGGAAAGAATGAACGAGTGCCCGGAAGGTAAGCTTGTATGGGTTGAAAATGAAAAGGTGCTTGACCTTAATATGTGGGATGGCGATAGGATATTTATGGAATGGCTTGTAACAGGCAAAATATTCAATGCAAAAATAGAATATGAAGATGGTATTCTAAAAAAATATTCTGTTGATTTTTATTAATTCAAAATGAAAAGTATTATAAACTGCAAATAAAATAAAAAAGAGCTGAATTTCAGCTCTTTTTTATTTTATTTAAGATATGTTCCATTTTCGTCCTGATATACAATGCCTTTTTTCATAAGTACTCCAAGGGCTCTTTTGAAGTTTTTCTTACTTGAATTGAAAAGAATTCTTATATCATTAGGATCTGATTTATCGTTGAATCTCATATATCCGTCGTTACCTTCCATGTAACTTAAAATTCTATATTCAACGGAATCCATTTCAGTTTTTCTGTCAGCTCTAGGAGTAAGTCCAAGTTTTCCGTCCTCGTATATTTTTATAACTTTAAGATTTTCCATGACCTGACCGATTTCAAGTTCTGTATAGTATTCGTTGTTAAGGATTACCGCAGCAAATTTATTATCTACACAAAGCATTGCAGTTTTGTTTGTCTGGAATCCATATACTATTCCAGTTATAGTGTCGCCTTCTTTATATTCATGATCAGTAGAAAGATAAAGGTCTATATCTGTAGTTGCAGCAATTCTTCCGCTCTTGTCAAGATATATGTAGAAAAGATATTTTTCATCAAGGAAAAGAGGAAATTTCTTTTCTTTGAAAGGAACCAGGATATCTTTTGGAAAACCTGCATCTACAAAAGAACCTATATCTGTATTTGATACAACTTTAAGGTATGCTATATCTCCAACCTGTGCAAGAGGTCTGTCCATAGTGGCAGCTTTTCTGCCTTTGGAATCTATAAATATAAATACCTCAATTTCATCACCTATATTTATTTCAGTTCCTTCTTTTATAAATTTGTTGTGAAGAAGTATATCGTCTGATGAATTTCCCGTCTGGCCATCAAGGAAATATCCGAACTCTGTTTTTCTTTTAACTTCAAGTCTGTTAAGTTTACCTGTATTTACCAAAATTTTCACTCCTTACGATTTTATTTCTAGATACTATTATAATATATATCTGCCGGTAATTGTAAAAATAAATTTACATGGACAAAAAAATATTAAAAAGGTTGAATTAAATGTATAATTGGATTATAATTGGTATATACCAAAAAGATGGATAGGTGAGTTGTATGAAAAAAATAGATAAAAGCAGCTCTACACCTCTGCATATACAGATACAGTCGATGATAAAAGATATGATATTTTCAGGAGAGCTGAAAGAGGGAGAAGCGATACTTCCTGAAAGAGAAATATGCAGAGAACAGGATGTAAGCAGAATGACAGTAAATAAAGCTATAAATGCCCTTGTATCAGAAGGACTTTTATATAGAGTTCAGGGAAAGGGTACTTTTGTAGCGGAAAAAAAGAAAAAATATCAGTTCAGAAATGCAAATGGATTTACTGAAGTTATGAGAAGCAAGGGAATAGAAATAAGAACAGATATACTTAAATTTGAAATGATGATTCCCGATGATGAGATAAGAGAAAAGCTTGAAATAACGGATAAAAGTGAAAATGTTTATAAGATAGCGAGACTTAGATATGTAGAAAACGATCCTTTTGTATATGAGATTGCATATTTATCAGAAAGAATATGTGAGGGAATTACAAAGGGAATGCTTGATAATAGATCTCTTTATGAGCTACTTGATGAAAAGTTCGGATATAGAGTTAAATCTGTGGATCAGATAATAGAGCCGATAGAACTTGTAGGAAAAGAAAGAGAGCTACTTAAATGTGATGCAGGAAGGCTTGCTCTTAAAATACAGAGAAAATCATATAATGAGGCCGGTGTTCTTATAGAATATACGGTTTCGATAATAAGAAGTGATAAATATCAATACGAACTTAATATAGGAATGTAGGCTGAAAGCGAGGGATAAGAAAATGAAATGTATTGTAAACGGTAAAATTATATTAAAAGACAGAATAATTGAAGGTAAGAATCTTATATTTGATACAAAGATACAGGATATATCAGATTCTATACCAGAAAACTGTGAAATAATAGATGCCAAAGGAAATTATGTATCTCCAGGTCTTATAGATATACATATACACGGTAATGGTGGAGAAGATACAATGAATGGTACAGATAAAGCCATAGAAACAATGTCTTCATATGTTGCAAAAAATGGTGTTACAGGATTTCTTCCTACTACAATGACAATGGGTAAAAATGACATATATACAGCTCTTGAGACAGTAAGAAGAGCAAAAACAAGAAAACTTAATGGAGCACAGGTACTTGGTTCACATGTTGAAGGTCCTTTTATAAATGAGGAATATAAAGGAGCACAGAATAAAAAATTCATAGCAGTTCCTGAATTTTCATTTATAAAGGATTACTCTGATGTTATAAAAGTAATAACTATAGCTCCGGAAAAAGACGAAAACTTTGACTTTATAAAAGCAGTAAAAAGAAGTACAGATATACTTATATCAATGGGACACAGCAAGGCGACTTTTGAAGAGGCAAACAAGGCAGTAGATGCCGGGGTAGGAAGTGTTACACATCTTTTCAATGCTCAGACAGGACTTAATCACAGAGAGCCTGGGATAGTAGGAACTGCACTTACAAGAGATATTTATACAGAAATAATAGCAGATACAATACATGTAAACAAAGGACTTTTCCAGTTTGTCGTAAACAACAAAGGTAAAGATAAACTTATACTTATAACAGACTCTATGGAAGCCGGTGGACTTGAAGATGGAATATATTCACTTGGTGGACAGAAAGTAATAGTCAAGGATAAGGCTGCAAGACTTGAAAATGGAGCTCTTGCAGGAAGTGTATCAGCAATGAATGACATGGTAAACAATTTCTATACAAATACAGATCTTACAATAGTTGAAGCAATAAATCTTGCTTCAAAAAATCCGGCACAGGCAATAGGATTATATGATAGAAAAGGAAGCATAGAAGTTGGTAAAGATGCAGATATTGCAATATTTGATGAAAATATGAGATGTAAAATGACTATATGCACAGGAGATATAGTTTATAAATAAATATAATTTTGGAGGATATGAGATGAAAATATTAGTATGTAAGAACTACGATGAAATGAGTGAAAGAGCTGCAAGAATATTTGCTGCACAGCTTATATTAAAACCGGATACAGTTTTAGGACTTGCTACAGGAAGTACACCAGAGGGAATGTATGCATCTCTTGTAGAAAAATATAATGAAGGAAAGATAGATTTTTCAGAGGTTACAAGCTTTAACCTTGACGAATACTACAACCTTCCAAAAGAAAATGATCAGAGTTATGACTACTTTATGAAAAAACATCTTTTTAATCATGTAAATATAAAGAACTATAACCTTCCAAACGGAATGGCTGAAGATGTTGAAAAAGAATGTAAGGATTACGAAGCAAAAATAGACGCAGCAGGTGGAATAGACATACAGGTTCTTGGAATAGGTCAGAATGGGCATATAGGATTTAACGAACCTGCATCAGCATTCAAAAAAGAAACTCATCTTGTAGAACTTACAGAATCAACTATAGAGGCAAACTCAAGATTCTTTGAATCTGCTGACGAGGTACCTAAAAAAGCTGTAAGTATGGGTACAGGAACAATAATGAAGTCAAAGAAAATAGTTCTTCTTGCTTCAGGAGAGGCAAAGGCAGATGCTATAGCAAAAACTGTATATGGAGATATAGATCCTATGGTTCCAGCTTCTATACTTCAGCTTCATAAAGATGTTGTTCTTGTTCTTGATGAAAAAGCAGCGTCAAAGCTTGATCCAAAAGATTATACAAGAATGTAAAACAGCATATAGGAAATATAAATTATACATGGATATACCCACTGTGATTAAAATCATGGTGGGTATTTTTTATATATAGATATCCTGATAATATAAAATACAGTAATTATACAATGCTGTTAAGGTAAAATTATGATAATAATGATATTATAATTATAATAGATAAATTATGCATATATAAAAGTAACAGGAGATGATTTTATGGATAAAATAATAGATAAAGCCTTTGAAGCTCAGAATAATGCATATGCTCCATATTCAAAATATAAAGTAGGTGCATGTGTTGAAACATATGACGGAAGATTTTATATAGGTGCAAATATAGAAAATGCATCATATGGACTTACATGCTGTGCTGAAAGAAATGCTATTTTTGCAGCATACTCAGATGGATGTAGAAAAGAAAATATAAAATCCATTGCAATTGTTACATCGGGTGATGTTCCTGCATCTCCTTGTGGGGCATGTAGACAGGTACTGTCTGAACTGATACCTAAAAAAGCGGAAATTATTCTTTCAAACGGAAAAGAAGTTTTAGTTACAGATATAGAAAGTCTGCTTCCGATGTCGTTTGGTGCAGATGATATAAAGTAGGTGAAAAATATTATGAAAAAGCTTATATATATAGCTGACGATGACAAAAATATAAGAGAACTTGTGGAAACTTTTCTTAAAAGTTCTGACTATGATGTAGAGGCTTTTGAAAATGGAGAGCTTTTACTTGAAAGGTTCAGAGAAAAAGAACCGGATATGGTGCTTCTGGATGTAATGATGCCGGGAATGGACGGATTTGAGATATGCAAAAAGATAAGAGAGGAAAGTACAGTCCCTATAATAATGCTTACTGCAAGAGGTGAGGATATAGACTATATAACGGGAATAAGTCTTGGAAGTGATGATTACTTTACAAAACCATTTAGTCCGATGGCGCTTATAATGAGGATAAAAGCAGTATTTAGAAGAATAGATATGGAAAGAGAAAGATTATCTGAAAGTGCAAATGAACATCAGGAGGAATTATGCTATGGAAGTATATGCATCAATCCTGCAAATAAGACAGTAAATTATAATGGGAAAGATATAAATCTTACTCCAAATGAATTCAGTTTACTTGAGTATCTTTTTAAAAATAGTACAAGAGCAGTTTCAAGAGATGAGCTTCTGGATGAAATATGGGGATATAGTGCTGATATTGAAACGAGGGCAGCTGATGATACAGTAAAAAGACTTAGAAAAAAAATCGCTGATACAGATATAGAAATAAAGACTGTATGGGGATTTGGTTTCAGACTTGGAGAAAAATAATATGGATAAAATAAAAGAAAAACTAAGTAAAAAGCGGTTGTTTGATAATAATATAAGAAACAGAATACTTTTCAACTTTTTACTGCTTCTGGCAATAGCTTTTCTTGTAATATCTGTTTCATTTAATATCCTTATAAGTAGATATATAGAAAATACTGCGGAAAATCAGCTTGAAAAAGCCACTTTGATTGTAAAAAACATTGACGTCGAGGGTATGAAGGGGCCGGAGGATAAAATAACCGAATCAGAAATATTTTCAGAAGATGAAGCAAGTATATTCAGATTTTTAAAAGATACAAATAATAGAATCAGAATAGCTCAGGAAAATTCTGATGCTGAAGCTATGGCAATAGATGAAAACTACAATATGTTATTACCTAATAGAAACAATGATTTTCTGAAAAATATAGATGAATTGGAAAACATATGTGAAGTGATGAAGTCTGAGAATATAACTCCCGGAGAAGGTGGTATAAGAAGAATAAAAACACAGAACTCGGAATATTATATTACATCAGTAAAAGCAACTATAGAATCAGGAAAAGAAGAATCGGTTTCAGAAAATACATATATAGTATTATTTGTGAATATAACCAACAATCTTGTTCTGATAAATGGTATAAATGCAATGCTTGCTACAATTATGTTTGTTGTAGGAATATTTGCGGTTATTGTATCAGGGATGATATCAGAAAAAATAGCAAAACCTATAAATGAGCTTTCAGGATTTGCTGAAGATATAGGAAAGGGAGATTTTAAAAGAAGAAAATTCAGTTTCAGCGATAGAGAATTTGAGGAAATGGCTGAAGTTATGAATAAAAGTGCTGAATATCTTGACAACAGAAATAAAGAACAAACAGTATTTTTCCAGAATATATCCCATGAACTCAGAACACCTCTAATGTCGATAAACGGATATGCTGAGGCAATAAAGTATAAAATTATGAACAGTGAGGATGCGGCGGATGTAATATTGAAGGAAAGTGAGAATCTTAAATCTATGATAGAGGATATAATATATATATCCAAGATGGACAGCGATATGAAAAAATACGATATGAAGGTGCATGATTTAAGAGAAATCATATCCTCATGTGTTTCTGGAAGGAATATAATAGCACAGAACAAAGGTGTAAAAATAGAATGTCTGTTTGATGATTCCGAGATACCTATAAAATGTGATGTAAGAGAATTTTCAAAAGCTATTGAGAATATCATAGGAAATTGTATAAGATATGCAAATAATAAAATAACTGTGGAATGCAGAGAAGACAGAAAGAATATAACAGTAGTAATATCAGACGATGGAAAAGGAATAAAATATGAGGATCTGCCTCATATTTTTGAACGATTCTATAAAGGTGAGGACGGCAAACATGGTATAGGACTTTCAATTTCAAAAGAAGTTATAAATAGACATGGTGGAAGAATATACGCTGAAAATAATGAAAAAGGTGGAGCAAAATTCACAATCGTACTGAGAAAAATAAAATAATTCAAATAAGATGTATCCAATTTCGGGATACATCTTATTTTTTTACAAAAATAGACAGGGTTTAATCATTCTTACAAATATGCCACATTTTTACCTTTTTTTTACGGGGATTAAAAATAGCTGCTGAAATATAATTATATACATAGAATATATCCAGAAAATATTAATCAAATATAAATGGAGGAAGATAATTATGAGAGGAAATCTTAAATATAAATTTGAAAAGAAAATAAAAATGAATAAGGAGGAGTCAGAAGTTTTCACAAGACGACTCGATATGATAATAAAATACCGAAATGAAAAAATAGAATGTGAAAATATGACGATAAGAGATCTTTATTTTGATGATCCACACAACGAAGAATTAAAAGAGGAAATAAATGGTCTGGAATTCAGTGAAAAATTCAGAATAAGATACTATGAGACAGAGATTGAAAATATAAGGCTTGAAAAAGTAATGAAAAATGGTGGAAAGGTATGTACGATAGGAACAAATATAACAAAAGAAGATGCTGAAAATATACTGCTTGGTGATATAGAGTACCTGGTGTTTTCAGAAAAACATATACTAAGAGAATTCTATCTGAAAATGATGTGTATGCTTATAGAACCTAAAGCTATTATAAGGTTCAATAGAATACATGTAAAAGACAAAGAAAGAGATCTTGAGATATGTGTAGATAGTGAAATAAGTGCATCTTTGAATGAAAAGGAAATACTAAGTGAGGCTCTGAAAACTGTTCCTGTATCAGAAGATGGTAGCTGTACAGTAACAGTAAATCATAAAAGAAAACTTCCTGAAGCAATTGAATATCTTATAAGAAGTAAGGAAAATGAAGGTGGTGATTTTCAGAATCAACAAAGCAGAATGATATTTTAATATAAAATATTCGACATACTATAAACAATTTATAAAATCGAAAGGAGAATAAAAATATGTCAGGATTTATCGAAAATATCAAAACAATTTATATGGGGATGACGGCTTCCTTTTCAGCTGCAGATATGGTGGTTGTAGCCCTGTCAGCAGCTGTAATAGCAGTCTTTATAGGACTTTTATACGAGGTACTTTATGGAGATGATGTAAAAAATATGAAAGCAACTCTTATAGTGGTTTCGCTTTCAGTAGCTATGGTAAGTATGACAACAACTTCTCAGATTATAATAGCAATACTTGTTTTTGCAGTATTTTCTGTAATAAAGATGGATGCCGGAAATATAAAGGATTCATGCTTTATTCTGTGGGCAATATCAATAGGGTTTGCATGTGGAATACAGTTTGTTCCTCTGGCAGCATCAATCTCACTGATAGCAGGAATACTGTTATATGTAATATCATTTCTTGAAAAGAAGAATCATATGTACAAAATAAAAATAGAATATAGAAATGAGATAATAGAAGATGAAATATCAGATATGATAAAATCGTTTGATGGAAAATACAATATGACAAGAAAAAAAATAACATCAGATGGTAATTTTGAAACTGAATATAACATAAAAATGAAGAAAGAGAGTATGGATTTTATAAACTCTCTAGGTCAGATAAATGGTGTAAATTTTGTTGATATGTGTATAGAAAAGTAGGAAAGAAGGTATAAATATAAGATGAAGAAGATTTTCATTGCTATAGCAGCTGTAGTCCTTACAGCTGTTATAGTAGTATTTGCGGTTGGTAATATAAATAAAGATGATGGAAGAAATTTTAATATAGAATTCAATGGAAAATCTATTTCCATGAACAGTAACAATGGAGAAAAAGGATATAATGTATCAGAAATGAGAACAGGTGCTGTAAACAATATAAAAATAAAAGATATATCGGAAGTGGAACAGATAAAAATAAATGATATAGAGTATCCGGTAAAAAGTGAATTGAAATACAGTATATCGTCTATAGATGATGAAAATAAAATAAAATTATCGGTCAAGTTCAGCGATGATAATGGGACTTATGATTATTATATAAATACAATGAGTACAGATTTTCCAGGATACAGTGTAAAAGCTGAAAGCCCTTATGATGGGGACTATTATATGACTACTCATAATGAAGAGCACAACTATGTGTTTGTTTTGAATGAAGATGGAAGTATGAAATACTATAAAGAAACTGAATCAAATCCGTTTAATTTCCAGAAAGTTACAACAGAAGATGGAGATATAAGATATCTATATATGGATACTCTTAAAGATAAATCATACAGAATAAGTTCAATAGGCTACTCTCCAACTCAGCTGGTTGTACTTGATGAAAATTACAATGAGATAAATAATATAATGATGTCTGAATATGACACAATAGAGGAGGGAGATCCTCTTGAAAACCATGATTATATATACATAGATGATAATCATTATATTTTATCCAGTTATCAGCAGGTAACAGCTACAAATATTCCAGATTCAGTATCAGGTGGAAAAACACCTGAGGTTGTTGAAGAAGTTATACAGGAAGTAAAAGATGGAAAGGTAGTATGGCAGTGGAGATCATCTCAGTATCCGGAATTATATGCTCAGAGTAAAGAGGGCAATACATACTCAGAGGAAAATGATTCAGCACTTGATTATCTGCACTTTAACTCAATGACAATAGATGAAAGTGATGGAAATCTTGTATGTTCTTTCAGAAATCTTGATGAAGTAGTAAAAATAAACAGAAAAACAGGAGAAATCATGTGGACTCTAGGTGGAGATGGAGATGATTTTTCGATGACAGAGGAACAGAAATTTTCAAGACAGCATCATGTAACATTTACAGATGACGGGTATATCACTGTCTATGATAATGGAGATAAAAATGAAAGCACAAGAATTGTAAAACTTAAACTTGACGAGAAAAATATGAAAGTAACAGAATATGCTTCATATGATATAGGTGATTTTTATAAATATATGGGATCTGTAAGTGAAGTTGACAAAGATAATCAGGTATTTATGATTGGAACTGGAGGAAAAACTTCAGAGCAGGATACAGTAGCATTTGAGAAAAACTTCTCTACAGGTGAAGTGTACTTTGAATTTGGATTTGACAGTGGTGAAAGTATGTATAGATGCCACAAAATAAAATAAATATTTAGATTACAGTTAAAAAAGACTCCATGACAAAAATATAACTTATATAATATCAAACAAAAAGCTATGAATAAATAAATCCGATAGATATATGAAAAAGCTGTAAATTTGAACGGTTTTGGTGTAATATATAGGTAAGGGAATATTTTTTCAGAGGTGATGAAATGTTTAAAAATATAAGTGAGAGAATCACAAAACTTGTTGTGGGTCTTTTTATATGTTCTGTGGGTATAATAATGACAATAAATTCAAACCTTGGTATGCAGCCATGGGATGTTTTACACCGGGGTATTTCTCAAAAATTTGGAATAACAATAGGAACAGCCAGTATAATAGTTGCAGCACTGACAATGCTTGCAGGTCTTTTACTTGGAAATAATATAGGATGGGGAACTGTATGTAATATAATTCTTGTAGGATTTTTCATGGATTTTCTTCTATATACAGGATGGATACCATTGGGAACAGGAATAGTATCAGGTCTGATATTACTTATAGGCGGACTTATAGTAATGTCTTTCGGTATGGTCGTGTATATGGACAGTGCCCTTGGAAGTGGTCCAAGAGATGGACTTATGGTTTGTCTTCAGAAAAAAACAGGTAAAACTGAAAATGTTGTAAAAGTTACTATGGATGTTGCAGCTCTTGCAGCAGGAGTTCTACTTGGAGGACAGGTTGGAATAGGAACAGTTATAAGTGCTATAGGCCTTGGATATGCCATAAAAATAGTATTTAAGTTATGTCACTTCGATGGAACTCGGGTTGAAAACAGATATATAGTGGATGATATAAAATTTATAAAAGGTGTTGCATCTGATAAAATAAGATAATTCGCCTTGAAAATCTTAATATGTTTAGTAAAAGCATCGATCTTTAATGATTGATGCTTTTTATTTTTTATAAAAAGTATAGATTGAGTGAATCTCATAAGATATAGCAAAAGTTATAAATCAGCTATATATAGAGAAATGTTAAAAAGTGTAATATAAAAACTGTTCAAATAAATCGACGAAAAGATTACTAATATTAAACATAGAAAAAATTAATATAAGAAAATATAAAAAAATCAAATTGATATCCAGTAAATACAAAGATTACAGGAATTGTATAAAAATTATAATTTTACGAAAAAAAGGTTGAAAAAAATAAACTTTTTGTTTATAATGAATACTGTTGTTTAGAAAAAATAAACTAATAGTTTAGTAAAATGATAGAAAAAGAGGGATTGGCCGATGATGGAAATAGGAAAAAAAATAAAGAGGCTGAGAATAGAGAAACAGCTCACCCAGGAAGAGCTTGCAAATAGATGTGAGCTTTCAAAAGGGTTTATATCACAGCTTGAAAATGACCTTACTTCTCCGTCTATAGCAACTCTTATAGATATACTGGAGATATTAGGAACTAATCTCAAGGAATTTTTCAGCGATACAGAAAGTGAAAAAATCGTCTTTGTAAAAGACGATATGTTTGAAACTGAAGATGAAGATTTAGGATATGAGTTTAAGTGGCTTGTACCGAACTCACAGAAAAATGAGATGGAGCCGGTAATAGTTACAATAATGCCTGGAGGAAGATACAAAGAGGAAAAACCACATGAGGGTGAAGAGTTCGGGTATGTTCTTGCGGGATCTGTTTATCTCCATCTTGGAGAGAAAAGTTTAAAAGTAAGAAAGGGAGAGAGTTTTTACTTCAAGCCAAAAGCTAAGCACTATCTTGCAAACGAAGGCAAGACGGTAGCGAAAGTTCTTTGGGTGAGTACTCCACCTACATTCTAAATAAAGGATAAGATGAGAAAGAGGTGTTTGATTTGGCAGAAAATATAATAGAGTTAAGAGGCGTAAATAAAGTTTATGATGACAACGTGGTACTTGATAACTTTAATCTTGATATAAAGAAAAATGAATTTCTTACACTACTTGGACCAAGTGGATGTGGAAAAACTACACTACTTAAGATAATAGCTGGATTTGAATATGCAGACGATGGAAAGGTAATATTTGAAGGAAAAGAGATAAACGACATGCCTCCAAATGAAAGACATGTAAATACAGTTTTCCAGAAATATTCTTTGTTTCCTCATATGAATGTTTATGAGAATGTAGCTTTCGGATTAAAAATAAAGAAAACTCCTAAAGATATAATAGACCAGAAGGTAAAGGAAGTTTTAAAACTTGTTGCTCTTGAAGGATTTGAAAAAAGAGATATAGATTCTCTTTCAGGTGGACAGCAGCAGAGGATAGCAATAGCAAGAGCAGTCGTAAATGAGCCAAAGGTGCTTCTTCTTGATGAACCTCTTGGAGCACTTGACCTTAAACTTAGACAGGAAATGCAGGTGGAACTTAAGAGAATACAGAAGAAACTTGGAATAACATTCGTATTTGTTACACATGACCAGGAAGAAGCTCTTAGTATGTCTGACACAATAGTTGTACTTAACAAAGGAAAAATACAGCAGATGGGTACTCCTCAGGATATCTACAATGAACCTAAAAACGCATTTGTTGCAGACTTTATAGGAGAAAGTAACATAATACCAGGTACAATGCTTGAGGACTTCAAGGTTGTGTTTGCAGACAGAGAATTTGAGTGCGTTGACAAAGGCTTTGATAAAAACGAGGAAATAGAGGTTGTAATAAGACCAGAGGATATAAAAATGGTATCTCCTGAAGAAGGTATGTTAAAAGGTATAGTAAAATCTACAATATTCAGAGGGGTTCACTATGAAATAGAACTTGAAGCTAATGGTATAACTTGGCTTCTTCACAATACTCAGAATGCAGAGGTAGGTACAGAGCTTGGTATGGATATATATCCAGAAGATATACACATCATGAAAAAAGCAGGTGAGTGCCATGAAAATTAAGAACTCTAAATCTTTATACGCTTATCCATATGTGGTATGGAGTGCAATATTTATAATAATACCTCTTTTGATGGTGGTATATTACAGCTTTACTCAGGAAGTCGATGGTAAAGTTGTGTTTACTCTTGCAAACTTTAAAGAAGTACTTGATCCTATATATATTAATGTATTTGTAAGATCTATACTTATCTCAGGACTTGCAACGCTTATATGTCTTATTGTGGGATATCCTGTTGCATATCTTATAACAAAGGCTCCTTTAAGCAGAAGAGGAACTCTTATAGTTCTTTTTATACTTCCTATGTGGATGAACTTTCTACTTAGAACTTATGCATGGGCTGCAATACTTGGGCAAAATGGACTTTTAAGCAGTTTTCTTGGAATATTTGGAATAACATATCATTCAATACTATATACACCAGCAGCGGTTCTTGTAGGGATGGTATATGACTTCCTTCCATTCATGGTTCTTCCGATATATACATCTTTATGTAAAATGGACCATGACCTTATAGATGCAGCATATGACCTTGGGGCTGGAAGTTTTACAGTGTTTAGAAAGATAATACTTCCGCTTAGTATGCCTGGAGTATTTTCAGGGATAACTATGGTGTTTATGCCTTCAGTAACATCTTTCGCAATATCAAGAATACTTGGTGGAGGAAAGACAATGCTTGTAGGAGACCTTATAGAACAGCAGTTTACAGTTGTAGGAGACTGGAACTTCGGTTCTGCAATATCAATATTCCTGATGATAGTAATACTTATATCTATGAGAATAATGTCTAGAATGGATGATGGAAAAGGAGAAGGAGGAATGATTATATAATGGCTAAAAGAGTAAATAAAAAAGTAAAAATAGTGTCAGATATATATATGTTTCTAGTATTCCTGTTTCTGTACATACCTATTTTTGCGCTAATAATATTTTCATTCAGTGACTCAAGATCAATGGGTCATCTGGGAGGATTTACAACTAAATGGTATGTTCAGCTTTTCCAGAATGAAGCTATAATGTCTGCTCTTTACTATACAATAAGTATAGCTGTAATAGCATCTATTATATCTACTATAATGGGAACTTTTGCTGCTATAGGTATAAATAAAATGAGACCTAGAAATAAGGCGATAATGCTTAATGTAAACAATCTACCAATACTTAATACTGAAATAGTAACAGGTATAGCTATAATGAGTCTTTTTACATTTGTACAGATGGATTTCGGATATTTTACAATGCTTATATCTCATATAATGTTCTGTATACCATATGTAATACTTTCAGTGCTTCCTAAACTTAGACAGATGCCTGAAAACATAGAAAATGCGGCACTTGATCTTGGTGCTACACCTTTTTATGCACTTAGAAAGGTTATAATACCTCAGATAAAACCGGGAATAGTATCAGGATTTCTTATGGCATTTACAATGTCAATAGATGATTTCATAATAAGTTTCTTCAACTCAGGTAATGGTGTATCAAATCTTTCTATAGAGATATATTCTATGGCGAGAAGAGGTATAAAACCTGAAATAAATGCGCTTTCAACTCTTATGTTTACGGCAGTTATAATACTTCTTATACTGTCTAATAAAAAGCAGTCTATAGCTGAGGGGGGAAGATAATGAAAATATCAAAAAAATTTACAGCACTTTTAGTTGCAGTAACTATGTCTGTAGCTTCAGCAGCTATGTTCACTGGATGTGGAAAAAATTCAGATTCTTCAAAAGTTCTGAATGTATATAACGTAGGTGACTATATAGATGAAAGTCTTATAGAGGTATTTGAAGAGCAGACTGGTATAGATGTTCAGTACTCTACATATGATACAAATGAAATGATGTATCAGAAAGTAAAAAGTGGAAGTACAAAATACGATATAGTAGTACCTTCAGACTACATGGTATCAAAAATGATAAAAGAGGGAATGCTTGAAAAAATTGACTTTAACAACATTCCAAATATGAAGAATATAGATGAGAAGTTTCTTAATCCCGAATACGATCCTGAAAACGAGTACAGTGTTCCATATATGTGGGGAACTGTAGGAATAGCATATAATACAAAGTATGTTGATGAAGAGGATATAGGTTCGTGGGATATACTTTGGAACCCAAAATATAAAGGAAAAATAATGGTATTTGACTCAGTAAGAGATACTCTTGGAGCGGCTCTTATAAAACTTGGATACAGTATGAATACGACAAACCAGAAGGAAATAGATGAAGCAAAGGAAATTCTTATAGATCAGAAACAGTATGCACTTGCATATGTAAATGATGAAGGTAAGGATAGAATGGTTGGGGAAGACGCTTATATAGGTATGTTCTATTCGGGAGATTATCCGCTTATGAGTGAGGAAAATCCGGATATAGATTTCTTTGTTCCTGAAGAAGGAAGTAACAAGTGGGTAGATGCAATGTGTATACCGACTACATGCGAAAACAAAAAGGAAGCTGAAATGTTTATAAATTTCATGCTTGATCCTGAGATAGCAAAAATAAACACAGAGTATATAGGATATTCAACTCCGAATAAAGCCTGTATGGAACTTCTTGATGAGGAAATAACAAGTGATGAGGATGCTTATCCTAGTGATGAACTTCTTAATAAATGTGAAACTTTTATAGACCTTGGAGATGCAATTAAAATGTATGACAAGGCATGGATAGAACTTAAATCAGAATAATAATAGATTACCTCCTGATAATTTTTATTGGGAGGTATTTATTTGAGATGATATACAAGTGATGATATAATAAAAAACAGGTCTATAATATGAAAAGGAGCGTTTTGTATGAAAAAATCCCCAAAAGGTAAATCTACTATTATAAGTAATGCTAAAAAATACTGTGATGATGTACTCTATACTTTTGAAAACAGAAAAAAGGAAAAAGACACAAATAAACATAATAACAAAACAAAATCTCAGAAAACAAAAGGAAAAGAAAGAAAGAAAAAAACTGTGAAATCAAAATCATCCAAAGGAAAAGTGTCGGTAAAAAGAGATATTTTTGTAATAATAACAGTCATGATAATATTTGGTCTTATTTATTCAGTCTTTGGAAAAAGATATTTAAATGAAATGGATAGAGATGATTTTATAAATACTATCACACCAATGGCTGAAGAAATATACGAGGATTATGGAGTACTGCCATCTATTACAATATCGCAGGCTGCTATAGAATCAAATTGGGGAAAATCAAAACTTTCTGAAGACGCATACAATCTTTTCGGAATCAAAGCGGACTCTTCATGGAGTGGAAAGTCAGTGGTAATGTCGACAAAGGAAAATTACAATGATACAATCGATGCGTCTTTTAGAAAATATTCATCATACAGAGAATCAATAATAGACTATGCGGAATTTCTGAAAAAAAATAAGAGGTATACAGATTCAGGATTTTTCAAAGCGAAAGATTATAAAGGACAGGCACAGGCCCTTGAGGACGCAGGATATGCAACAAAAGAGAATGAAAAGGGAGAAAAGATATATGCTGATGTTCTTATAAATACTATTGAAAGCTATGAATTATATAAGATAGATGAGAAAATAAAAAATAATTAAAAAAAGTTTTGTAAAAAGTGTTGACTCTTTTTGAATAAGGTGATATTATAATACTTGTCCTTGAGAGAGGGCAAAAGAAAATAAGAAATGAACTTTGAAAACTGAACAGCAGATAAATTTGTTCGAACGATTTGTTCGGACTCTTACAAACCATAATTAAGCCAGATAT
>NZ_SGJB01000005.1 GCF_006861675.1 Peptacetobacter hominis | reverse complement strand
TAGAAGGTGATTTTTTATTATATTTTTTCAAAAAAATAAGGGCTATCGCACTAATAAAATATTAATGCGACAGCCCCTTTTTGCCCTTTAGTCATCATAATCTTCAAGAAGGATATATTCATTATTCTCTATACGGTATATCTTTTCTATATCTTCTGTATAAAGTTCTGAATAATCACCATCATATGAAAATTTAACCCCAACACCACAGTTTGAACTTAATTTTCTTGGGACAGGTCCACTTTCATTTTCTATATTTAATTTTGTACATTTTCTTGAAAATTTTATAGCACCGGAATGTGTAAAAAAAGTCGAATAATAAATCATTATTTTGATGCGGTGATAAGGAATTCACCATCCCCCAGTTCTTTTAGGTTGACATTGTATCCTGAATTTTTTATAAACTTCTGTACGTTGTTGCAGGCAGTCATATTGTCTACCATTACCTCAACACCTTCAGGATGATTTTTAAGTCCTTTTTTTGTAAGAAGTACCGGCTGTGGGCAAGAAAGTCCTCTGGCATCTATTTTTGTCAATTAAAACATCTCCTTAATAATAGATTTTTAAATTACTGTGTCTGTGAATCTGAAGTTTCAGATTTGCATCCAAGATAAGATATAACAGCAAGTATTACAAGACATACAACTACTGCAACCATACCATTTGGAGTAGGTCCTTCAGCTGAAGATGCAAATTTAAGGTTATGGCAGAATGCAGCTCCTACAAAAAGACCAAGTATTGTAACTGCAGAATCGACATTACCTTCTCCTGAAAGAACAAGCTGTCTCATAGGGCATCCACCAAGAAGTATAGATCCCCATCCACATACAGCCATTCCAAGGAAATTCCATAATCCATCTGTATGAGCTACAGGCTGATCAGCAAACCCTGGAACAAACTGTCCAGTAACGATATTTGCTATAAGAGCTCCTACAAGCATAGCGATAAATCCACTTACAAGATAAAAATCTTTGAAAAGGAAAGCGTCTCTTATACCGCCGGCCATACATAGTCTTGTTCTCTGACAGATTGCACCTGCGATAAGCCCAACAGCAAGTGAAAAGAATATTGGAGCATGCATAGAACCAGGTCCTTCTGTTGAGAATATAAGAAGTGATGAGTTTACTGCAAGAAGAACAAATAATACAACAGAAATTATAGGCATTATATAGCCTTCCATTCTTGTCTGTTTGTAGTTTCTTTTAAGTGTAAATCCTCTGTTAAGGAAGAATATACCTGCAAATATTCCAGACGCAAAACCTAAAAGTCCAAGTATAGCATTGAAATCTCCACCTGCAAGTCTAAGAACCATTCTTGTTGGACATCCAAGGAACATAAGAGCTCCTATCATTACTATAAATCCAAGACAGAATCTGATAAGAGGAGAAGATCCACCTCTTGATGCAAATTCTTTATTTGCAACAGATAATATAAATGCTCCAAGTATGAATCCAAGTATTTCAGGTCTCACATACTGAACAATTGGAGCTTGATGAAGTCCAAGGGCACCCGCTGTGTCTCTTATAAAACATGCAACACAGATCCCCATATTTTTAGGGTTGCCGAGAAGTACAGATATAACAGCAAGTATACCTATTACGGCACCACCGATGATAATGTTTCTTTTTTCCTTCATTTCAGAAACCTCCTAAATAATTATATAGTTATAAAAGTGCTGAAATATGTTTCAACTAGATGATAACACAATGAACGAAATAAAAAACATTTTTTAAAAAGAATTTAAAACTACTATTAATATTATAAAGCATATAGGAAAAATCTATCGATTAAAATGAAGGGATAATCGTATATCAAAACATATAGTATATAAATTCTGATATAATAAATATATAAAATATATGGAGGTCGGGCTATGAAAAGAGTGTATTTTGATAATGGTGCAACATCCTATCCAAAAGCTCCTGGGGTAGGAGATGCGGTAAAAGATTATATAGAAAATGTCGGGGGAAATATAAACAGAGGAGTATATCGGACGGCAGTAAGTGCTGAAAATACTGTATTTGAAACCAGAGAACTAATATCGGAAATGTTTGGGTATGGTGATTATCCTGAAAATGTGGTGTTTACAAAAAACATAACTGAATCACTGAACACAGTAATAAAAGGTCTTTTAAAATCTGGAGATAGAGTAATTGTTTCATCTATGGAGCACAATGCAGTTATGAGACCATTAAATTCAATGAAAAATTATGGCGTTGATTTTATCAGGATAAAGTGTAATGAAAATGGTGAACTCGATATAGCTGAATTTGAAAAAGAACTGTCAAATAATAACGTAAAGGCAGTTATAATGACCGCGGCATCAAACGTGTGTGGAACTATTATGCCGATTGAGGAAATCGGGAAATTATGCCGTAAATACAAAGCAATATTTGTTTTAGATGCTGCACAGGCAGCTGGTGTAATAAATCTTGATATGGAAAAAATGAATATAGATATATTATGTTTTACAGGTCATAAAAGTCTTCTTGGGCCTCAGGGAACAGGTGGATTTTTAATAAGAAAAGAAATTGTAGAGAAAGTTGATTCATTTATAGAAGGTGGAACAGGAAGTCTTTCTGATACAGAAATACAACCTTCATACATGCCGGATAAATATGAAAGCGGTACAATGAACATACCAGGAATATTCGGACTTAATGCTTCTCTGAAATATATACTTGATACAGGTATAGATAATATACACAAAAGAGAGATGGAACTTACAGAAAGATTTATAAAAAAAGTCAAAGAGATAGATGGAATCAGAATAATAGGTAAAAAAGATACAGAGAATAGAACATCTGTAGTATCTATTGATTTTGAAAATATGGACAATGGTATAGTAAGTCATACTCTTGATAAGGAATACGGTATTGCAACAAGATCGGGAATGCACTGTGCACCATCTGCTCATAAAACACTTGATACTTTCCCTAGGGGAACTGTAAGATTCAGTTTTGGATATTTTAACACTGAAGAAGAAATAGACTATGCTGTTGAAGCGATAAAAAATATTATAAAATAATTTAAATTGTTGTAATAAAGATTGAAACTGTACAGAAACTACGATTTAAGCAGTATTTGTACAGTTTTTATTTTTAAAAGATATTTGTATAAAGTAGTAATACTGAAAACTATAAAGAATAATTCATTATAGTAAAAGATAAGAATATTTAATAAATAATAATATATTTTCATTGACAATGATTATTATTTATGATAACATTTGAAATGAGTTAGCGATGACTGACTATAATATTTAAAAATGGGAGGAAGCAATTATGAATTTAACGAATGCTCAGCTGGAAAAAGAATATATCATAAAGGATATATGTACTGATGATGAGGAACTTAATGCATTCCTGTTCTCATTGGGATGTTATAGTGGAGAGAAAATAACAGTAGTTTCTCATTTCAGAAAAAGCTATGTTATATCGATAAAAGATGGAAGATACAATATAGATAAAAATCTTGCAGAGGCAATACTGATATAAAATTTATTACATTATAAAAATACTATTTATATATATTATAGTTGTTGCAGCTGATTCGACGTGTGTGATACTGAGAAGGAGGGAAAAAAGATGAGGATTGCTTTAGCAGGAAATCCAAACAGTGGTAAAACCACAATGTATAACTTATTAACTGGTAAGAATGAACATGTAGGAAACTGGGCGGGGGTAACCGTAGACAAAAGAGAAAGTGCATTTAAAAGAATATACAGTAAAGGTAGAGAAGATGTTATAGCGGTAGACCTTCCAGGTGCATATTCAATGTCTCCGTTTACATCAGAGGAAAGTATAACAAGCGGATATGTAAAACACGAAAATCCGGATGTTATAATAAATATTGTAGATGCTACAAATCTTAGTCGTAGCCTATTCTTTACAACTCAGCTTCTTGAACTTGGTGTACCAGTTGTAGTAGCTCTTAATAAAACTGACCTTACAGACAAAAAAGAAACAGAAATAGATATAAATCTTTTATCAGAAAAACTAGGATGCCCGGTAGTTGCAACTATATCAACAACTGAAAAAGGTATATCTGAAGTTGCTTCAAAAGCAATAGAAATATGTGGAAAAGGTCAGAAGGCTCCTTATCATCAGGGAGATATAAATCTTCATGATAAGCACGAAGTTGAATCAGCGGATAGAAAAAGATTTGATTTTGTAAATAAAATAGTGAATGAAGTTGAAACACGTAAAATATTCACAAAAGATAGAAACATACAGGACAAGATAGACTCAGTACTTGCAAATAGATTTCTTGGAATACCTATATTTGCAATTGTAATGTGGGCAGTATTTGATATATCTCAATCAAAGCTTGGACCATATCTTGGGGATACTCTTACGGGATGGATAGAATCATTTCAGGAATATGTATCTGGAATGCTTTCAGGAACATCTCCATTTCTTAAAGCTCTTTTAGTGGACGGTATAATAGGCGGAGTTGGAGCTGTTGTCGGATTCCTTCCACTTGTAATGGTTATGTATTTCCTTATAGCACTTCTTGAAGACTGCGGATATATGGCGCGTGTAAGTGTTGTTATGGATCCGATATTCAAAAGAGTTGGTCTTTCGGGAAAATCAATAATACCAATGGTTATAGGTACAGGATGTGCTATTCCGGGGGTGATGGCATGTCGTACTATACGCAATGAGAGAGAAAGAAGAACAACAGCTATGCTTACGCCGTTTATGCCGTGTGGAGCAAAGCTTCCGGTAATAGCATTATTTGCAGGAGCATTTTTCAGTGATGCTTCATGGGTTGGAACACTTATGTACTTTGTAGGAATTATTCTTATAGTTTTAAGTTCTATGCTTATACTTAAAATAACAGGACATAAATACAGAAAATCATTCTTTATAATGGAACTTCCAGAATACAAAATACCAAGTATCAAAAGAGCTGTTATATCAATGCTTTCAAGAGCAAAGGCATATATAGTTAAAGCAGGTACAATAATACTTGTATGTAATGCGGTTGTTCAGATAATGCAGTCTTTCAACTGGCAGCTTCAGCTTGTAGAAGAGGGAATGGAAAGCACATCAATACTTGCATCTATAGCATCTCCGTTTGCCGTACTTCTTATACCACTTGGATTTGGTGCATGGCAGCTTGCAGCAGCAGCCATAACAGGATTTATAGCAAAGGAAAATGTCGTTGGAACACTTGCGGTAGTATATGGATTTACTAGATTTATAGGTGAAGAAAATGCGCTTATAGGTGGAGCAAATGAGGTATCGACAGCAATGGGATTAACTTCAGTAGCTGCACTTGCATATCTGATGTTTAACCTGTATACACCACCTTGTTTTGCGGCGATAGGTGCTATGAACTCTGAAATAAAAGATAAGAAATGGCTATTCGGAGGAATAGGTCTTCAATTTGCATCAGGATACGTTGTAGCATTCCTTGTATACCAGATAGGAACACTTATAACAACAGGTACAGTTGGACAGGGATTTGTACCTGGAATAATAGTGATAGCTGTACTTGTACTGATTGCATATAAACTTATAAAAAATGCCGATAGAAAAATAGATGAAGAATATTCGCTTAATAATAAAACAGTTGCATAATAAAAAATAAGAAAGGGGCTGATGTTTTGAACAATATAATATTGAGTATTATAATACTTGTTATTATTGGAACTGCGATTTTATATATAATAAAGGCAAGAAAGAGCGGTGTAAAATGTATAGGATGCCCTGCTTCTAAATCATGTGCATCTAACAAAAGACACATGAATAATGAGATAGATCTTAATAAATATAATTGTAATTGTGGTTGTAATTATGATAAAAAGTAGATGTTTTACAAAAAGATTACAAAAAAGTTACAAAAATTATTATGTCAACCTTGAAAAAGTAACAATTTAGTGATAAAATAATCTGGAAAGACTATAAGAGTAAGATATACTTTTATAGTCTTTTTAGTTTTGATTATTATTTTGTAATGAAAAGTGAAAATATATTATGAGAAGATGAAGCTATTTTTCAATAAATAACAGGAGGCGTAATAGTGAAAATATATAAGAAAATTTTTTCGACAGCTATGACTATAGCAGCTGTATCAGGATGTATAGTTCCTGTATCTGCTGCACAGGAGGAAATAATACAGGGAAAAGATATATATGAAACAGCCGGAATGATAGCTGATAGACAGAGCTATGATACAGCAATATTAGTAAATCTTGAAAATTATATAGCAGATGGACTTTCTGCAAGTGGACTTGCCGGAGCATCTAATGCAGTAATACTACCTGTAAAAAAAGATTCCATACCAACAGAAACACTTGATAGAGTAAAAAATCTTAAAAAAGTATATATAATAGGAGAAGAGCTTGCGGTATCAAATTCTGTTGAAAGTAAACTAAAAGGTATGGGAATATCTGTTGAGAGATTGGGTGGAAAAAATAGATATGAAACAAGCTATACAGTTGCGAAAGAAATATCAGAGATAAAAGATGTAACATCAGTAGCTCTTACTAATGGATACAATGGAGAACCGGACAGTATAAGTATAGCATCTGTTGCTGCAAGAGATGGAATGCCTGTAATACTTACAAATGGGAAAAATGTACCATTTTCAACATCTGGAGTAAAAACATATGCAATAGGCGGAACTTCAGTAATATCTGAAAGTCTTATAAGCAGTACAAATGCTGAAAGACTTGGAGGAAAAAACAGATACGAAACAAATACAAAGATAATAAATAAATTCTATAGTGGAGTGAAAAACTTCTATGTTGCAGATGGATTTGATCTTACAAATGGTCTTATAGGTTGTACTATATCAAAAAATGTTCCGTTGGTACTTGTGTCAAAGGGATCTGATAAATCAATACTTTCAGGAGCCCAGAAAATTGGGAAAATAGGAAATCTGAGTACTTCCATATATGAGGAGTGTCTAAGACAGGATGGAGCAGATTCAGTAACAACTTCAACAGAATCATTTAATATACTATCTACACCTACATCTACATATGAACAGTGTGTAAAATGGGCTGAAAATAAAAATGCATCTGATTTATTTATGGAAATACTTCCGATACTTTACAATACAGCAGTTGAAAATGGAGTAGATCCAACGCTTGTAGTAGCTCAGTGTGCAAAAGAAACAGGCTACTGTAAATTTGGAGGTGTACTGGATGCATCTTTCAAAAATACGTGTGGTCTAAAAACTCCATCAGGTGGAGGAGATTATGATCAGAATGCACATACAAGATTTGACTCATGGGAAGACGGTGCTCTTGCACAGGTTCAGCATCTCGCACTTTATGCCGGAAAAGAAGGATACCCATTAAGTAATCCAAAAGACCCAAGACATTTTGCAAGCCTTTTTGGAAAATGTAAAACAGTAAAATCACTTTCAAACAACTGGGCTGGAGCTAATTATGGAGAAGACCTTGAAAGAATGATGAATGAAATAATAAATACAAAATAAGTATTGTTTAAAGACAGGGTGTCGTATTGGCATCCTGTTTTTATATCTAAAAATAGCTATAATGTAACATAAAGTATATAGAAAATATATAGCATTATAGAAAAAAACTATAATTATATACACAATATTAGATTTAAACTATAGAATAAAAACGTTATATTCGCCTAAAATATCATTTTTTAATATATAATTGTATTTGGTATTAATAAATGATAAGGAGTGTTGTGATTATGGAAAATATAGGACTTCCTGCTCAGTTTGAAAACTGGAGTGAAGCTAGAAGAAATGGATTTCTTGCAATAAAGAAACTTAAAGATGAAGGAAGAAAGGTTGTAGGGGTATACTGTACTTTCTCTCCTGTTGAGATAATACTTGCTGCAGGAGCAATATCAGTAGGTCTTTGTGGAATAAGTGAAGAGCCAATACCAGAAGCAGAAAAAATACTTCCAAGAAACCTTTGTCCAATGGTTAAATCAAGTTATGGTCATGCAATAACTGATACATGTCCATACTTCTATTTCAGTGACATAGTTGTTGCAGAAACTACATGCGATGGTAAAAAGAAAATGTATGAGCAGATGGCAAAAGTAAAACCTACTCATATAATGCATCTGCCAAATATAGCTACTGGAGAGATGTCTCTTAAACTATGGGCAGAGGAAATAAAAAGACTTAAAGAACGTCTTGAAGAATTCTACAATATAACAATAACAGAAGATGATATAAGAGCTGCAATAAAGGACAAAAATGAAGAAAGAGCACTACTTATGGAATACTTCAGACTTGGAGAACTTAATCCACCTCCAATGACAGGATCAGAAATACACAGTGTTCTTTATCAGACTCAGTTTAAATTTGACAGACCAAAAATGAAAGCTGATTTAAGAAAACTTATAGATGATATAAAAGAAGAATACAATTCAAAAGAGCAGAAAAAGACAGATAGACCAAGAATACTTATAACAGGTTCTCCAATAGCTGGAGCAATAAGTAAAATAGCACCTGCAATAGAAGAAGCCGGTGGAGACATAGTTGTATATGAAAACTGTGGAGGACCAAGATCAAATAGATATCTTGTTGACGAATCAAATCCAAATGTATATGAAGCAATAGCTGAAGCATATCTAAAAATAGGATGTTCATGTATGATGAACAACGACAGAAGAATAAAACTTCTTGATGAACTTATAGATGATTTCAAAGTTGATGGAGTAATAGACATATCTCTTACTGCATGCCATACATTTACAGTTGAAAGTGCAAGAATAAAAGATTTTGTAACTAAGGAAAAAGGATTACCATTCCTTTCTCTTGAAACTGATTACTCACAGTCTGACAGTGAACAGCTTAAAACAAGATTTGAAGCATTTATAGAAATGATATAGTATAACCCTGTGTATTTAGGACATATTATCAGTTTGATAATATGTCCTTTTATTTTAAAGATTATATTATAAAATAAATACATTCAAAATATTAACAAAATTAAAAAAAGATATTATAATATATATGGAAATATCATTGCAGACAGTAATTATATTAACCGTTCTGTGGATTTGGAGGTATAAAAAATGGGGAAATATGATTTTGACAAAGTAGTTGACAGAAGAAATACAAACTGTACAAAATGGGATAATCTTGATAAGACTTTCCCAAAAGCAAGAAAAGATTCAATACCAATGTGGATTGCGGATATGGATTTTGAAATAGCAAAACCTATCATTGATTCTGTACATATGGTTGCAGATAGAAAAATATATGGTTATAGTACAAGAGAGACAGACAGATATTTTGATGCTGTTACAGGATGGTACAAAAGAAGATTCGGATGGGATATAGAAAGAGAATCTCTAATGTTCAGTTCCGGAGTTGTTCCAGCTCTTGCAGTACTTATAAGAATACTTACAGATGAAAATGACGGTATAATAATCCAGAGGCCGGTATATCATCCTTTTACAAATAAAATAGTGCAGAACAACAGAAGAGTTGTAAATAATTCACTTATATATAAAGATGGAAAATATGAAATGAATTTTGATGATCTTGAAGAAAAAGCAAAAGATCCTTCAAACAAACTTATGATACTTTGTTCTCCACACAATCCTGTAGGAAGAGTATGGACAGAGGAAGAACTGAAAAAAGTAGTTGATATATGCAAAAGAAATAATGTGTTTATAATAGCTGATGAGATACATAATGATCTTGTGAGAAACAAAAGAAAACATATAAATCTTCAGAACCTTTGTCCTGAATATAAAGAAAAAATAGTTACATGCCTTGCTCCAAGTAAAACTTTCAATCTTGCAGGTATGCAGCTTTCTAATATAGTTATAAATACTCCTGAGCTTAGAAAAGCATGGCTTGAAGAAGTTGAAAGAAGTGGAGCTCAGCACAATCCGAATCCGTTTGCAATAGAGGCTATAATAGCAGCATATAATGAATGTGAAGATTGGCTTGATGAATTGAATAATTATATTGATGAAAATGCGGCATATATAAAAACATTCATCGAAAATAATTTACCTAAAGTAAAAATGGCTCCTATTGAGGGAACTTATCTGGTATGGCTTGATTTTAATGAATATGGATTATCTTCAGAAGAACTTGAAAGAATAATGCTTGAAGAAGCGGGACTTATATTTGATGAAGGTACAATGTTTGGAGAAGAAGGAAGTGGATTTGAAAGAATAAATATTGCATGTAGAAGAGAACTTGTTGAAGAATGCATGAATAGAATAAAAAAAGTATTTGAGGAAAGATAAATCAAATGGATGCATTGAAAAGTATAAAAATATTAAATAGAAATATGAAAATGTTTCTTGTTATAAATTTTATAGAATGTTTTTCAATGGGTGTATTCATGACTTTTGCAGGTATACAACTTAAAGAAATCGGATATGGAGAACATTTTGTTGGATATATACTTTCAATAAATACTCTTACAACAGCCGCGGGTTCAGTATTTAGTGCGTACATATTGGAAAGAATAGGAAGAAAAAACAGTTTTATACTTGGTTTCTTTTGTATAGCTGTTGGAAGTATAGGTATAACTATGGTTAAAATGAAATTTTTAGTAATAATTATGTCAGTTCTCGTAGGGTTTGGACTTAGTGTCAGATCTACAGCAGAAGGAATGTTTATTACGGAAAATACTGCACCTGAAGAAAGGGTATCAGTCTTTTCTTTAAATTTTGCAATATATAATCTAGGATATGTTGTTGCAACTTTTCTTGGAGGGATAATATCATATGTTGTAGCTGAATATATAAATCCTGATATATCTATACAATCGGTATTTATAGTATCGACAGCACTTTCATTTATGGCTCTTATACCTATATATTTTATGAAGGAACCGGAAAATCATGTTCCTAGAAGCTTAAGTGGATGTATAAGTGCATATAAGCATATATTGAATACAAAAGTAATAAAATTTATGATATTTTATTGCATTGTAGGTGTTGGAGCAGGACTTGTAGTTCCATTTTTCAGTATATATCTGAAATACAGTATCGGTATAGGGGACGCGGCCGTTGGGTCTATACTGTCGTTTTCTCAATTTGGATGTATAATAGGCAGTATCGCAATTCCATTTCTTGTTTCTAAATTAGGAAGAGCAAGAACAGTTATAGTATGTCAGCTGATATCCATACCATTTCTGTTATCAATAATGTTTCCTCAGGGAATGATTCTGCTTGCAGTTTCATTTTTTATGAGGAATGGACTTATGAATATGGCAACACCGGTTATACAAAATCTTTCCATGGAACTTGTATCAGAAGATGAAAGAACAAATCTCAGCAGTGTAGTATCTCTTGCATCTAATATAAGTAGAGCAATCGGGATTACGATAGGAGGATTTCTGATGGAGAGTATATCTTACAATGCACCGTATTTCTTTACAGTTGTACTATATGTGACAGGATCGCTTATATTTGCAAAGATATACAAAGATGATTTAAAAAATACAAAAGGAAAAATAAACTTCATAAAAAAATACAATTAAATTTAGCTACTGCAAAACAGATAATAAATCTGTGCTGCAGTAGCTTTTGTTTTATGAAATTATTTGTTGAAAAGATATAAGTATTCTCCGTATCCTTCTTTTTCCATATCTTCAACAGGTATAAATCTAAGAGATGCAGAATTTATACAATATCTGAGTCCACCAAGTTCTTCTGGACCGTCGTCAAAAACATGTCCAAGATGAGAATTTGATTTAAGACTTCTAACTTCTGTCCTGATCATACCCATAGAAAAATCAGATCTTTCAAGAATAGAATTTTTATTTACAGGCTTTGAAAAAGAAGGCCATCCACATCCTGAATCAAATTTGTCAGTTGAAGAGAAAAGAACTTCCCCACCAACGATATCCACATAGATACCAGCTTTTTCGTTATTATAGTATTTATTGTCAAATGGACATTCTGTCATATCATTCTGTGTAACCTCAAATTGTATGTCAGAAAGTATATTTTTGAGATGTTTTCTTTTAGGATTTGAACCATCCCAGAAGGCCTTTACAAAATTATATCTTCCTGAATTTTTATAATAGATATTATAATGAGCAGATTGCTTTTTGTGATAGTTCTGGTGATTTTCTTCAGCAGGATAAAACTCTGAAAGCGGAAGTACAGATACCACTATAGAGTCTTCAAATATATTTTCTGATTCAAGTTTAGCTATGAATTTTTCTGCAGTCTCTTTTTGAGAATTATCTTCAAAAAATATGGCAGGTCTATATTGAGGACCTCTATCTACAAACTGGCCACCATCATCAGTAGGATTTATCTGTTTAAAAAATATATCAAGTATATCCTCATATTTTATAAAGGTATCGTCAAATGTTATTTCAACCGCCTCATAATGTCCTCCTATTCCAGAACATACATCTTTATAAGTTGGGTTAGTTGTAGTACCCCCTGTGTATCCAGTTTTTATATCTATAATACCATCAAAGTTTTCAAATGGCTTCACAAGACACCAGAAGCATCCGCCTGCAAGTACAGCTTTTTTTATCATAATAAACACGTTCCCTTCGTTTTAGATTTTCTATTTGAATATGATATTAATATTCCCAGATATTTATAGTCCAAAACATATAAAAATACTGATTGATTGTATCAATATATATAAAAATGATATAATGATTTATCAGTAATAAATATTTTAGGAAGGAAACTGTGATGAAACTAAATGAATTTAAAGGCAGCAGACTCAGAGCTGCCAGAAATTATAGAGGTATGAGTCCTGATGCTCTTGCATCCAAATCAGGAATAAATAAAAAAGATATACAGGCATTTGAAGAGGAAAAATATTTCCCAACTCTTGAAAATTCAATGCTTTTAGCTGGGACACTTGAATTTCCAAGAGAGTTTTTCTATACATCGGATATATATAATGTAGGTATTGAATGGATACATTTTGATTCTAAATCAAAATCGCCTAAAAATATAGAAATATCAAATAGAGAAAAGCTTGTAATGATAAATAGAATATATAATTTTATGAGAAAATATCTTATGTTACCGGATAAGAGTATAAACTTCAAAGATATGGGTGAAGTTACAGATATTGAAAAAATTGCAGAGTGGATCAGAGAAAAAACTGATGTAGATGATAGACCTATATTGGATATGACCGGATTTATGGAAAAAGAGGGATTTGTAATTACAGATATGAATGTGTTTGAAAAATATGCAACACCTATATCTCAGAAACAGATTTCGAAAACATATGATATTTATGGACAGGAAAAAGAATCTAAAAAAACAGTTTTTTTCATATCTCTTGGCGGTGATGGCAATATTGCATCAGAGAGAAATATGAGTCTTGCCGGAGAACTTGGAGCTGTAGCTGCAAATGAACTTGGAATATCCATGAAAAATTTTGATACAAGCGAATTTGCAATGGCATTTCTTCTTCCGGAAAACATGATGAGAGACAGACTGAAAAATTCAAATGAAATAGATGAATATCTGAGTATAGCTTCAGAATGGATTGTACCTGTATATGCAGTAGTTACAAGAGCCTTTTCACTTGGGATTATATCGTATAGAAAATATATATTCCTTATGGAAGAAATTGAAAAAAGAAAATGGTCTGAAAAAGATCCTGTATCTGTAATAATAGCTAGACCACCTTATATTTTAAGAGAAGGGATGAATATGCTTTTAAAAGAAGTTTTTACTCCGGAAACTATTATAGAGGCGCTGGAGTCTGATAATATATATATTTATCCAAACGAAATAGAAAAAATAATGGGACTTGATCCAGGAAAGCTGGGTTCTTCGAAGTCTAAAGTTGTAAATATAAATAAATTTAGAGATAAGCAAATGAATAAAACTTCTGAAAAAAATAAAAGAAAATCTGAAAAGAAAAATAAAAAAGGAAAGAGAAAGTAGCATATTTATAAGGAGTGATATATTTGGAAAAACTTTATTATACTGATAAATACTGTAAAAATTTCAGAGCGAAAGTTATGGATATAAAAAATGATGGCGAAAGGTATTATATAGAGTTAGACAAAACGGCATTCTTCCCGGGTGGAGGTGGACAGTTCTGCGATACCGGATATGTAGGAAAAGCGTATGTATCCGATATGATGGAAAAAGATGGAAAAGTTATCCATATAACTGAGAGTATACCTGAAATAGACAATGATGGATATGTAGATTGCAGTATAGAATGGGATAAAAGATTAGATGGTATGCAGCAGCACCTGGGACAACATGTTTTATCAGGATGTTTTTATACTTTATTTGGGAAAAATACATGTGGCTTTCATCTTGGAAGAGAAATAAGCACGGTAGATATAGAAGGTAGTGTAGATGAAGAACAGATTATAAAAGTTGAATCTATGGCAAATGATATAATATCTGATAACATAGAAGTAGAAGTATATACTCCATCAAAGGATGAACTAAAAAATACATGGACAAGAAGAAAGCTTCCGGATACCGATTCCGAAATAAGGATAGTAAAAATCGGAGAATTGGATACCAATGCCTGCTGTGGATGTCATCCTGATTATACTTCAGAGCTTAGGATGATAAAAATTAAAAGAGTTGAAAAACATAAAGGAAATAGCAGAATAGAATTTCTTGCAGGCAAAAGAGCAGTAAACTATTCATTAGAAAGAGATAGAGTTATGTCAGATGTATGTAGACATCTAAGCTGCAGTGAAGAAAATCTCAAAGGATGTGTTGATAATCTTGAATTTAGAATAAAGGAACTATCTGAAAAACGAAAAAATCTTGAAGATAAATTAATGGTATACAGAATAAAGGAATTAAATGATAAAATAGAGAATATAAATGGTATAGATGTAATAAGTAATATCTTTATAGGGGAAGAAATAGAGTATGTTTCCAGAATAGCAAAGGAGATATTGACATCTGAAAATATTATTATTTTATTTGCGTGTATAAACGAGGATAAAGTAAATGTTATCTTTTCTCGTTCTGATATAAAAAATGATATAAATATCTCAGAAGTACTGAAAAAAGTAATGCCGATAGTAGATGGAAAAGGTGGCGGAAATAATAAAATGGCCCAGGGAGGCGGAATTAATTCAGAAAATGCAGAAAAGATGCTTGAAAAAGCAAAGACAATAATAGAAGAAATGCTTTATTAAGTTAAAAGGAAGGTGTGGCAAATGGAAAATCTGACAACTATGATGTATGTATTTCTTGGGATTGATATATTCTCAATAGCAGTTCTGCTTCTTATGAAAAAAGTGGGTTCAAACAAATTTGTATATAATGCAATAGGTGTTTATATGTTTGTTGTATGTATACTTCTGTTCATGGCAACTCCTACAGAAAAATTTGTGCTTAAAGTACTTTCAGGGGTTCTTTTTATACCTGGTATAGTTGCTACTATGAACAGAGAGAAAAACTTTGAGCTTGGAAGAATACTTATGATAGTTACAATTGTACTGGGAACAGCAGGACTTTTTTTACTTGGATAGGATATATTTTTAGAGCAGGTGTAAACCTGCTTTTTTTATTTATGCAGAATTAAAAAAATAGTTATTTATAACAAAAATCAAAGTAAACTTCTTGAAATCGAACATATGTATGGTATAATAATTACAAAAGAACAAATGTTCTAGGAGGAGTGATGTATTATGATGTCTAGAGATAGAAGTATAAAAGATATAACTTTTGCGAATATTGAACATGGTGATGTAACCTTGATAGAACTTGATGAAATATATAGAAAACTTGGTTTTTATTTTGAAGTAGGGGAAGGTAAATTCAGAAGAATAAAAAAAGAAAGAAAGAATTAACCCCAGAATTAGCGATAATAAACAACCTCTGAGATATGGCAAAAAAAATACAAGTGTGATAAAATATAATGACATGATTATAAAACTGCCGTTTAAAGCTTAATATGCAATAAAAGAGGTGAGAGATATATACATGGGTGCAAATAATGACAGAAAAAATAAGATGACTTCAAAGTCAGATAAGTCATCTACATCAAAATTAAAAGAGAAAAAATCGGAATCCATGTCTGTAAAAGACAATATTGATAGAAGAAGAAAAAAGAGAATTTCACGTAAAAAGAAAAAAGAAATGAGAAGGAAAAAGATCATTGCATCTGTTATAGCTGTTCTTGCAGTGATAACACTAATAATACTGATATTCAACAGTATATTTGTATATAATGGAAAAATCGCAAATAATATATATATACAAGGCGTAAATGTATCAGGTATGAGCAGAGATGATGCAATTGAAGAATTGAATAAGAAGTTTAAAGTTGATAATATAACTTTTTCTTATGGAGAAAAAAAATATACAGTGAAATCTGAGGCGGTTGATCTTAAGTATAATATAGAGGATGTAGTAAATGAAGCTTACGACTATACAAGAGAGGGAAGCTATTATACGGATCTTTATCGTTATTTTTCACTTAATAACAAAACTCTGAAAAAGGAAATCTCTGTTGTTTACAACGAGGGAAAAATGAGAGATGAGATAGAAAAAATAGCTAAAGGTATAGATAAAGAACCTGTAGATGCTACTATTTCGATAGACGGTAGTATAAAGACAACAAAATCATCGGATGGTAGAAAGGTCAATATTGATGATACCATTATGCTTTTGAAAAAAAGTATAGATAACAAGAAAAAGGAAACTATCCCATTAAAAGTAGAGGAGTTGAAGGCTGAAGTACAGACTTCTGATGTCGAAAAAATAGATACTGTTTTGGGAGAATATAAAACTTCATTCGAATCATCTAATGAACAAAGATCATATAATGTAAAAAAATCAGCAGGTGTTACAGATAAAATACTTTTAATGCCAGGAGAAACTTTTTCATACAATAGCCTTACAGGTAAAACAAACTTTGAAAATGGATATCAGGAGGCTCCGGTTATAGTAAACGGAGAACTGAAGCCGTCTGCCGGTGGAGGTGTTTGCCAGACATCATCGACAATATTTAATGCAGCGATGTATGCAGGAATGGATATAGTTTCTGTTACAAATCATTCATCTACTCTTACATATGTGCCAAAAGGAAGAGATGCAACTGTAAATGATTCAGGACTTGATTTTAAATTTAAAAATGATTATGAAAATCCGGTATACCTAAGAAACTATATAGAAGGAAAAACATTAAGAACAGTTATATATGGCGCAAAATCAGACAAGAAAAATATAGAAATAAAAGTAGAAGAAACTGATGAAGATAAAAATGATGGAAAAATATCATTTAAAACATATAGAATATATAAAGATTCCAACGGAAAAGAAATAAAAAGAGAATATATTTCTGGGGGAGAATATAAACCTATAAAAAAATAATCAGACTTAATAGAACAGGTAAGGAATATTTAAATTGTAAAATATATTCCGAAAATACCTGTTCTTTTGTTATAATAAGGGTATAGTATTTTTATAGGTGGGATTAAAAATGATAGGGAACAGATATATATTGGATGCTCGGGAAGAATCTATAGATGAGAATAGATTGTATCAGGCTAGAGATGTACTTGAAGAAGAAAAAGTTTTTTTGAAAATTATAAATGCCAACAGGTATATAAAGAAAGATTTCATAGAGAATCTGATCGATATATCAACTACAGTAAATGATCTTGGAAACAGATATATTTTAAAACTTAAAAATATAGGGATTCATTATAAAGATAATGGAGAATATTGTTATTATATGGCTTATGAGTATATAGATGGTGTTGAGCTTTCAGAACTTATAGCAGGCAATTATCTTCATCCTGAAGCGATAATGAATATATCAGTTGAAATATTAAAGGCACTTGAAAGTATACACTCTATAGACTGTGGAATGCATGGTATGTATGATTTTGGTTATCATGGTTCTTTAAAAATGAATGATATAATAGTAGATAAAAATTATAATGTAAAAATAGCTGATTTTGGTATTACAGCTGCTAACAGAGGTGAAAATATAAGAGCAAAAGGTAATTATCAATATATGTCTGCACCGCAGATATGCATTAATTATACCGATAAAGAAAGCGACCTTTTTGCCTTTGGAATAATACTTTATGAGATGATTTTCAAAAGAAGACCTTTTGGAACAGCAAAAAATGAAAAAGATATGCTTTCGAGAATTGACAGAGGGCCGGATTATAGAAATATAAAAGTACAAAAGAGTTATGAAAAACTTGTAGAGATAGATAAAAGGCTTCTCAGCAGAAAAAATAAGTTCAAAGACTGTAAAGAAGCTATCGTGGAGCTTACAGGAGTTCTTTATCAGAATACAGTAGAAACTGAAAGAATTGAGGTTCCTGAAAATACAAGCATAATAGATTTGAGACTTATAGAAAATGAAAATAAACTGATAAAAGAAGAGCAGTTAAGACAAATGAATAGAAAAATAGGAGTTATAAAGAGAAGTGCAGCTGCAATGATAATAGTAGCAGCTATATTATTGGCTGTTGGAATGTACTAAATGCAATAAATATTTATATATATACTTATTAAAATAATTTAAAAAATATATTGAAACAGTATATCTGTTATGATATAATCGTATAGGTGAAAAAATGAATAATCACACACAGAAACGCGATCCTTAAAAGGTGCCTAAAGGGTTTTTTAGGGAGATGACCGTTCTGGAGGAAAACAAAAACCAAGGAGGACAAAAAATGTCAGTAATATCAATGAAACAGTTATTAGAAGCTGGTGTACACTTCGGACATCAGACAAGAAGATGGAACCCTAAAATGGGTAAATATATATTCACAGAGAGAAATGGAATATATATAATAGACCTACAGAAAACAGTTAAGAAAGTAGAAGAAGCTTACAACTTTGTTAAAGAAGTTTCTGAAACTGGAAAACCAATACTTTTCGTAGGAACTAAAAAACAGGCTCAGGAAGCTATAAAAGAAGAAGCTGAAAGATGTGGAATGTTCTATGTTAACGAAAGATGGTTAGGTGGTATGTTAACAAACTACAAAACTATCAAAACTAGAATAAACAAATTAAGAGAATTAGAAAAAATGGAAGAAGACGGAACTTTCGATGTACTTCCAAAGAAAGAAGTTATAAAATTAAGAGCTGAAAAAGAAAAACTTGAGAAAAACCTAGGCGGAATAAAAGAAATGCCTGAACTACCAGCTGCTATGTTCGTAGTTGACCCAAGAAAAGAAAACATAGCTATACAGGAAGCTCACAGATTAGGTATACCAGTAGTTGGTATAGTTGATACAAACTGTGATCCAGAAGAATTAGACTTCCCAATACCAGGAAACGATGACGCTATAAGAGCTGTTAAATTAATAACTGGTGCTATGGCTACTGCTGTTATAGAAGGAAGACAGGGTGCTGAAGAAGCAGTTGTTGAAGAAACAGAAGAAGCTGTTGAAGAAGTAGAAGTATCAGAAGAAAACTAATACTAAAAATTGAATGGTAAGGGATTCCCTTACCATTTATAATATCAAATGCAATAATTAGTAAAAATTAGGAGGAACAAAAAATGGCTATAACTGCTGCAATGGTAAAAGAGTTAAGAGAATCTACAGGTGCAGGTATGATGGACTGCAAAAAAGCTTTAACAGAAGCTGACGGAGATATGGCTAAAGCTGTAGATATATTAAGAGAAAAAGGTTTAGCAAAAGCTGCTAAGAAAGCTGACAGAATAGCTGCAGAAGGTCTTGTTGCTATAGAAATGAATGCTGACAATACAGCTGCTGCATTAGTAGAAGTAAACTCAGAAACAGACTTCGTTGCTAAAAACGACGATTTCAAAGATTTCGTTAAATTAGTTTCTACAATGGCATTAAACACTGAAAAAACTACTGTAGAAGAATTATTAGCAGAAACTGCTGAAGGTGGAGAAGACTTACAGACAGTATTAAACAACAAAGTTGCTAAAATAGGTGAAAAACTTGACTTCAGAAGATTCGTTAAAGTAAACACTAACGGACAGTTAGCAGGATATATACACGGAGCTGGTAAAATAGCAGTTTTAGTAGAAATGGAAACTGAAGGAAGAGACGAAAGAATACTTACATTAGGTAAAGATGTTGCAATGCAGGTTGCAGCTATGAACCCTAAATATGTTTCAAGAGATGATGTTGACGCTGAATACATAGCTCATGAAACAGAAGTATTAACTCAGCAGGCATTAAACGAAGGAAAACCAGCTAACATAGTTGAAAAAATGGTTAAAGGTAGATTAGAAAAAGAATTAAAAGAAGTTTGTCTATTAGAACAGCCTTTCGTTAAAGACCCAGACTTCACAGTTAAGAAATTAGTTGAAAAAGTAGCTAAAGAAGTTGGAACTGAAATAAAAGTTGTAAACGTTGTTAGATTCGAAGTTGGAGAAGGTATAGAGAAGAAAAACGAAAACTTTGCTGAAGAAGTTGCAAAACAGATGCAGTAATTTTTTATAAAAACCAAGAAGAGAACACGTAAGTGTTCTCTTTTTTCAAAAACAGAAGAAACAGAGTAATTATTTTGGGGGGCAAATAAAATGGATAAACCAGTATACAAAAGAGTACTATTAAAACTAAGCGGTGAAGCCTTAGCAGGAGAACAGCAGCGCGGAATAAACAACGACATAGTAAACCAGATAGCAGTAGCTATAAAGGAAATAAATGAACTTGGAGTTGAAGTTGCAGTTGTTGTTGGTGGAGGCAACTTCTGGAGAGGTAGAACAAGCGAAGGAATGGACAGAACTACAGCAGACTATATAGGAATGCTTGCGACTGTAATGAATGCGATGGCACTTCAGGATGCGCTTGAGAATATAGACGTAGCTACAAGAGTTCAGACTGGTATAGAAATGAGACAGGTTGCTGAGCCTTATATAAGAAGAAGAGCTGTAAGACACCTTGAAAAAGGAAGAGTCGTAATATTTGGTGCAGGAACAGGTAACCCATACTTCTCAACAGATACTGCAGCAGCACTTAGAGCACTTGAAATGGAAGCTGAGGTAATACTTCTTGCTAAAAATGTAGATGCAGTATATGACAAAGATCCAAAAGTACACCCTGACGCTCAGAAATTTGAAAAACTTAGCTACATGGATGTTATACGGAAAGAACTAAAGGTAATGGATTCAACTGCAACATCTTTATGTAAAGATAATAACATTCCAATAAAGGTATTTGAGCTATCAACAGAGAATATTATAAATGCGGTTAAAGGTGCCAGATTAGGTACAACAGTAGAATAATAAATTTATTACAATCGAAAAGACGGGAGGCGTAATTATGAGATTAGATGTACACGATCAGTTAGAAAAGAAAATGGACGGGACAATAGATGCCTTAAAATTTGAATTCGGAACAATAAGAGCAGGAAGAGCAAATGCAGCTATGCTTGATAAAGTAAGAGTTGACTATTATGGAACAATGACTCCAATAAACCAGATGGCAGCTATATCAGTTCCAGAACCAAGAACTCTTATGATAACTCCATGGGATAAATCATCTATGCATGAAATAGAAAAAGCCATAGCAAATTCAGATGTAGGACTTACTCCATCAAATGATGGTACAGTTATAAGACTTTCAGTTCCTGCACTTACTGAAGAAAGAAGAAAAGAACTTGCAAAAAAAGCAAGTAAAGCAGCAGAAGATTTCAAAGTAAGAATAAGAAATGAAAGAAGAGAAGCAAACGACAAGCTTAAGAAAATGGAAAAAGCTGGAGAACTTACAGAAGACGAATTAAAAGGAGCTACTGACGAAGTTCAAAAAATAACAGACAAATACATAAAAGAAATAGATGCATTATTAGCTGTAAAAGAAAAAGATATAATGGAGGTATAATATTTTGAATAAATATTATAGTCTTCTTGGACTTCATATAGATGATGTGAAATGCTATTTTGATAATGAAAAAATAGAGTACAGCATAAATTTTATTGAAGGAAAAAAAGATAGAGATAAACTTATCATTCCCAGAGTGATAAAAATATCCGAAAAAGGCGATAGTGTAGAAATTACTGCAACATACTTTTCTGACTCCTTAATCTAAGGAGTCAGAATTAATATGGAGGAAAAAATGAAATACGATATAAATATGGAAAAAATGCCTGCTCACATCGCTATAATAATGGATGGTAATGGAAGATGGGCTAAAGCCAGATTTCTACCTAGAACAGCAGGACATAAAGCAGGTGTGGAAACAATAAGAAAAATTGTAAAGGAAGCTAATAGACTTGGAATAAAATATCTGACTCTTTATGCTTTCTCTACAGAAAACTGGAAAAGACCAAAGCTTGAAGTAGATGCACTTATGAATCTTCTTGTAACATATCTTAGAGGAGAGGTATCAGAACTTGATAAAAACAATGTAAAAATCAATGTTGTAGGTGACTATAAAAAACTTCCTGAGGCATGTGTAAATGAACTTGAAAAAGCGATGAATATAACAGGAGATAATACTGGTGTAAATCTAAATCTTGCTCTTAATTATGGTGGAAGAAATGATATAAAAAATGCAGTTGTAGAAATAGCGGCAATGTGCAGAGATGGAAAACTTAATCCTGAAGATATAACTGAAGATATAATCAAAAATCATCTTAGTACAGCGGAAATACCGGATCCGGATCTTGTTATAAGAACAAGTGGGGAACAAAGACTTAGTAACTTCCTTTTATGGGATGTTGCATATTCAGAGTTTTACTACACAGATATTCATTGGCCGGATTTTGATGAGGAAGAGCTTCAGAAAGCTGTCTACTCATATCAGAATAGGGATAGAAGATTTGGTGGAGTAAAATAGGAGATTAATATGAAAACCAGAATAATATCAGGAATAATACTTCTTCCGCTTTTACTTCTTCTTGTAATAGGTGGAACACCTCTGTATGTAGCTGAGATAATAATGATTTCAATAGCAATGCATGAATTTTATTATGCTTTTGAAGCAAAGGATATAAAACCGATATATCTACTTGGTTATATATTTGCAGCATATCTTGGAGTTAAACATATTCTAGGATTGCCGACTGCAGCCATATATATAATGACATATGTGCTATTTGTAGTGGCAATTATATATATGCTCTCAGGTAAAAAAAATATAATAGATGTCTCTGTAACATTTTCGGGATTTTTCTATGTAGGAATATTCTTTGACTGTGTTATAGCAACAAAGAATGGGCTTGCAAATGGAGATATATACGTATGGCTTATATTTATAATAGCATTTGCAACTGATATATTTGCATATTTTTCAGGGTATTTCTTTGGAAAACATAAGCTTATACCTTCAGTGAGTCCCAAAAAGACAATTGAGGGAAGTATAGGTGGTATACTTGGAAGTACTGTAGGATGTATGATATTTGGACATTTTTTCGGACTTGATATTGTACACATGCTTGTTATAGGTCTTACAGGAAGTGTAATAGCTCAGTTCGGGGATCTGTTTGCATCATCAATAAAAAGATATGTAGGTATAAAAGATTATGGAAAACTTATACCAGGGCATGGTGGAGTGCTTGACAGATTTGACAGTGTTATACTTGTTGCGCCATTTGTCTATAATGCAATAAAGTTATTTGGAATGTAAAATTAAATATAGAATAGATATTGCGTATTCTACATCTGATGTAGGTACGCAATTTTTTTATGAAGTTTTATATGCAGAATGGAAGAATATAAAATTATTTTTATATAACAGTATATAACAGTTGACAACAGTTCAATACTGTTATATACTGTTTGTATAAAGAAGGAGAGGTGATGAGATGAATATAATAATAAATAATTCATCTATGATACCTATATATGAGCAGATAGTAGAGAGAATAAAACTGCTTATAAGAAATGGAGAACTCAAAGAAAATGACGCACTTCCATCAGTGAGAAGTTTATCAAAAGAATTGAGGATAAGTGCACTTACAGTAAAAAAAGCATATGATACACTGGAATCCGAGGGATTCACTGTGACTATACATGGAAAAGGAACATATGTCGCTGCAACAAATAAGGAACTAATATTTGAGGAGCAGAGAAAAGAAATAGAGTCTGACCTTGAAAAAATAATTCAGAAGGGAAGACGATATGATATAAGTAATGAAGATTTGAGGGCAATGTTTGAACTTATTCTTGAGGGATAAAAGTCTGGAGGGATAATTATGATAAGAACAGAAAATCTTAAAAAAGTATACGGGAAATTTGAACTAGACTGTACTATGAGTGTAAAACCTGGATATATAACAGGTCTAATAGGAAAGAACGGTTCAGGAAAGACAACTTTATTTAAGTCAATTCTAGGGCTTATATCTGTAGACGGGGGAAAGGCTGAAATTCTAGGAAAAGATATAAGAAAAATAGGGGAAAATGAAAAACAGAAAATCGGAGTTGCCTTATCTGATTCCGGATTCAGCGGATATCTTACAATAAAAGATATGATAATAGTTTTCAGACATCTGTATAAGGAGTTTGATGAAAAAGAATTTGTATATCAGGTGAATAGATTTTCGCTTCCTATGAATAAAAAAATAAAGGATTTTTCAACAGGAATGAAGGCAAGGCTTAAGGTTATAGCGGCTATGTCGCACAATGCGGATATCCTTATTCTTGACGAGCCTACAGCGGGACTTGATGTTATTGCAAGAGATGAGATAATAGATCTTCTTAGAGACTATATGGAAAAAGATGAAAATAGATCAATTCTTATAAGTTCACATATATCAGGAGATATAGAAAATCTATGTGATGACATATATATGATAGATGATGGGAAAATAATTGTTCATGAGGATACAGATGTACTTTTAAGCGATTATGGAATACTTAAAGTAGATAGTAGTATGTTTGAAAACATAGAAAAAGATTATATTCTTAGATATATAAAAGAAGGATATGGATACAGATGTCTAACAGACCAGAAAATATACTACAAGGAAAATTATCCTGATGTAATTATAGAAAATGCTGGTATAGATGATCTTATGACAATGATGATTAGAGGTGAAAAACTATGATCAAAGGATTATTTATAAAGGATTTAAGATTAATGATGGTACAGAGGTCATTTTTTCTACTTATTGTATTGATGGGACTTTTTATAGGGGTATTTACAGAAAATGTATCCTTTATAATAGGATATCTTACATTCGCAGGGGGAATATTCACTGTAACAACAATGAGTTATGATGAATTTGATAATGGAAACGCATATCTATTTACACTTCCTATTACCAGAAAGGGTTATGTTGTTGAAAAATATATATTTGGTATGACTATAGGTATAACATCGTGGATAATCGCCATGATTATGAGCATAACTATATATATGATAAAGGGTGGAAGTATTTTCAATGAGATTGTAATGTCCGGATTATCAGTTATACCGGCTATGATTTTTATCGTATCAGTTATGATTCCTATACAACTTAAATTTGGCGGAGAAAGAGGAAGAGTAGCGGTTCTTGCACTTCTTGGAGCAATGATGGCAATAGGAATAAGTATAGTAAATATACTTACAAATAGTGGAGTCTCAATCAGTTCAATAAATATATCTGATATAGGTATGAATATGGCAATACTATTATTTACAATTATATCATTTATAATAATGGGTATATCATACATAATAAGCGTTGGTGTAATAAAGAGAAAAGAATTTTAAATGAAGGTGGATCAGATGAAGAATATGCTGAAGGGATTATTTATAAAGGATTTGAAATTTATGAAACTACAGATACCTATTTTAATAATATCAATTGTATGTGCGGTATTTATAGGTGGTACTACCTTTGTAATCCCATATATGACTATATTTTCGGCAATAATAGGACTTTCATCAATCAACTATGATGAGTTTGATAATGGTTATGCATATCTGCTTTCACTTCCTATAACAAGAGAAAAGTATATATTTGAAAAATATCTGTTTTCTTTGTCAATAGGGTTGGCAGGATGGATATTATCTATATTGATTGTTTTATTAAGAGGAGAAATTTTATCTGAAAATGATATGCTGCAATTAATTGATACAGGATGTATATATATTACAATACTATTTGTAATTATCTCAGTTATGATTCCTGTCGAAATAAAATTCGGTAAAGAAAATAAAATTATAAGTATAATTCTTGCAAGTGTTATAGGAGCTCTTATAGGTTTTGTAGTATTTGCAGGCGGTGAATATCCCGGAGGCATATTGCCTGATATGGGAATAGTTGCTACTATAGCAATAAGAGTTTTTAGTATATGTATTATGTTTGCTATATCATATAGGATATCTGTATCTATTATAAAGAAAAAAGATTTCTAGAAAAAATTGAGTAGTTATATAAAAAGGCGGATTTAAATTCCGCCCTTTTTATTTATAAAAGTAACAGCATTGAAACCTCAATATACGAAAAAATTCACTATAAACACCAGAATTAGTGATATAATATCAAGAGGTAGAAACAAAACGAATTGAAGAAGAGAGGAATCGAAATGAAAAATATATCACTGCTTGGATCAACTGGTTCTATAGGAACACAGACTCTTGATGTAATCAGAAAAAATCCAAATGATTTCAGAGCTGTTGCAATAGCAGCAAATAGAAGTGTAGATATGCTTATTGAACAGATAGAAGAATTTAATCCGATATATGCTGTTGTCTATGAAAAGGATGCATATGAAAGTCTTATGAAGAAACTTCCTGAAGGATGCCAGACGGAGGTTCTTTATGGAATGGACGGTCTTGTAAAGATAGCATCTATGGATGAAGCGGATACAGTTTTAACTGCTGTTGTCGGTATGATAGGGCTTGTTCCAACTATGGCTGCAATAGAAAATGGAAAGGATATAGCTCTTGCCAACAAGGAGACTCTTGTAACAGCAGGAAAACTTGTAATGGATACAGCTAATAAAAAAGGAGTAAAAATACTTCCGGTAGACAGCGAACATAGTGCGATATTCCAGAGTCTAAACGGTGAAAATAGAAGAGATGTGGAAAAGATAATTTTAACTGCATCAGGTGGACCTTTTAGAGGAAAGAAAAAAGAGGAACTTGTAAATGTAACTAAAAACGAGGCCCTTAAACATCCAAACTGGGATATGGGAAGAAAAATAAGTATAGACTCTTCTACGCTTATGAATAAAGGACTTGAAGTTATAGAAGCAAAATGGCTTTTTGGAGTAGAGCGGAAAGATATAGATGTCGTTGTACATCCTCAGAGCATAGTTCATTCCATGGTTCAGTACAGAGACAGCTCTGTTATAGCACAGCTTGGATGTCCTGATATGAGACTTCCAATACAGTATGCACTTACTTATCCTGATAGAATGAAAACAGATTTTGAAAGACTTGATTTTATGAAAGCTTCAACTCTTACATTTGAGAAACCTGATATGGAGACTTTCCCATGTCTTAGACTTGCATATGAATGTCTTGAAAAAGGTGGTACATATGCTGCGGTTTTAAATGCAGCGAATGAAGTACTTGTAGGAGAGTTTCTTGATGATAAAATAGGATTTTACGATATTCCTAAATTCATAGAAATGACACTTGATGCACATGAAAGCAAAGAAGATGCTACACTTGAAGAGATACTGGAGATAGATAAATGGGCAAGAACTTATGTAAAAAGTCTTCTTGAAAGTAATATATAAAAATTTTATAAATCATAAAGTATATGAGAAAATAGAATGCAAAGGAGTGAATGTATGAGAATAATACTGATAATACTTTTATTCAGTTTAATAGTACTTTTTCACGAACTTGGACATTTCATATTTGCCAAGAGAAGTGGAATAGGAGTTATAGAGTTTGCTGTAGGGATGGGTCCTAAAGTATTCAGCATTGAAAGAGGTGGAACAGCATATTCTTTCAGACTTATACCAATTGGTGGATTTGTTGCTATGGAAGGTGAAGATGGAGCTGAAGCAGAAGTTGAAGAAAATTCGTTCGGCTCAAAAACTGTATGGCAGAGAATGCAGACAATAGCTGCAGGTCCGATATTTAATATAATACTTACTGTTATACTTCTGATACCAGTATTTTTCTATATGGGAAGTCCTACAAATAAAATCGACAGCGTAATGAACAATATGCCTGCATATGAAGTAGGTATAAAAGCTGGAGATGTTATAGAAAAAGTAAACGGAAAAACTGTTACAAATGGAACGGAAGTAAGTGAGGCAATAACTGCAGCAGGAAATAAAGAAATGAGTATAACTCTGGATAGAGATGGAAAAACAGTTGAAGTAAAGGTTACTCCTAAAGAGCAGGATGGAAGAAATATGGTTGGTATCCAGTATGTTATGGAGAAGAGTATATTTGGATCTATAAAAAGAGCCTTCAGTGCTACATATCAGATGACTGTTCGGATGCTACAGTTTATAGGACAGTTATTCACAGGGAATCTTCCTATGAAAGTTACTGAAGCGGTAAGTGGGCCTGTTGGAGTTATATCAATAGTAAACGATGCAAGTCAGGCAGGTGCTATAAATGTAGTGTACGTTATGGCGGTAATAAGTCTTAATCTTGGTATACTTAACCTTTTACCGATACCTGCGCTTGATGGATTCAGAATTCTTATGCTTATAATAGAGCTTCTAAGAGGTGGAAAGAAATTCAACCCTGAAAAAGAAGGAATGGTGAATTTTATAGGATTTATGCTTCTTATAGGATTTACAATTTTTGTCACATACAATGACGTACTAAAACTTATAAAATAAAATTTTTATAATTGGGAGATGAAAATTTTGAGTTATACAAGAAAGAAAACAAGAGCTGTAAGATGTGGAAATGTCATAGTTGGAGGAGATAATCCTATTTCTGTTCAGTCTATGACAAATACAGATACAAGAGATGCAGAAAAAACCATAGTACAGATAAAAAGACTTGAAGAAGCCGGATGTGATATGGTAAGAGTTGCGGTTCCAGACATGGAGGCAGCTGAAAATATAGGAAAAATAAAAGCGGGTATAAATATCCCGCTTATAGCCGATATACATTTTGATTATAGACTTGCACTGAAAGCAATAGAAGAAGGTATAGATGGTGTAAGAATAAACCCTGGAAACATAGGGGATATAGACAGGGTAAGACAGGTTGTAGAAAAATGTAAAGAAAAAGGCATTGGTATAAGAATAGGTGTAAACGGTGGATCACTTGAAAAACACCTTCTTGAAAAGTACGGAGAACCTACTGCAGAGGCAATGGTTGAGAGTGCAATGGGGCATATAAAAATACTTGAGGATTTAGATTTTCATGATATAGTAATCTCTCTTAAGAACTCTGATATATTCAGAACAGTAGAGGCGTACAGACTAATGTCAGAAAGAGTAGATTATCCTCTACACATAGGAATAACAGAATCTGGAAGTGTAAAAAGAGGAACAATAAAATCCGCAATAGGCGTAGGTTCAATGCTTATGGATGGAATCGGGGATACTCTTAGAATATCTCTTACAGGAGATCCTGTTGAGGAAGTTCATGTAGGAAAGGAAATTCTAAGAAGTCTAGGGCTTTTAAATGATAGAATAAAGATAATATCATGTCCTACATGTGGTAGAACACAGATAAATCTTATAGAAATTGCAGATGAGGTCGAAAAAAGAATCGGAAATATGGAAAAAGATATAACCGTAGCTATTATGGGTTGTGTTGTAAATGGACCAGGAGAAGCTAGAGAAGCTGATATAGGTATAGCTGGTGGAAAAGGAGAAGGTCTTCTTTTCAAAAAAGGAGAAGTAATAAGAAAAATACCGGGAGATATGCTTGTAGAAGAGCTGATAAAAGAAATAGAAATGATGTAAAAATAAAGGACTGATATTTTATCAGTCCTTTTTGATGCAAAATTATTAGCGGAATCTATCTCTGTATTTTTCCATAACGCCAGAGAATATCTCTCCTATTGAAGGAGGAGTGTATGTTATTGCATTTGCTCCGGCGTCTATAGTTTCTATTATGGATTCGGGTGTATTACCACCCGTAGCTATTATAGGGATATATGGATATTCCTTTCTTATTTTTCTTACAACCTTTGGAGTATTTTTACCTGCAGAAACATTTAATATAGATGCTCCGGATTCAATTCTTGAAGATACATCCTCCCGTTCATGACAAACAGTTATTACTATTGGAATATCTATAGTTTCCTTCATGTCCATTATAAGCTCATCTGTTGCAGGTGCATTAAGGACAACGCCGAATGCCCCATGAAGTTCTGCATCAAGAGCTATATCGACAGAACGTCTGCCTGAAGTAAGTCCACCACCTACACCGCAGAATACTGGAGTAGGAGATACATCCATAACAGCATCGTTTATAGACCGCTGGGGAGTGAATGGATATACTGCAAATACTGCATCAGCATTGTTGTTTTTTATTATAGAAATATCTGTAGAAAATATAAGAGATTTTATTTTTTTCCCAAATACAACGATACCGCTGGCTCTATCTATTTCTTTTGGAACATTTACTATTCTCTGTTTAAGCCTGGACTCTATAACAGGTACTACAGTTTCACCGGCGGTATTTATTTTATGTACGACATTGTGTTCATGCTCAAATTTTATTTCTTTCATATAGAGCCCTCCTTAAAGTATAATAAACATAATAAATAAACATCTAAAAAATTTTTCTATGTAAAAGTAATCATATCATAAAACAAAGCTTAAATAAAGATAGTTCACAATAAATTTATAATTTTCGGAAAAAAGGCAAAGATTAAGAAAGATTAAAGAAAATAACAGTTATATACGATAAAAACAAAATTAGTGATATAATAGATACAGCAATATATATTTATGGAGGTAATATGAAAAAATATACGTTAATATCGCCATGTTTCTTTGGTATGGAAAAGATGCTGGCAAGAGAAATAAAAGAACTTGGATTTGAAATAATAAAAACTGAAGATGGAAGAATAACATATAGAACTGATGAAGATGGAATAGCAAAAGCTAATATGTGGCTTAGATGCGCTGAAAGAGTAAATCTTAAAGTTGCAGAGTTTGAGGCAAGAACATTTGACGAGCTTTTTGAAAATACAAAACGAATAAATTGGGCAAAATATATACCTTTTGGTGCACAATTTCCTGTATCAAGAGCATCATCTATAAAATCAAAGCTATATAGTACACCGGATGTACAGTCTATAGTAAAAAAGGCTATAGCAGAAAGTCTGAAAAAGAATTATCTTGAAAGCGGAATGATAAGAGAAGATAAAGAAAAATATCCTATATATGTATTTATACATAAAGATAAGGTTACTATTTCTATAGATACCACAGGTACGCCTTTATATAAGAGAGGATATAAAGAAAAGGCAAACAAGGCACCAATAAGAGAGACACTTGCTGCAGGACTTGTGTATCTTACTCCATGGAAACCTGGAAGAACTCTTGTTGATCCTATGTGTGGTTCAGGGACAATTCTTATAGAGGCTGCGATGATAGGGCTTAATATGGCTCCAGGGCTTAATAGAGAGTTTATATCGGAAAAATGGAGAACAATAGATAAAAAAATATGGTGGGATGTAAGAAGAGATGCATTTGATCAGATAAGAGATGATTTGGAGTTTAAAATCTATGGATACGATATAGATCCGGAATGTGTTGAGATAGCCAGAGAAAATGCTGAAATAGCAGGAGTAGAAGATTATATAGAATTCAATGTGGGTGATGCAACTACATTTTCGAGTGATGAAGAATACGGATTTATAATAACAAATCCTCCATATGGAGAAAGACTTGAAGATCAGGAAACAGTAAAACTTCTATATAAAGAACTTGGATATGCATTTAGAAAGCTTAAAAACTGGTCATATTATCTAATAACTTCATTTGAAGAATTCGAATATGAATTTGGACAGAAGGCTATAAAGAAAAGAAAACTTTATAATGGTATGCTAAAGACATATTTTTACCAGTATCCAGGTCCTAAACCTCCAAAAAACAGAGACGAGAATAATTAATTAAATAGTAATCTGTGAAAATGGAGAGTGATATTATGAAACGAATAGTAGGTATTTTTCTATTGGGTATTTTATCAGCGTTTTTTCTTTCGGGTTGCAGCAGTAGTAGTGCAAAAACACCGGAAAAACTTCTGACAAAACCAAACTATGATGAGGAAAAAGCAATTCTAAGTAGTGGAATAACAAAGGTTATGTTCCAGAATGTTACACTTATTTTTCCAGATAATACAAAGGATGTAGGAAAGATAAACTATGTTGATCTTGATGAGGATGGAGTAAATGAAGTTGTAGCTTTTCAGAAAAAAGACATTACTGGAAAAGATACTGAAGTAGGATTTATGGTTCTTAGGGAAAATGGTGAAAGCTACAATTTCCTGGAATCGGGTGAAACTCTTGAAAAAGGTAAAAAAATAGAATATGCAGGATTTTATGATATAGATTCTGATGGAAATAAAGAGATAATCATGCAGTTTAAGGACAATAACAATCTGTCAAAAATAGGAATATATTCTCTGAATGGGAATGAGATAAAAACAGAAGGTATGATAGAGCCTGAGGATGCGTCTGGAAAACCTAATGAAAAATCTCTTTCAATAAAAATAGGATATATAGATGATGACAATATATATGATATTGTAGTTCTTACATATGATTCTGAAAACAAAAAAATGACAGTAAATCTTGCTGATATGACTGATGGAGAACTGAAAATAAAAGATTCTGTAGTATACGACAACCCAAGAGGACTTTCGGAAACCAGAGTTTCGATAGGTAATATATCGAAGGAGAAAAAGGGTGTTGTCATAGACATGCCTAATGATACTGATCAGGGTATGATGACATCTGTTTTATATGTGGAAAATGATAAATTTGTAAAAATAACATCTGATGATGATCCAAGGATGATAACATCTTATTATATTCCTATTACAGATATAAATAATGATAATGTAATAGATATACCATGTATAGTATCATCTTCAACAGTTGATAAATCATATGCTTTTATAGATTATTATCAATGGTCTGAAGATAGAGGATTCTCGAGAATAAATGAAATATACTATAATTACAGTTATAATTTTAGAGTAAATGTTCCAAAGGAATTGTATGGACTTTTGAGTGTTGAGCAGAATTATATAAACGAGGATATAATATTTACGTTTAGAGTATACTCTGATATGGGTATTCCAGAGGATATATTTACTCTGACTGCAAAACCAAAAACATCTAAAATAGATGACAATCAGAGTCTTAATAAGGAAAAAGCAACTGTAATCGTTATGGAGACGGAAGATTATACATATCAGGTTACAATAAATAATGCTGAAATTCTGGAACAATATAATCTAAATACAAAAAACATAAAAGAAATATTTGCGAGAGCATATGAATAAAAAATCTGTATAGTGAGAGGTGGGATTTATTATGAAAGAAAAAATACTTGTTCTGGAGGACGAGATAGGTATAAGAAGTTTTGTAAGTATAAATCTTAAAAGAGAAGGGTATGAAATTATAGAGGCTGGAACAGGTCAGGAAGCTATAAACAAGATAGATTCAGAAGAGGGAATAACAATAGCGCTTCTAGATGTAATGCTTCCAGATATGAGCGGTATAGAAGTATGTAAGTATATAAGAGAAAAATACGATCAGGTAGGTATAATAATGCTTACAGCAAAATCACAGGAAGAGGACAAAATAGAAGGATTTATGTCAGGTGCTGATGATTATATTGTAAAACCATTTAGTATAAAGGAATTAATGGTAAGAGTCTCTGCTCTTATAAGAAGAGTTAAAAAAGAAGCAGTATCCAACAAACAGTCTGAGATAAATATACCTCCATTCTTACTTGATCTTGACAAGAGAAAACTTTATAAAAATGGTAAAGAGATAGAACTTACGCCTACTGAGTTTTCTATAACAAAATATCTTATGTCAAATGCTATGCAGTCTCTAAGCAGAGAAAAAATACTTGAAGAGGTATGGGGATCAAACTATTTATATGATTTTAAAATAGTAGACGTAAATATAAGAAGAATCAGAAATAAAATAGAGGATGATCCATCTAAACCTAAATACATACGGACAATATGGGGTTATGGATACAGTTTCAGAAAGGAAGAATAGAGTGTTACATTTTGAAGGATTAAGAAAAAAGATAATAAAAAACTACTTTGTAATAATAATACTTGTAGTTGCTCTTTTTGAAGGATTGTTTCTATTCTACATAAGAGGTTATTACTATAATTCTGTAATACAATATCTTGATTCCAAAGTTGAATATGTAAATGGTGCATATAATGCTGTTTCAATGGACTCTGTAAGCTTTGAAAGCAAAATAAACAGTATATATGAAAAACAGATAACAGATAAAAATAGTAAGTATGGTATATCCATTATAGACAAAAACAGAAATATGATTCTGGACCAGTACGGATTTAAGACATATGAAAAGGTGAACTTTGTAGATGTCAACAATGCGTTGAGTAATTCAAAAAACCTTGTGCCATATACATATAGGATAGAATCTACCGGAGAACATGTAATGAGTATATCAGTACCTATAAAAGTAAATAACTCTATAGAGGGTGCAGTCAGATACACAGTATCGCTTGATGATATAGACAGTGAAATCATAAAGCTGATGATATGGATGATTGTTATAGGTATAGCTATTCTTCTGATAGCCATATTGATAAGTCTGAGATTTGCGGAAACTCTGATAACCCCTCTTACAGAATTAAAAAGATTTGCAAATGAACTTTCGCAGGGTAACTACAATGTAAAAATGAGCAGCAGAAACATAGTAGACGATGAAATCGGTGAACTTGCAGAAACTTTTGAAAAGATGGCAATAGAAATAAACAACAATGAAAGATTAAAAAATGAGTTTATATCTTCTGTGTCACATGAGCTTAGAACACCTCTTACATCTATAAAAGGGTGGAGTGAAACTTTAGGATATGACGATATAAGCAGAGATGAACTTAATGTAGGTCTTGGAATAATTCAGGATGAGACAGAGAGGCTTATAAATCTTGTCGAGGAATTGTTAGATTTCTCAAGGCTTTCATCAGAAAGAATAAGACTTACAATAAATACGGTCGATATTGAAAATCTTGTTGTCGGAGTTGTAAATCAGTTAAAGGTAAAAGCAGGAGAAAAGAACATAAAACTTATGTTTGAATTTGAATGTGGAGAAGTGAATGAAATTCAAGGCGATAAAAACAGACTTAGACAGGTACTTATAAATCTTGTTCAGAATTCACTTAAATTTACTGATCCAGGAGGATTTATAAAAATAACTGTGAATCAAAACAGTGAAAATACTTTTATAACAGTTACGGATAATGGTTCTGGAATAGATGAGCAGAATCTTGAGAGAGTATTTGATAAATTCTTCCAGGAGGATTACAATAAAGCAGGAAGTGGTCTGGGGCTTGCAATAAGTAATGAAATAGTCAAACTTCATGGTGGAAAAATGAGTATAGAAAGTATTAAACACAAGGGTACATCTATTGAATTCAGTCTTAAAAACAAGCTTACAGAAAGTATATAAAATATAGTTTGTTTGAAATTTTCAAAAAATAGTGTTGACAAAATAATTCAAATAAATTATTATAAGAACATAAACATTAATAAAGACATTTATCGATGACGAAGAAAGTAGGATGAAGTAAGCCTATAGAGAACAGTGGATGGTGGAAGCACTGTGGTGTAGATCATTTGAAAAGAGCTTCTGAGATTGTCACAGGAAGCCTTATAGGAAAAGTGGCAGGTAATCCCGCCTTAAGGGAAAGAGTGGATAGATTTTCTATCAATAAGAGTGGTACCGCGGATATATTCGTCTCTCAGCTGAATGCTGAGAGACTTTTTTATTTACCAGAAAAGCCATATAGATATACAACAGTGTAAATGGAATATATTTAGGTAAACAGATTACATAAAGTTAAAAAACAGTTCAAAAAAAGGGAGGAAATTTAAAATGAAAGAAAAAGTAGTATTAGCATATTCAGGAGGATTAGATACATCAATAACAATACCATGGCTTAAAGAAAACTATGATTTTGAAGTAATTGCATGCTGTGGAAATGTCGGACAGGACGATAAAATGGAAGATGTATATAATAAAGCACTTGAAAGTGGAGCATCAAAAGCATATGTAGATGATATATCTGAAGAGTTTGTAACAACAACAATATATTCTGCAATAAAAGCTGAGGCAAAATACGAAGGAAAGTACCTTCTAGGAACATCTCTTGCTAGACCTATAATAGCAAAAAAACTTGTTGAGGTTGCTCATAAAGAAGGAGCAAAATATATATGTCATGGATGTACAGGAAAAGGAAATGACCAGGTTAGATTTGAAGCTACAATAGCAGCCCTTGACCCATCTATAAAAGTAATAGCTCCTTGGAGAATCTGGGATATAAAATCAAGAGAAGATGCAATAGACTATGCAAATGAACATGGAATAAAAGTTAAGGCTACAAAAGAAAAAATATATTCTGAAGATGCAAACTTATGGCATGTATCTACAGAAGGTGGAGATATAGAACATCTTGAAAATGAACACAAAGAGGATATATACAAGGAATGTATATCACCTGAACAGGCATGCGATACACCTGAATATATAGAAATATACTTTGAAAAAGGTGTTCCAACAAAAGTTGATGGAAAAGAAATGGCACCGGTTGAACTTGTTCAGTATGTAAATGAAAAAGGTAAAAAACATGGAATAGGAATAATAGATATAGTAGAAAACAGACTTGTTGGTATGAAATCAAGAGGTATATATGAAACTCCTGGTGGAACAATATTATATGAAGCACACAATGTACTTGAAAGTGCATGCATAGATAAAGATACACTTCACTTCAAACAGAGAGTTTCAATAAAATTCGGGGAATTAATATACGATGGTTTATGGTATTCTAAATTAAGAGAAGCTATAGAAGCATTCATGGATGTAACTCAGGAAAATGTAACAGGATCTGTAAAACTTAAACTTTACAAAGGAAATATAAAACCTGCAGGAATATTTGCAGAGACTCCATTATACGATGAAAGTATATCTTCATTTGGAAATAGTGAATATTACGATCATCACGATGCTGAAGGATTTATAAATCTATTTACGCTTCCTCTAAAAATAAGAGCCATGAAAAATGGAAAATAATAGACAAAACTATAGAAGCTACTGTAAATTAAACAGTAGCTTCTATTTATTTTATTTATTATGAAATATTATTAAAAAATAGATGAAAATTAAAATAAAATTCAAATCAGCAGGAAATGAAATTTAACAAAACTGTAAATATTATTACTCTTTATTGTATGGATAATAAGATACTTTTGAGTTATAATAGTATGAGTGAAACGATTTAACATTGTTTTAAAATTCAGGAAGGGAAGGTAGTAGTACATTGTCAGGAAAAAAAGACGTTTTTAAAAATTTATCCGTGAAAAAGACTGCTGCTATAGTGATTGGCTGTTTAGTTATTATATATATAGCATTTTCTCTTTATTTTACAAATCACTTTTACTTTGGAACAAAAATAAATGGAGAAAGTGTATCAGGGAAGACTATAGAGCAGGCCGAGGAGTTATTTGGACGAAGCTCAAAGGAATATTCTCTTACTCTTATAGACAGAAGAGACAACAAATATACTATATCTGCGGATGATATAGACCTTAAGCTTAAAAGTGGAAATGAAATAGAAAAGATAAAAAATCAGCAAAACGCATTTTCATGGCCTATATCTATATGGACAGACAAGTCATATACAGCCGAACTTGTCGAATTCAATCAGGAAAAACTTGAGAAAAAATATAACTCATTTGAATGTTTCAAAAAAGAGTATATTATAGAGCCAAAGAGTGCATATCCTGAATATGTAAGAACAACTAATTCGTATGTTATAAGAAAAGAGGTAAATGGTAACAAGCTTAAGAAAGATGAACTTCTAAAAGGTGTTATTAATGCCATAAATTCAGAAACACCGGAAATAAACCTTGATGAAGCTGGCTATTATGAAAAACCTAAGAACACATCAGATGATAAGAACCTTGCAAAAGCAGTTGAGGAATTAAATAAAAAAGTAAAAATGAAGGTTACATATGACTTTGAAGACAGAAAAGAGGTTCTTGGAGGATATGAACTTTCAAAAATGCTTAAATGTGACTCTGAAGGAGATTACAAGGTATCTATAGACAGAGATGTTATGATTGAATATCTGAGAGGTTTAAGTAGAGAGTATAGTACATATGGTGATGCAAGACCATTTACTACAGCGTCAGGAAAAGAGATAACAATATTTGGTGGATCTTATGGATGGCTTATCGATAAGGAAAAAGAAGCTGACGAACTTACAAAGGTTATAGAAAAAGGTAAAAGTGTTACAAGAGAACCGGTATATTCTCAGAAAGCACTATATCGTACAAAAGATGATATAGGAAAAACATATGTTGAGATAAGTCTTAGCGGTCAGTATTTATGGTACTTTAGAGATGGAAAACTTGTTACAAGCTTCCCTGTAGTTACAGGAAATGTAAGCAAAGGTCATGGAACTCCAGGTGGAATATATCCACTTAACTACAAAGAAAGAGATACTTATCTATCTGGACAGGGATATAACTCTCATGTAAATTACTGGATGCCGTTTAACAGTAATATAGGTCTTCATGATGCTACATGGAGAAGTTCTTTTGGAGGAAGTATATATAAATCAAATGGTTCTCACGGATGTGTAAACTGCCCTTATAGTGGTGCAGCTACAATATATCAGACAATAGAACCTGGAACACCGATAATATTATATTAATAGCATAAAGAGGGAGCAGAAATACTGCTCCCTTTTGAATTATATATAAAAATAAAATGCATTTTTAGTGAACTTTATACGATTCATGTGGTAGAATCTAGATAAGAAGATTAAATATTCACTTAATAGAGGTGAGACGCATGAGAAAAAAATATTACAACGAAGACATAGAAAATGTAAGATTTGCAGAAAGTAAATCAAAAGCAAGTCAGAGATATGACCCTGCAATAGACTATAGTTATGAAAACAAGACCTCTTTTTTTTCAAGAAAGCTGAAAGAAAGAAGGGAAAAGGAGATTATTGAAAGTGGTCATGCTCCTAAAGATGAAAACTCTGAAAGAAATATGCATAATTCATATAAAGAAACACATAATCAGGAGTATGATTATAAGAAAATACAGAAGTCTACAGATAAAAAGAAAACAAAAAATATAATGGAAAAAATCGGAATAAATGAATCTGATATTCAGGGAACCATGAAAAAAATATATAATGGTTTAAATGAAAATGATTTTGAAAAAATATCATCTACAATGTCCTATGCATCAGATAAACTAAAGGAATACGGTTCGTCAAAATCAGGCAAAAAATGTAGTGTGTGTGGAACAGAGATGCCTAAGAATGCAAAAAGATGTCCTAGATGTGGACGGAAAAAGAGAAGTATTAAAAAGATAGTTTTTATAGTTGTGCTGATTGCTATTCTGGCGAATGTAATTCCTGTAATAATAGGATTAATTTCAGTAAAAAAATTTGGAGAACGGATTCCGGAATATGTCGGTGTTGATAATGGAAACTATATAGATTATAGTGAATATTATGAAGCAGTACCGGTTGTTATAAAAGATGGATTTACTGAGGATAATATATTCAAACATGATTCTGAAGGAGAAATACTTGTTGGAAAAGATATTCCGGCAGGAGAATATTTGATAGTTACTGGAGATAATGATTATGGAGTAGTAAGCGTTTATGAAAATGAAGATGATTTTAATGAAGATATGGCGTTTTTCTCATCTTTTGTACAAACAGACTGCTATGTATCTCTAAAAGATGGACAGATTATTGATAAAGAAGACCTTATAATGTACAAAACATCCGAAGTTTCGCTTGATATGAATAGTGAAAGAGCGAGAAAAGGAGGCATGTATAAAATAGGAACTGATGTAGGTAAAAAAGTAAAAATATCAGGGAAAAAGGATACTACAGCCTCTGCAGTTATGGATAAGGATATGAATGTGATTGAATATATAAGTGAATTTAAAAATGGAGAAACAGATATAGATTTAAGCGAAATAGAGGGAGCTTATTATATAGAGATAAGCGATGGAGAATTAATACTTTAACAAAAAACAGTGCAGTATAATCTGCACTGTTTTTTTATCTATAAAGATCAAATACGAAATAGTTCATATCGCCTCTGTATTTAGATATAGAGTATTCTATAATTCTTCCGCCATTTCCATACCCATATGAATGAAAATAAAATACAGGTTCACCGATAGCGATATCAAGGAGATCTGATACAGTCTCATCAGCTTTTATTGTTTCAAGCTTTCTCTTTATTCTGGATACTGGATTTCCCTGACTGGAAAAATAATCATAGAGTCTGTTTTTCTTGAAATCGACGGATTTAAGTTCAGGGAATAATTCATATGGAATGTATGTAGTAACAAGAACATTTGGTTTTTTATCTATGTATCTAAGTCTTACAAGCTTATATACTTTTTCGGATGACTCAATAGACAGTGCCGAGCAGACATCATCCGATGGATATTCAACCTTTAGTGAAATTACATTCGTATCTGTAACAAGTCCTTTTTCAGACATCTCAGTTTCAAAGCTTGATATTTTTTGAGTAAATTCCTGTTCAATCTTTCTTTTACATACGATGGTTCCTCTTTTTTTTCTTTTTTCAAGATATCCATCATCAACAAGTAACTGAACTGCCTGTCTGATTGTAGGTCTACTTACTTTATAGAAATCTGCCAGTTCAAGTTCAGTAGGAATTACATTTCCTTCTTCGTATATACCACTATTTATCTTTTCAAGTATATCATTTTTTATATCGATATACATGGCAGCCATATAAATTCCTCCTCGATTATATAATGATTATATTATATCATTAGAGATAATTGTAAACAACTTATATTACATATAATGCATATAACATTACATAACAAAGAATAAAACATTACATAAATCTAAAAATATATTGACATAAACATTACATAATGATATATTATAATCGAAAGAAACATTATAATATATAAAAAAGGAGATATAAACTATGAAACTTACAAAGGAAACACTTGCGAAATATTTTGATCACACATTCTTAAAGGCTTATGCTGTTGATTCAGACCTTAAAAAACTATGTGATGAGGCAAAAGAAATTGGTGCAGCCATGGTAGCAATAAACACTGAATGGACAGCATTCTGCAAAAAAGAACTTGAAGGAACTGATGTGCATGTAGGTGCAGCAATAGGATTCCCATTAGGGCAGTGTGGACTTGAAACAAAAGTTTTTGAAACAAAATATGCTATAGAACAGGGAGCAGATGAAATAGATTATGTAATAAATATAAGTAAAGCAAAAATGCATGACTGGGATTATATAAAGAATGAAATGGAGTCTATAGTAAAAATATGCAGAGAACAGAATATAATATCAAAAGTCATATTTGAAAACTGCTATCTTGAAAAAGACGAGATAAAGAAACTTTCTGAAATATCAAAAGAAGTAAAACCTGATTTTATAAAAACGAGTACAGGATTCGGAACTGGTGGAGCGACTTTTGAGGATGTAAAGCTTATGATAGATACAGTTGATGGAGAAGTTGCTGTAAAGGCTGCTGGAGGAGTAAGAGATCTTAAAACAGCAAAAGAAATGATAAATCTTGGTGTTAAGAGAATAGGTACAAGTTCTTCTCTAAAAATACTTGATGAACTTGAAAAGGAGATGGATATATAATGTACAGTGGACCGGCAATGAAACCACTTCTTCTTGAAAGCGTAAAAGTGGAAACAATATGGGGAAGTGACAATATAAGTAAAAAAAGAGGTTATGATAAAAGTTATGGATCATGGTGGGAAATTTCAGCACATAAAAAAAGTGCAAATACAATAAAAAACTATGATACAGACAAGAATTTCTATGAATTTGTAATGGAAAATGAAGATGATATACTAGGCCCGGGATATACAATTCATGAAATGCTTAGGCTGGGATTTCTTGACACGAAGGATACATTAAGTATACAGGTGCATCCAGATGATGAATATGCCATGAAAAATTCTGATGACTTCGGTAAAAAGGAAAGCTGGTATATAATAGATGCAAAGCCGGGAGCAAATCTTGTTGCTGGTACTACCATATCAGATTCTGAGCTTATAAGAGATGGATTAGAGGATGGAAGCGTAGAAAAATACCTTCAGAGGTGGGAAGTATCAAAAGGTGATTTTATAACTATACCGATGGGAATGCTTCATTCTCTTGGACGGAATATACTTGCACTTGAAGTGGGAACAAACTCTGATACAACCTACAGATTCTATGATTACAACAGAACCGATAAAAATGGAAAGAAGAGAGCGCTTCAGGTAAAAGAATCATTCGATGTAACAGATTTTTCAAAAGAACCGGAGTTTATTAAGGCAGAGGAAAAAACTCGCAGGTTAATAGAATCAAAAGAATATATAATAGATGAAATATATGCAGATGAAAATATAGAGTTAACTCTTGACAAACATTTCTGTGTAGTATCAAATATAAGTGAGGACAGTACTGTTATAAAATGGAATAATGAAGATATTGAACTTAAATCATATGACAGTATGTTTGTACCATATGCTTCCAAAAGTATAAATATAAAAAAGGGAGCACATTTATTGTTAAGTCAGCCGGGAAAGGAGCTATAAAATGAAAAAAACAATACTTGTAACAGGTGCTGGCGGTTCAGTTGCCAGCCATATATTAAATATTAATAAGGATAATTTTAACTGGATAAAAATGACAAGAAAGGATGCTGACCTTTCAAACCCAGATTCAGTTGAAAAGTTTGTGAGAAGTCAGGATTTTGATATATGTTTTCACACAGCGGCAAGTGCTGCAACCGCAATATGTCAGGATAATCCCGAACTTGCTGAACTTATAAATGTGGAATCTACAAAGCGTATAGTAGATATATGTAAAGAAAAGAATGCAAGACTGATATTCTGTTCTACAGAACAGATTTTCAATGGAAAAGAAAACTTTGGACCGTTTAAAGAAGAGGAAGCAGCAAAAGCTGTAACTGTATATGGACAGAATAAGATTGACTGTGAAAAATATATAGAAGAAAGTGATATAGATGCAGTAGTGCTTAGATTCTCATGGATGATAGGTCTTGATTATCCAGGGGTAAAAGGAAATCCAAATATAATAAAAAATGTAATGAACGCTATAATGTATCAGAAACCAGCTTTATTTACATGTAATGAAAAAAGAGGTATGACATATACAAAACATCTTGCAGAACAGTTTGAAAAGATAACTGAGCTTCCAGCAGGTATATATCATGTATCAAATAGAAATGATATGACAACTTATGAGGCTGCGTGCTTTGTAGCGAAAGAAATGGGAGTATCTGAAGAGTGTATAGAAAAATATATACTTCCAAATAGAGAAAGATACAGTGATAGATTCAGAGATTATAGACTTGATTCATCAAAACTTGAAAAATACGATATAAAATTTGGAACATTTGAAGAAGATGTAAAAGAAGTATTAAAAGATTTCTCAATTTAAAGATAAATTTTATACTGAATAAAAATAAGTGGCCATTCCTTTTTATTAGAATAAGGAATGGCCTTTTTACTAAACTATAAGGTAACCGTCCTGAAGGTGTTCTTCTATTTCCAGAAATTCGGAAACTGATACAAAATCGTCTGCAGATAGTTCATATGATCTGATATAAACTTCTGCAAATTTTTCAACTGATCCAAAAAGAGAGACTGCTTTTTCAGTTTCAAAACTACTCATAGAAGTTATTAGATTTTTTATATTTACAGTATTTTCCATCAATATCACTCCGTTTCTTTTATTTTATAATTAAAGTATAATTTACAACCACGCAGTATATGGTGATGAATATAAAATATTGAAAGAAATTTTATAATAGGTTAATATAGAACTGTATAATTACAGATATAATTTAGGAGAGATATGATATGGGTAAGGTTGGTTCAGCATTAAAAATGATGATGATGCTTCAAAGCAGGGGAAAGATGAAAATAAAAGAAATTGCATCAGAACTTGAAATATCTGAAAGGCAGGTTCAGGAATATAGAAATGAACTGGAACAGGCGGGGGTATTTATAAACTCACAGAGTGGAAAATACGGAGGATATTCTTTAGGTGGAAACTACAGATTATCCCTTCCTATAACCAGCATGGATATGAGTATACTTGATAATGTATCTGAATATCTCGAGTTATCAAATAACATGTATTCAAAGGAATATAAAAGTATACTTGATAAAATAGCATCTAAATGCAATGTGAAACACACAGATGATATGGGAGTAGATTACTTTCATATACAGTCCAGAGGAAGTATAAGTCCCGAGGAAGAAAGAAAAAGATGTTTTAAGATATCCGATGCGTACATAACGAAAAGAAAACTTGTAATAAAATATAGATCTGTAAACTCTGATATGACAGAAAGAACAGTACATCCATATGGACTTTACACATATAATGGGGATACATATATGGTGGCATTCTGTGAATACAGAAATGAAATGAGAGATTTTAAGATATGCAGAATAATAGATATGGATGTAACAGATGAAAAATATGAAAGAGATAAAAAGTTTGATTTCTCAACATATACAAAAAACTCAATCGGTAATTATAAAGGCGATGAATATGATGTACATATTATAGTCAAAGAACCATTTGCAACGATTGTAAGGGAAAGAATTATAACTGAAAATCAGATTATAACAGAACTTGAAAATGGTTCAATAGATTTCAGAGCACGAATAAAGGGATATCCTCAGATAAAAAGCTGGATATTGGGTATGGGTTCATGTGTAAAAGTAATAGAGCCTGAAATTCTTAAAAAAGAGATAATAGAAGAAATTGATACTCTAAAAAACGAATATAGTAAATAGAAAAATGGCAGAGTTAAAAGCTCTGCCATTTCTTTTATATAAGGAATTTTTTACAACATAGATTTTCTACAGCCTTCCAGGCATATTCAGTATCTTTTTTGAAATCACAATCAACCCAGTTTTCAGGTTTTTCACCTAAATAAGGAATAAAACCAAATTTTGAGTATATATTAAGAGCTTTATAACTTGAAACCTGAGATGTTAAATAGATGAATCCTTCAAAACCAAGTTCATTATATAAATCGAGAACTTTTGAAACAAGTGTTTTTGCAAGTCCATATCCCTGATAGTCAGGAGAAACTGCAACCCAGTGTATTCTCTGAAGAGTCTTTCCAAAATGATTCCCATTCCATAAAGATGCTGTTGCAACAGGTATACCATCTGAATTAAGTATAAACAAACACTTTTTATAAACATTATCAGTTCCGTCAAAAAAAGTATCTTTAAAACAATTAACGGCATCATCATAAGATTTAAACTGATTTAAATCTACATGTATTTTGGCCCAGTATTTTTCAAAACCGTCTTTGTATGTAGAAAGAGAAAACCCATCTGGAAGATTGTACTTAGGATACACAGAAGTATCCTCTTTAAACATCAAAACTTTTACGTCCCTAAAATTATTTTCCATATAATATTAAATCTCCATTTCAATATGAGGTATTCCAGCTTCCAGATATTCATCAGAAACTGCATTAAAACCGCATTTTTTATAAAGACCTGCTATGTAGCTCTGTGCAGAAAGAGAAGCGTGTTTTTCACCCAGTTCATCGTTTATAAATTTTACTGAAGCGTTTACCATTTTTTCAGCTAGTCCCTTTCTCCTGAAATCTTTAAGAACTAAGACTCTACCAAGTGCTGTATATTTATAGTGGCTGAATTCCTGTGGAATTATTCTAAGATATGCACATACCCTATTATCAGATTTCATAAAAACATGATATGATACTCTGTCGTCATCATCAAAATCATTTACCTCGAATATATGTTGTTCGCAGGCGAAAACTTCGTATCTTGACTTTGCTATTTCATAAAATTCATCTAAAGTAAGTTCGTCGAATTTCTTTATAGTAAACAAGTTATTTTCCCCCTTTATACTGTATTATAAAATAAATTATATCATATGATGTTGAAAAAAATAAAAAATAATTATACTATTATACTAAAAGACTTCTGGAGGAGAAAGGTATGAATCTTTACGATATAATAACAGATAAAAATTTAAAGGGTGTAAATAAAAGAACAAAAGTTATTGAATATATTGTTTCCAATAATGTAAAAATAGACGAAATTGAAAGCGTGTGTAGTAAAATAAATATTAAACAGACAGCGGTCATTCTGGAGGCGATTGAAGAAATAACAAATAAAAATATTATGGAATTAGATATAGAATATCTGCATTTTGCTGAGAGATACATAATTTCAGAAAATAATTCATGCATAAGAGAATCATCACGTATAATAGGGAATATGGCAAAATATTACCCGGATGAACTTGACAATGCAATAAAATATCTTCTTATAAACACTGAAAATGAAGGCAAGGTGATTAGATGGAGCAGTGCATACGCTCTATCTAATATAATAGTTTTAGATAGATTTTCAACATCTGAAATTGTAGAAAAAATATATGGGATTGCTGAAAAAGAGGAAGACAGCGGTGTAAAAAACAGATACTTAAAAGCATTGAAAAAAATTTCAAAAGATAGAAAATAAGATAATATTAATTATGAAGGGGAAGTAATATGAATAAGACTAGAACACTTACGGAAGCATCACTTCTTACAGCAATTTTTATAGTTGTTACGATGATTTCCATAGGTACTGGAATAGGATACGGAATGTATCTGGATTATATTGTGCCTATATTTTATCTTCTTATATACCTAAGATGTAAAATGAAATACTCTCTTATATCGGCAGTTTCAAGTGTTACAATAATACTTTTTGTACTTGGAAATGTTGGTACAGCAATATGGGCGAGTCAGGGAATTATAATCGGTCTTTCATGCGGATTTTTTATAGATAGAAAAACATCACCTATGAATGATCTTATGATTTGCACCGCAATAGCATCGATAATAATGGTTTTTGTAGATGTATATGCATCGCAACTTATAGGTATAAGCTTTATACAGGAGTTTAAAACATACTCTGCACAGGCTATGGAGATTATGGCAAAGTATGCTACTGTTCCAGCAGGATATGAATCTGTATATAAAGATATGATATTCTATGTATGTATATCTCTTCTTCCAATCGGAACAGTAGTTGTTGTATATGTTGTAGGTCTTCTGGCTGGAAACAGACTTAGAATGCTTTCAAAAGAAGCAAAAGACAAATATATAATGATAAGAAACTTTAGACTGACAGGAAGAATGCTTTATTCTTCAGGAAGAATGTTTTATTCGGTTTTATTATTTACAGTATTATTTGGAATATTTAAAAGGACAGGGCACAAAATTCCGATACTTTATCTGGATGTAATATTGAACTGTATATACTACAATGGAATTTATTTTATGCTTAGAGAAGGAATATCTGGTATACAGGGATTTATGATGATATCAGGAAAAAGTTCCGGAACAATAAGAATGCTTACAATATTTATGCTGATTTTACTTTTAATGGCATATCCGGTGGTTATACCTGTAATTATAATTTATTTTGTATATATAGATATATCATACAAACTAAGAATCAGATTTACAGAAAGACTTCATGAAATAGTAGAGGATAAAAACTCTGAAATTATGAAAACATATATGAAAAAGTAGATATTGACATGGAAAAGGATGTATTATATATTAATTATTAGATATAAAAGTCATATAATAAAAACTTTGAAGGGAATAGTAGGATATATGAAGCTTACAGAGAGCTCTGGGTTGGTGTGACAGAGTAGCAAAGTATTTCTGAATACATCCCGGAGTTTCGTATCTGAAACAAGTAGGATGCGACGTGAGCACACGTTATAGTGCAGAGTTTCAGACTCGATGAGGTCTGTATTGAAAAATACAGATAAAATAAGGTGGTAACACGTGAGATATCTCCCGTCCTTTGTCAAGGGCGGGATTTTTTATTGTATGAAAATATTAAAAACAGGAGGTAAAATATGAGCGTATCAAAAATATCTGTAGATGAGCAGATGAGAATCATAATGAAAGGTGTGGACAGTCTTATAGATGAAAAAGATCTTAAGGCAAAACTTGAAAAAGCACAGAAGGAAGACAAACCACTTGTTGTAAAACTTGGACTTGACCCTAGTGCTCCAGATATACATCTTGGACATACAGTTGTTCTTAGAAAAATGAAACAGCTTCAGGATTTAGGACATCAGGTAGTTATAATAATAGGAGATTTCACAGGAAAAATAGGTGACCCTACAGGAAAATCAAAAACAAGAAAAGCTCTTACAACTGAGCAGGTTCTTGAAAATGCAAAAACTTATCAGGAACAGATATTCAAGGTTCTTGATCCAGAAAAAACTATAGTAAAATACAACAGCGAATGGCTTGGAAAACTTAACTTTGAAGAAGTTATAAAACTTGCTGCTACAATAACAGTTGCAAGAATGCTTGAAAGAGAAGACTTCAAGAAGAGATATGAGGGACAGATGCCTATATCTGTACACGAATTCTTCTACCCACTTATGCAGGCATATGACTCTATAGCAATAGAAGCTGATATAGAGCTTGGAGGAACTGACCAGAGATTCAACCTTTTAATGGGAAGATCTCTTCAGAAGGAATTCGATATGGAATCACAGGTTGTTATAATGATGCCTCTTATAGAAGGTCTTGACGGTGTAAACAAAATGTCAAAATCTCTAGGAAACTATATAGGAGTAGACGAAGAAGCTGGTCTAATGTATCAGAAATCTATGGAGATACCAGATGAGCTTATAATAAAATACTACAACCTTGTAACAGATGTTCACCCTGACGATGTTGCAAAAATAAAAGAAAGACTTGAAAACGGTGAAAACCCTAGAGATATAAAAATGGAGCTTGCAAAAGAAATAGTAAGACTTTACCACGGTGAAGAAAAAGCATTAGAAGCTGAAAACAGATTCAAAAGTGTATTCCAGAAAGGAAATATACCAGATGATATACTTACAGTAGAAGTTTCAGCTGATGCATTTGATATAGCAGGAATAGCAGTTGAGAATAAACTTGTTCCAAGTAAGAGTGAAATAAGAAGACTTGCAAAACAGGGTGGAGTAAAAATAAACGGAGAAAAAACTGAAAATCTTGCTGAAGTAAAAGCTGAAGGTGAAATAGTTGTACAGATAGGTAAGAAGAAGTTTATAAAGATAGTTGTAAAATAATGTAAAAATAAAAAAATATCTCCCTTATACAGGGAGATATTTTTTATACGAATTATACTAGTAAAGAAATTGGACATTGTCTTATTCTATTTAAGAAATCTTCATTATCTGAGAACTTCTTCCGCATTTCTTCATCATTTGCTTTATATATTCTACATAGTATTCTAGACATCTCTATTGAGAAATCAAGAGAAGATTTGAAAGCATCTTTGTTCTTTAGATAGAAAAGAGTAAATTCCTTTCTCATACCTATATCAGCAAGGTATATAAGTCTTCCTTCTCTTTCAGAATCTGACTTAAAAAGAGCTTTGTAGCTGAAAGTAAATTCTTCTGGATCCATTTTCAGGAATATCTCATCAAATAATGAACCGTTAAGGATTATACCTTTTGTGAATTCAGCTGTTTTAGGATCGTTAAGTATCTTATAATTGTATATAAATACAGAAATAAGGAATTTATCGAAAAAATCCGGATACTCATCAGTATTCTCTAAAACAAATTTATCAAGAGCTTTTATATAATCTGAATATATCTTGCTTAGAAGCTCCCGTTTTGTATTGAAATAATATGTGAAGTTACCTAATGTAATATTAGCACTATCGCATATCTCCTGAATAGTGGTCTTAGAATAGCCCTTTTCATAGAACAGTTCTTTGGCACACTCAACAATAGTATTAAGCGTATGCTGACCTTTTGGATATCTGCTCATAATTACCTCCTAAAGAATAGTTCTGATTTTGAGAACAACTCTTATTTTTACGTTTATGTAATTATATCAAAATTAAACGATAATAAGTAGTAAAAAATAATAAGTTGGAAAATTCTGAATAATAATTGTATATGAAAAACATATAAATTTATCGCGATAATACCTTATATAATAATATATCAGAGGTAAAAAAATATTATTAAAAAACAATTTTACAAAATATTTTAAATATAAAAAATATACAACGTAATATATGTAGAGATGAAAAATATATATTATTATGATATACTTTTATATGTGATTAAACAGAAAAAACTATTTTATTTAAGCAAGGAGGGATATATTGAAAAAGTATATCGGAGAAATCGGTCTTTTTCTTGTGGCTATAATATGGGGTGGAGGATTTGTTGCAACACGGGCAGCTCTTGATGGTGGACTTACTACATCTCAGATTATGACACTTAGATTTTTTCTTTCAGCTCTTGTAATGAATATAATTTTCTTTAAACCAATTAAAGAAAATTTTACACCTGGACTTATAAAATCAGGAATAATACTTGGAATATGTCTTTTTGCGGGATTTTTCCTTCAGACTATGGGGCTTAACTATACAACACCATCAAAAAATGCATTTCTTACATCTGTAAATGTTGTAATTGTACCTTTTATAGGAGTTGTTTTATACAAGAGAAAAATAGATAAATTTGGTATTATAAGTAGTTTCATGGCTATAATAGGTATAGCTATATTATCATTAAGTGCAGATTTTTCTGTAAACAAAGGTGATATACTTACACTTCTTTGTGCGTTTGGTTTTGCTTTTCAGATTTTCTTTACAAGCGAATTTGTAAAAAACCAGAATCCAATGGCACTTACTGCAATGCAGTTTACAGTTGCATTTGTTTTATCATTCATAGTTCAGATTTTTATGGGAGAAGTACGTCTTGAATCTACTATCGGCGGTTATATGGGAATTGTTTATCTGGCGCTATTTAGTACAGCATTATGTTTTCTTCTTCAGACTATATGTTCAAAAATGGTCGATGGGACACGTGTTGCCATAATACTTTCGACAGAGGCTGTATTTGGTACAATATTTTCGATAATAATTTTATCAGAGCCTATAACTGCAAGAATGATAATAGGAAGTATAATAATATTTGCATCAGTTATAACAGCAGAAACCAAGCTTTCTTTTCTTAGAAAAAAAGCATAAATTCAAATTTCAGATACATAAAATATTTCTGATATAGAATATCGTATGAGAGTGAATAAAAAATGAAAAAATATTTATAAAAAATTTTTAAAATATGTTTTAAAGATTACTCATAGGGTATATAATAGTCGTAAAGGTTAATAAAGATTAGAAAACAAGGTCTTAAAGGCTAATTAAATTTCAGGAGGTATTTTTACAATGAAAAAATGGGTTTGTACAGTATGTGGATATATACATGAAGGAGAAACTGCTCCAGCAGAGTGTCCAGTATGTAAAGTAGGTGCAGATAAATTCGAAGAAATGGCTGGAGAAAGAGTTTGGGCTGACGAGCACAGAATAGGTGTTGCAAAAGGTGTTGACGAGGAAGTTGTTGAAGGATTAAGAGCAAACTTCACTGGTGAATGTACAGAAGTTGGTATGTATCTTGCAATGTCTAGACAGGCAGATAGAGAAGGATACCCAGAAGTAGCAGAAGCTTACAAAAGAATAGCTTTCGAAGAAGCTGAGCATGCTGCAAAATTTGCTGAATTACTAGGAGAAGTTGTTGAGACTTCAACTAAGAAAAACCTTGAATTAAGAGTTGACGCTGAGTACGGAGCTACTGATGGAAAATTAAAATTAGCTAAGAGAGCTAAAGAACTAGGATTAGATGCTATACATGATACAGTTCATGAAATGTGTAAAGACGAAGCTAGACACGGTAAAGCATTCCTAGGATTATTAAACAGATACTTTGGTAAATAATAAATCTAAATTATAGATATTTAGGGACTGTATACACTATGTATACAGTCCTTTTGCTTATCTTGAAATAAACTTCTCAATAAAGTATTATAAATATAAGAAATATATTGTTATAGAAAGGGAAGAAAGGAAAAATATTATGCTTATAAAAAACGGTAGACTTATAAACCCGGCTACAAATACAGATGAAGTTGTAGATATAGCCATAAAAGAGGGTAAAATAGAAAAAATAGGAAAAATAGATGAAAATGGGTACGAAAAAATAATAGATGCAGAGGGAATGATAGTTGCACCAGGTCTTATAGATGTACATGTTCATTTCAGAGATCCGGGATTTGAATATAAGGAAGATATAATGACAGGTGCTGCATCAGCTGCAAAAGGTGGTTTTACAACTGTTGTATGTATGGCGAATACTAAACCTGTTGTGGACAACGAGGAAGTGCTTAGATATGTCCAGAATAAGGCTGAAAATGCTCCTATAAATGTACTTCAGGCAGCTGCAATAACAAAAGGATTTATGGGAAAAGAGCTTGTAGATATGAAAGCTCTTAAAGAAGCCGGTGCACCTGGATTTACAGATGATGGACTTCCTATAAATGATACAGCACTTGTTATGAAAGCTATGGAAATGGCGAAAGAGCTTGATGTGCCACTTAGTTTCCATGAGGAGGACCCTTCTCTTATAGGAAATCCTGGAGTAAATGCAGGAAAAGTATCTGAAGAAATGGGGCTTCCAGGAGCTTCAAATGCAGCAGAAGATGTTATGGTTGCAAGAGACTGCATGATGGCTATAAAAACAGGCGCAAAAGTAGATATACAACATATAAGTTCAGGTGTATCTGTAGATATGGTGAGATTTGCAAAATCACATGGAGCAAGGGTTTATGCAGAAGCATCTCCTCACCATTTTACACTAACAGAAGAAGCAGTCAGAGAACACGGTACATTTGCAAAGATGAATCCACCTCTTAGAACTGAATGGGATAGAGAAAAAATAATAGAAGGTCTAAAAGATGATACAATAGAGATAATAGCTACAGATCATGCACCTCATACAAATGAAGAAAAGAATGTGGAATTCAGAAATGCTCCAAGTGGAATAATAGGGCTTGAAACATCTCTTGCACTTGGAATAACATCTCTTGTAAAACCAGGACACCTTTCATATATGAAACTTATGGAGAAAATGTCTGTAAAACCGGCGGAACTTTATAATCTTAAAACTGCATCCATAGAACCTGATATGCCTGCAGATATAGTTATTTTCAATCCGGATGAAAAATGGACAGCAGGAGATTATGCTTCAAAAGCTGAAAATACTCCTTTTACAGGAATGGAACTTACAGGTAAGGTAAAATACACAATATGTGCGGGAAATATAGCATATATGGATAAATAAAGAGTACTGGATATTTGGGAGGTATGGATATGTTTTTCAGAAAAGATATTGATCCTGTCAAAAGAGAACTTACAATACTGGAATCAAAAGAAAGAAAGTTGGTTCAGAAAAGAACAAATGTAAAAGAATCATACATTAATCGTCTACTGGAGGATAAAGTACCTGAAAAACTTCGGAACACACTTGAGCGTGCTTTTGAAAAAGCATTTGAACTTGTTTTCACAAAGGGAAATATTATAATAGAAAAGACATATAACAAAGATGATTATATGTATGAATATGAAAATAATGAGTACATACACTCTGAACAGAACAACAGAAAAAGTCTAAAGCAGTTTTCCAGAAAATCAGGAGAATCAAAAAAGAAAAATATGATTATATCGGGAATAGAAGGAGCTGGTATGGGAGCTCTTGGAATAGGAATACCAGATATACCTGTATTTACAGGAGTGCTTTTAAAAAGTATATATGAAATAGCGATGAGTTATGGATACGAATATGAAAGTAAGTATGAAAGATTTTTTATCCTGAAACTAATAGAGACTGCTATGGACGAGGGAGAATCATTTATTTCCAATAATAATGGTATAAATATATTTATGGAGTCTGATGTTTATGTATCAGATGATGATATAAGCTCTCAGATTAAGCGTACAGCTATGTCTGTATCAAAGGGAATGCTTTATATGAAATTTATACAGGGGATACCTGTAGTTGGTATAGCCGGTGGAATTACAAACACTGTATATTTGAAGAAAATTTCAGAGTATGCTGATATGAAGTACAAAAGAAGATTCTTAATTAATAAAAGCAGATAAAAAAAGTGTACCCTTTAGGGTACACTTTTTTTATTATTTATCTTCTTCTATATTTCCGTCAACGTCCGGTATTTTAAGATCTTCAGAATCTACTTTTGTAGATTTATCTTTAAGAGCTTCTTTAGGGATTGTATCCCCTTCTTTCATAGTCTTGTCCGGAGCTTTAAGTATCTGGTCTCCAGGTTCAAGGTTTGCGGAAATTGTAACTGTATTTTTAGCTTCTTTAACAATTGTTACAGTCTGTTTTTTAAGTATTCCGTCAAGATTTTTCATTACATATGCTTCGCTGCCGTTTTTTATTACAGCAGTTGAAGGTACAGTATATTCATTTGAAACTATTTCTAAATCTGCAGCTACATGATAGCCGTTTACAAGATTTTCCTGTTTTTCAAATGTTACATAAACATCATAGTATGAAAGATTTTCTTTCATATCTTTTGTTTTGTCTGATGTAGGTCTGTCAGATACAAAGCTTACTCTACCAGTCATTTTTTCAGAAGTAGGACCAACTTTAAGACTTACAGTCTGGTCTATCTGAATTTTAGAAAGATCATTTTCACTTACATATCCCTTCATATAGAACTCATTGCTTACAAGAGATATAAATGATTTTGACATATCTTCTGAATTCTGGTCATTTATATAAACTTTTCCAGCAAAAGGAGCTGTATTCTTAACATAGGCTCTGCTGTTCAGAGAAGATATCTGAGATTCAACAGAAGATATCTGAGAGTTTATAGATGCTATTACAGAAGCATCAGAGTTGTTCTTGCTTGCAGTGACCTTCTGAGAATTAAGGCTTGAAAGCTGAGATTTAAGACTGTTTATCTGATCTACAACTGAATTGTCCTTAGTTGTAAAAAGTAAATCTCCGGCATTTACTTCCTGGCCGTTTTCTACACTTACATCACTAAGTGAATTATCTTCAGGATATGCATACTGCTTACTTTCTTTTGGAGTAACCATACCACTTATATCTACCTTCTGATATTCAGGTACCTTATAAAGTTCGTATTTCTTCCGAACTTCCTCCGCCTCTTTGTTTCTTCTAATATAATCAGTACCAAACATAAAACCAAGTACGATTACCACTACAAGAAATGCAAAACAACCTTTTTTGTGTTCAGCACAAAATGCAGCAAATCGTTTAAATGGATTTTTTGAGGTAGAAAAATCCTTTTTATCTAAATCCGCCATATTATCCTCCTTTCAAAAAATATCAATAAATATATAGCCACAATCTTATTATAATGAAAAAGGATGGTATAAGTCAAAGGAATTTAATTAAATATTATCAAATAATTATAATATTGATTAAGTTTTAAGTATGCGTATAAAAGGATATTATAAATAAGTTATAGAATACTAAAATAAATATGTGTAAAGAGGTGAAAGTGATGAATTTTAATGTACTTGAAAATAGATATCCTTCAATCAGGAATGTTATGTATGCTCCAAGAGGTGCTGTGGCAACATCAAATCCGCTCGCAGCTCAGGCAGGGCTTGATATGATAAAAAAAGGAGGAAATGCAGTAGATGCAGCGGTTGCTACTGCTGCTGCACTTTCAGTTGTAGAGCCTACTAGTAATGGCATAGGTGGAGATGCATATTCACAGGTATGGATAGAAAGTGAAAAGAAACTTTATGCTCTTAATTCAAGTGGATTTGCTCCTGAGCTTATGAAGTCCGAAAACTATAAAGATATGGATAAAATGCCTCTTTATGGTTTTGATGCAGTAACAGTTCCAGGAATTCCGGCATCGTGGGGGGAATTGAATAGAAAATTTGGAAAGCTGAGTCTTGAAGAATGTCTGAAACCTGCAATTGACTATGCTGAAAACGGATATATAATATATCCGAATGTAGCCAAGCTTTGGAGAGAATCATTTGACATATATAGTAAAGAATTTAAGACTGAAGAATTTGAAGAATGGTTCAGAGTATTTGCTCCAGATGGAAAATGTCCAGAGGCTGGAGATATGTTTAAATGTAAAGAACAGGCTGAAACTCTTAGAGAACTTGCAAAAACAAACTGTGAAAGTTTTTATAGAGGAGACTTGGCTGATAAGATAGATTCTTTCAGTAGAAGATACAACGGAGCGATAAGAAAGTCAGATCTTGAAAAATTCAGACCTGAATGGGTTGAACCTATAAAAACAGATTATAGAGGCTATACTATATCAGAACTTCCTCCAAATGGACATGGGATAACAGTTCTTATGGCTCTTAATATAATGGAGGGTTTTGAAACCGGAAATGAAAGAGATACTGATATAAATATACATAGAATGATAGAGTCAATGAAACTGGCTTTTTCTGATTCTAAAAAATATGTAACAGATAAGAATGAAATGACTGTGTCAGTAGAGGCAATGCTCAATAAAAATTATGCATCAGAGAGAAGAAAACTTATATCTGAAAATGCGATATATCCTAAATCTGGAGAACCTTTCTGCGGTGGAACAGTGTATCTATGTACAGCAGACAAAGACGGAAATATGGTATCACACATACAGAGCAACTATATGAATTTTGGATCAGGACTTGTAGTTCCGGAAACTGGAATAGCTCTTCACAACAGGGCAAATAATTTCAGCACAGATCCTGAACACGACAATTTTGTAAAGCCGTTTAAAAAGCCATATCACACAATAATACCGGGATTTATACTTAAAGATGGTGAGGCTATCGGGCCTTTTGGAGTAATGGGTGCATTTATGCAGCCACAGGGACAGTTCCAGGTAATTACAAATTTAATCGACTACAATATGAATCCACAGGAAGCTTTGGATGCTCCTAGATGGCAATGGATAGATGGTATGAGAATCGAGGTTGAAAGCGATATGCCTCAGAATGTTATAGATGGACTTATAAAAAGAAATCATGATGTAAAAGTTGTAGAAAATAAAATTACAATGGGAAGAGGACAAATTATAATGAAGAATAAAAATGGCGGGTATATTTGTGCTACAGAAAAAAGATGTGATGGACATGTAGCAGTATGGTAAAATAAATTTATTGAGAAAATTAAACAATAAAATTATTTGACTATATAAGGAGGAAATCAGATGAATCAAAATTATAAAATTCTGGATAAAGTAGATTATCCATCGGATTTAAAGAAACTTTCTATTGAAGATATGAATATACTTTCGGAAGAAATAAGAGATGTACTTATAGATAAATTAAGTAAAACAGGTGGACATGTAGGGCCAAACCTTGGGATAGTTGAAGCTACAATAGCGATGCATTATGTTTTTAATTCACCAAAAGACAAGATAGTATTTGATGTATCTCATCAGTGCTATACTCATAAGATACTTACAGGAAGAAAATATGGATTTACAGACCCAGAAAAATACAATAGCATAAGTGGATTTACTTCAAAATATGAGAGCAATCACGATATATTTTCAGTTGGACATACTTCAACATCTGTAAGTCTTGCCTGTGGACTTGTAAAAGCAAGGGATTTAAAGGGCGAAAAACACAATGTAATTGCTGTTATTGGAGATGGTTCACTTAGTGGAGGAGAAGCGCTTGAGGGTCTTAACAATGCAGCTGAGCTAAATAGTAATCTTATAATAATATTCAATGATAACGATATGAGTATAGCTGAAAACCAGGGTGGAATATATAAAAATCTGAAGATGCTTAGAGAAACCGATGGGAAATCAGAGTGCAATATATTTAAATCATTCGGACTTGATTATACATTTGTAAAAGATGGAAATGATATAGAAAGCATGATAAATGTTTTAGAAAAAGTGAAGGATACTGATAGACCTGTTGTTGTACATATATGTACACAGAAAGGAAAAGGTCTTGAATTTGCAGAAGTTGAAAAGGAAAAATGGCATTTTAATTCTCCGTTTGATAGAAAAACAGGAAAACCTCTGAATATTTCAAATGAGGAAAATTATGCGTCTATAACAGAGAAATATATACTTGAAAAAATGAAAAATGATAGTTCAGTAATAGCAATAACTCCGGCAACACCTATGACAAGCGGGTTTACAAAGAAAGTAAGAAGTTTTGAAAATCAGTTCACTGACACGGGTATAGCAGAGGAGCATGCAGTCGCATACGCGTCAGGACTTGCATCTGCAGGAGCAAAACCGGTTCTTGGAATACATAGTTCATTTATACAAAGAGCATATGATCAGATATCACAGGATCTTGCACTCAATAGAAATCCGGCTGTAATACTGGTATTTGGTGGAGGAATAAGTGGTGCTGACAAGACACATCTTGGAATATTTGATATTGCACTTTTAGGAAGTATACCGGAGATTGTCCATATGGCACCGGCAACTGTAGAGGAATATATTTCAATGTGTGATTGGGCGATAGAACAGGATAAATATCCGGTTGTTATAAGAGTTCCTTCAAAAGTTATACATATGGAAGATTCAGAATTTGTATTTACTGGGATAAATAAATCAAAAGTTATCAAAGAAGGAAATAAAGTATGCATAGTTGCAGTTGGCAGTACTATCGAACTTGGAGAAAAAATAAGTGAAGAACTCGATAGAAGATACAATATGTCGACAACTATTGTAAATCCAGTATATATAAATGGAATAGATAACGAGTTAATGAATTGTATAAAAGAAAATCATGAACTTGTGGTGACACTTGAAGAAGGTGTACTTGAGGGAGGATATGGAGAAAAAGTAGCTGCATATTTTTCAAAAGATAATATAAAAGTACTTAACTTTGGAGCGAAGAGAAGATTTACAGATAGAGTTCCTGCAGAAAAACTATATCAGGAATATCATATGACTCCAGAACTTACAGCAAATGATATAGCTGAAATATTAAATCTTAAATAAAAAATAAGCGATTCCGAGAAGGAGTCGCTTATTTTTTATTATAATTATATATTCACAACAAATATTGTACTAAGTATTACAAAATTTATTACGAAACTTATTCTTCACCAGTCATTATTTCATTTTCATCATAGCTTATCCAGTCAGAGAAACTTCCAGGATATATTTTATGAGGAACACCAAGCTGTTTAAGTGCAAGTCCATTTACACATGCAGCTATACCTGAACCACATGAAAGTATAATCTCTTTATCTGTATCTATAAGGTCTTTAAAATGATCTTTTAAAAATTCAATATCTTTGTATGAACCATTACTGAAATCACTGTTAAGTATATCATTGAAAAAATAATTTTTTGCACTTGGTATATGCCCAGCTTTTTTATATGCAGGCTCTACAATACCCTGATATCTTTCATTTGATCTTGAGTCTATTATTATAGTATCTGGGCTGTAAAGTCTTTTCTTTACATATTCCATATCTACCATCATATCTTCATCTAAATCAAGAACAATTTTCTTATCAGTATAGTCTTCGGCAGGAATTTCTGTTACAAGTGTTCCACCGGCTTTTATAAAAGCAGGTAATCCGCCATCGAGAACATCTACATTTTTGATTCCCATATACATAAGCTGATACATAAGTTTTGATGCGCCATTTAAATCGCCCTCATCGTATGTAACGATATACGAATCGTTGTCTATTCCCATTTTTTCAAGTTTTTTAGAAAGTATCTCAGGATCGGCAAGAGGGTTGAATCCACCATGTTCTGTTATAGGAGCAGATAAATCCTTATCAACATCTATTAGATGAGCTCCTATTATATGACCTCTTCTGTATGCAAGAGCACCATATCCCCTGTCCATAAGATTGAATCTACAGTCAAGAAGTACAACAGGTTCTCCAGACTGTATTTTTGAAATAAGATTTTCAGCTGAAATAAGATTTTTCAATAAAATCGCCTCCCAGAAAGTTTTTATTATAATTTAATATTATTACAAAATTAACGATGTGTAAATTGAAGAGAGTATATAAATTAAATTTTTTGAAAATTTATATATTTTTCGGTGGATTCTATTGACAGTATGGAGAGTGTATGATATATAATAGTTAAGAGGTTAATTACTCAACTAACTAACTACTAAACTAGAAAACCTCTATCAACAGAAAGGAGGTAGAAGTATGAAATTCACTTTGAATGGAGATGAACCGATATTTCTTCAGATAGCAAAAGCAATAGAAGATGAAATAATATGTAACCGAATTTCAGAAGGTGAGCAGGTACCGTCAACTACAGAAATATCCAAACGGTACAGTATAAATCCAGCAACGGTACTAAAGGGAATGAATCTTCTTGTAGATAGAAATATATTGTATAAAAGGAGAGGACTTGGAATGTTTGTACAGGAGGGAGCTGTAGAGATTATAAGAAAAGATAGAAAAGAACAGTTTATCAATGAAAAAATAGGAAATCTTCTGGATGAAGCGGAAAAAATAGGTATAACCAGAGATGAACTTATAGAGCTTATACAGAAATATAAGGGGTGAAAAAAATGAGAGAAGCTATCAGAGTTGAAAATATATCACATAGATTTGGAAAGAAAAATGTTCTTGAAGATATATCTGTAACATTTGAAGAGGGAAAAATATACGGATTACTTGGAAGAAATGGATCTGGAAAAAGCACACTTATAAGTATAATGGCAAATCAGTTGATACCAGATAGTGGAAAAGTATTTGTAAATGGAGAATATATAGGCAAAAATATGGACCTTCTTGAAAATATCTGCACAGTAAAGGAAAAAGAGACGTTTTCTTCTGATTCAAGAGTAAAGGATATATTCAATGTATACAGCCTATTCTTCGATTCATATGATAAAGAGTACGAAAAATATCTTACAAAGAAATTCAATATAAATATTAAAAAAGGTTATACTGGTCTTTCAAGAGGTCAGAAATCGGCAGTTGCAATCATAACTGCGCTTTCAGCAAATGCACCTATAACAGTACTTGACGAACCAACAGTCGGACTTGATGAAGCAAATAGAAAAATATTCTATGACGAGCTTATAGATAGGTATTCTGAAACAGGAAATACATACATAATAGCTACTCATATGATAGGTGAAATGGAAAATATCATCGAACATGCTGTTATTATAGACGAAAATAAGGTTGTGCTGGATGAAGATATTTCGGATACCCTTGAAAAAAGTTATATAGTTTCAGGAAATGAGGAAGATATCAGAAAGCTTGAATTTTTCGATGATATGAAACATATATCGAAGGTAGGAAATACGGATACATATTTTATATATAGAAATATGAATGACGATGATATAAAAAATATCAGAGAAAATAATATAGCTATTGAACATACAGATTACAGAACAGTATTTCTTAATGTAACTGGAGGTGGACAGATATGAAAAAACTTTTACCATATTTAGGATATTACAAAAGATTTTTTAAACTTTACATATTAGTAATGTTTTTTATGTATGTTTTTTCTATAATTGCGATGGTTATAGCATCAAAGTTTTTTGGAACAGATATGTTTTTGGGAGTAGGACCGATAGAATCAGGCATGAGCGGATCTATATTAGGGGTATCCGGAGCATATGGAGCTGTTATGGCATATCAGATGTTCAATGAGCTTATGAATATAAGAGCAGATAGAAAAAGAGTTATAGAATCGATAATAATAACATCTATAATATTCACTATTATATCAACAATTATATGTTACATAATGACAGGATTATATGCTGCAGTTGCAAGTGGACTATCAGGTGGGAATATGATGGAGAGCTTTATAAAAGCAGTTGCATCTTCATCAGCAATTGATAATACAAAGAATACACTTATTGTAATCGCGGTAGCAGTTTCACTAGGAAACTTTATAGGAAGCCTTATTTATAGAGTAGGTATTATCAGACTAATAATTGCATGTCTTTTAATAGCTGCAGTTGTGGCAAGTATGTGGGCTGTCTATAGTGAAGCATTGTTATATATGTTTATGAAAGTAATGATGTTTATGCGGGTTGAATCAAATGTAATGGTTGTGTGTATAATACGGATTTTAGTTATGGAAGTTTTATTTATACTTCTTATGAGAAAAGCTCCGGTTCTTCAATATGCAAAAACTTGGACTGGGAAAGTATTTCATAGATAATAAAAATATTATTTGAGGAAAATAATTACAAAAATATTGTATGAAGTAAAAGTATAATAGATAAAAATAAAATATAGTATGATATAGAAAATAGACAGTTTTATTTTAAATATGACTGTCTATTTTATTATTATATAGAGATAAAAAATTAACATAATAAATTTTTTGAAAATATAATTTTGTATAATAAAAATATCTTTTGAGAAGTAAAAAAATATTTCTAGAAATCGTATTTATATTACTAGGATGAATATAAATACCATATTATTAAATAACGAGACTTTTGTGAAGGATTTATAAAATGAATAATCATGAAACTTTTTAATGCATATAAAAATGATGATTAAAAAAAATAATCGGATAAATAATACTTTATATAAAATTTAACAATAACAAATCTTCTGTAAATAATAATAAACGTGAATATTCCAGTATTTCTGATGTTTAAACAGAACAAAATTATATATGGAAAGAAAATTATTCCTCTAAAAAATAAAGTCAAATATTTATAAATAATGAAAAAGTATTTATACAAACGTTATTTTATAATCTACCATAAATAACTGAAATATAGTATAATTTGAGATATGGAGCAATTATAAAGTTATGCGCCAGAAATTTATTTTACTCTTTAAGAGAATGGAGAATGTGATATGAGTTTTAGAATTGCCAAAAAAGAACTTTTAACTGACAAGATTTATTCTATGGACATAGTAGCTCCAAGAGTAGCTAAGTCAGCAAAACCAGGACAGTTCATAATAATCAAGCTTGATGAAAAAGGAGAAAGAGTACCTTTAACAATAGCTGATTATAATGCAGAAGAAGGAACTGTAAATATAGTATTCCAGGTAGTTGGTGCCACTACTATGAAACTTGCAAGACTTGAAGAAAACGATTTTGTAAGTGATTTCGTAGGTCCTTTAGGACATCCGAGTGATTTTGTAGAGGAAGATATCGAAGACCTTAAGAAGACAAATATGATATTTGTTGCAGGTGGGGTTGGAGCTGCACCGGTTTATCCACAGGTAAAATGGTTAAAAGAGCATGGTGTAGATGTAGATGTTATTATAGGTGCAAGATGCAAAGACCTTATAATACTTGAAGATGAAATGAGAAAAGTTGCTAAAAATGTTTATATATCAACAGATGACGGTTCTTACGGATTTAACGGTAGAGTTACAGACTGTCTAAAAGACCTTGTAGAAAATCAGGGTAAAAAATATGACAAGGCTATAGTCATAGGACCAATGATAATGATGAAATTCATGTGCATGATGACAAAAGAACTTGAAATACCAACAATAGTAAGTTTAAATACACTTATGGTTGATGGAACAGGTATGTGTGGAGCATGTCGTGTAAGTGTAGGAAATGAAATAAAATTCGCATGCTGCGATGGTCCTGAGTTTGACGGACATCTTGTAAACTTCGATGAAGCTATGAGAAGACAGACTATGTACAAAACAGCAGAAGGTAGAGCTATATTAAAACTTGAAGAAGGGGATACACATCACAGTGGAAGATGTGGATGTGGAGGTGACAAATAATGGCTATAAAAGCAGAAAGAGTACCAGTAAGAGAGCAGGATCCTAAAGTAAGAGCTACAAACTTTGATGAGGTTTGTTTAGGATATAATAAAGAAGAAGCTATGGAAGAGGCTACAAGATGCCTTAACTGTAAAAACCCTAAATGTGTAAAAGGATGTCCAGTTGGAATAAATATACCAGGATTTATAGCAAAGGTTAAAGAAGGAGATATAGAAGGAGCAGCTCAGGTTATATCACTGGCAAGTTCACTTCCTTCAGTATGTGGTAGAGTATGTCCACAGGAAAGCCAGTGTGAAGGTCAGTGTATAGTTGGTATAAAAAATGATCCGGTTTCAATAGGTAAACTTGAAAGATTTGTTGGAGACTGGTCAAGAGAAAATGGAGTAAACTGCTGTGAGAAAGAAGAAGCAAACGGAATAAAAGTTGCAGTAGTTGGTTCTGGACCATCAGGACTTGCATGTGCAGGAGACCTTGCAAGAAAAGGATACGATGTAACAATATTTGAAGCATTCCATGAAGCTGGTGGAGTTTTAACTTACGGAATACCTGAATTCAGACTTCCAAAGAAAGAAGTAGTTCAGTCAGAAATAAACAACATAAAAAATCTTGGCGTTAAAATAGAAACTAACGTAGTTATAGGTAGAACAATAACTATAGATGAACTTATAGATGAAGAAGGATTTGAAGCAATATTCATAGGTTCAGGTGCTGGTCTTCCATCATTTATGGGAATACCTGGAGAAAATGCAAATGGTGTTGTTTCAGCAAACGAATACCTTACAAGAGTAAACCTTATGAAAGCATATGATGATTCATACGATACTCCTATAAATATAGGTAAAAAAGCGGCTATAATAGGTGGAGGAAACGTTGCAATGGACGCAGCGAGAACTGCACTTAGACTTGGTTCAGAGTCATATATAGTATACAGAAGAAGTGAAAAAGAACTTCCAGCAAGGGTAGAAGAAGTACACCACGCAAAAGAAGAAGGAATAGTATTCCACACTCTTACAAATCCAAAGGAAATACTTGTAGATGAAAATGGTAATGTAAGAGGTATGGTATGCGTTAAGATGGAACTTGGTGAGCCTGATGAGTCAGGAAGAAGAAGACCTATCGAAATACCAGGATCAGAATTTGAAATGGAAGTGGATACTGTTATAATGTCTCTTGGAACAAGACCAAATCCATTAATAGCAGATACTACTAAAGGACTTGAAGTAAACAAGAGAAGATGCCTTGTTGTTGACGAAGGTGGACTTACATCTAAAGAAGCTGTATACGCAGGTGGAGATGCTGTTACAGGTGCTGCAACAGTTATATCAGCTATGGGTGCAGGAAAAACAGCTGCTGCTTCAATAGATGCATATCTTAAAGAAAAACATTCAAAATAATAAAATAAATATTATATAGTTATATGTAATATTATCTATGGTGCTGCTGTATTACTATACAATGTAAACAGCAGCACTTTCATATTTTTAAATAATATAAAATTTGAAAAAATTCTGTTATAATGAATAATAAAGGAGTATAATATAGATAAGATATACCTATATGAAGACAAATACTGTATATAGTGGGATAGAAAAATCGAATTAGTATATATAGGGTAATATATATAAGTCGGGCAAATAGTCAAAAAAATAAAAAGTTAGTATAAAATATTTACTTTTTAGTGAAATTAAGGTAAGCTTTATTCTATAGGAAGTGTATTGACATAATGTAGTTAATTTAAAGTATGATATATACATTGGTTAATTTAAAGTATGATATATACATTTTCAAATTTTGTGGTTTGATGGAAAGGAGAACGCTATGTTAAAAAAAGAAGATGTAATAAGATTCTCGGCAGGAATACATTTTTCTCAGGAAAGACTTTTTAATGCCTTTTTAAGAGAGAAAGGAATAAAAAATATTTCAATATCAAAATTCAGAGTACTAGAAGTCTTATGGAAAAACAAAGAAACTGGAATAGTGTTCAGTGGGATATGCCAGGAAACAGATCTTGCAAAATCTACTGTGTCTATAATGCTTTCAAACATGGAAGAACAGGGGCTTATATATAGAGTTGCAAACGGAACTGACATACAGAATGTTTTATTCTATCCAACAGAAGAAGGATGTAGATATAAAAACGAATACTATGAAATAATGGACAAAATATATGAAATAATATATGAGGGAGTTTCAGACGAAGAAAAAGAAGTATACGAAAAAGTTCTTTCAACTATAACAGAAAATTATAAGAAAAGAATATACAAGAAAAAAAGAAAATAGATATTAGTTTTAAGGTATATACTGTATTAGGTTTGCTTTATATACACTATGGTTATGTGTTTAGTATTTGCCGAAATATAATAGATAGATACTTAGCTATAGCAGTAAAAGTTCATTTTTCAAAAGCAGATATTGGTTATAACATGTATAAATATATTGAAAAATATATTTTTAGTGTATATAATTATATAGGGTTTCTTTGAATGGGGGGTCGATGACCTCCTTAGTTTTTTTAAGAGGGAGTGAAATTATGGGCGAACAGATTCTTGGTACAGAAAGAATAAGAAATCTTCTTATAAAATATTCTATACCCGCAATAATAGGAATGCTTGTAAATAGTCTTTATAATATAGTAGATAGAATTTTTATAGGAAATATTGAAGGTGTAGGTCCGCTTGCAATAACAGGACTTGGAATAACACTACCTATAATGACTGTAATACTTGCATTTGGTATGCTTGTAGGTATAGGAACAACAACGAATATATCTATAAGACTTGGCGAAGGAAGAAGAGATCTCGCCGAAAAACTAATAGGAAATGCTGTTACACTTGCTGTAATAATCGGATTTCTCATAATGGTTATAGGACTTATATTTATTGATAAAATTTTAGTTATATTTGGAGCAAGTGAAACAACTCTTATATATGCAAAGGCATACATAAGAATAATTCTTTTAGGGGCTATACCAAATATGTTATCTTTTTCTCTTAACCATTCAATAAGAGGAGATGGTAGTCCCAAGACATCGGCAGGAATTATGATTGCAGGGTGTCTTACAAACATAGTTCTTGATGCACTTTTAATCTTTGGATTAGGTATGGGGATAGAAGGTGCTGCAATAGCAACTGTAATATCTCAGTGTCTTACTATGGTTCTTACATTAAAATACTATCTGGGTGGAAAATCAAACCTTAAACTGAAAAAAGAGAATCTTAAACTTAACCCTAAATTTGTAAAAATGGTTTTTGCAATAGGTGTATCTCCGTTTGCTATGCAGCTTGCTGCAAGTATGGTTCAGGTTATATCAAACAATTCTCTGAAAATGTATGGTGGAGACCTTGCAATAGGGGCTATGACAACTATAAACTCAATATCAATGCTTTTCCTTATGCCTATATTTGGAATAAATCAAGGTTCTCAGCCTATAATAGGTTTCAACTACGGTGCTGAAAAATATGATAGAGTTAGAAAAACATATATTGCATCTCTCGGTGCAGCTACTATAATACTTGTAATAGGACGGGCTGTTATAATGATATGTCCGGAACCTATAATAGCAGTATTTAACAGGGATAAGGAGCTTATGGATATAACTGTTCACGGAATAAGACTACAGCTTATGATGATGCCTATAGTTGGACTTTCAATAACAGGTACAAACTTTATACAGTCTATAGGTAAGGCTAAAAAAGCCATGGTCTTAAGTCTTTTAAGACAGGTTATTCTTCTTGTTCCGGCAATTTTAATTCTGCCAAGAATAGGTAATCTTGCACTTACAGGTGTGTGGATTGCACAGCCGTTTTCAGATCTTATATCTACTGTCATAACAGGAGTTATTGTATTCAGAGAAATAAAATCGTATAAAAACATTGCATAATACTATATAGAAAATATAAAAAAGACCTATGAATATATCATAGGTCTTTTTATATATAAAATCAGTCCTGAAGTCCAGTTATATACTTTTCATTTACAACATAAAGTTTGAATTTATGAACAATAACAACGTCTTCAAGATTATCAAGAACGCTGACAACACGAACGCATTTGCCACGTATTTCAATAGGTAGTTCCACAGAATCTGCTAAATTTACATAATCGTCATACTGATACATAAAATCATCCCCTATATTATATAATATAATAATTATACTACAAAGAATGATTAATTTCTACAAAAAAACGTAATTCTGAATAGAAAATATTGAAATATCTGAATTGATTGAAATTTATGTGTAATTAGATTGATAAACTTATATTATTTATTGAAATATTAAATATAGTAGTATAAACATATAATAATTATTCAAATATATTACAATATGGTTACAGATTTACAAATACACCTGTCACACTATCAATGTTAAAACTATTTGTAGTATAATAGTATAAGTCAAATGAATACGATTACCGTTGAAAGGAGATAAGTTTATATGGAACAGAAAAGAAAAAATGAAAATGTTAAACGAAAGAAGAAAGTTCGCAAAAGAAAACAGAAAAAAACAAGGTATAATAAAAAGAAAATATTTGCACGGATAGTTTTAGTTTGTTTGTTTTTCTCTGGGATTTCATTTGCATTCAATAAATTCAGTTCTGCCAATGCAGTAGAAATCAGAAATGAACGGCTTTCAGTGGAAACATTATCTGGAATGGTTGAAAAAACATCAAAAGAGGCATCAAAAGGACCATTAAAGACATCTGGTAAAACAGTATATATAACAATAGATGACGGTCCATCAAAATATACGGATCAGATGCTTAAAATTCTTGAAAAATATAATGCCAAGGCGACATTTTTTATGATAGACGGCAATATGAAACGGTATCCACAGCAGGTGAAAAATGTTGCAAACAGTACGAGTACAGCTGGATTTCACAGCGTAAGTCACGATGTACACAAACTTTATCGGAGTGCTGATTCAGCGAAAAAAGAATTTGATCAGTGCAGTAAAACATATACAGAAATAACAGGAAAAACATCAAAAGTTATAAGAATACCGTATGGAAGCAAGCCATATACTACAAAAGCATCTTATGATACGATGGTCTCTGCAGGTTATAAAATATGGGACTGGAATGTAGACACAAATGACTGGAAAAACAGTTCAGCAGGTATAATGGACGTTGTAAAAACATATGGTAATGGCCAGAATGTAATACTTCTTATGCATGAAAAACCACAGACTATTGAAGCATTTGAACAGATAATAAAATACTATTCAGATCAGGGATATGAATTTGCTGCAGCAGGACAGAATGAAAATCCTAAAAATTTCTGGTTACAGAATCTGAGTCTTAACTAAGGAGAGTATTTATGAAAAAAAGAGTTATACCAGCTATATTTCTGGCAGCCTGTATAATTTTTACAGGATGTTCAAATAAAAATGTAGCAAAAGTGAATGATACAGAAATCAGTAAGGATGATTTTGAAACAACAAAAAACATCGTAGCTGTAATAAACGAATATAATACAGGAAAATCACTTGAAGATATGAGTGAGGAAGAGCTTTCTGATTTTGACAGTGAAATAATCACATTTATGATTGATAGACGGTTAATATCGCAAAAGGCTATAGAAAATGGGATAAATGTATCCTCAGAAGAAAGTTCAACAAGAGCCGGTTCAATAAAGGAAGGGCTGGAATCGAATACTATACTAAAAGAAAAGCTTTCTAAAAAAGGAATAACTGAGCAGGAACTTGAAAATTTTGCAACAGAGGATATACTATCTGAAAAATACAGAGAGGCCTTTGATAATTCGCAGAATGTAAAGGAATCAGATATAAGTGAATATTACAATACCCATTCAGAAGAGTTTGAGCAGGAATATGTAGAAGCATCTCATATACTTATATCGACTATAAATAATGATGGAACAGCGATGTCTGAGGAACAGAAAAAGGAAAAAAGAGAACTTGCAAATCAGATAGCTGAAAAAGCAAAAAATGGTGAAGATTTTTCAACACTTGCAAAACAGTATTCTGACGACAAAAAAACAGGTGCAAATGGTGGGAATCTTGGATTTTTTAAAAAGAGCGATAAAGATTCCGCATTTACGGGAAAAGTTTTCGAACTTAAAAAAGGAGAAATATCTGACGTAATAGAAACAAACAGTGGATATGAAATTGTAAAAGTTACAAATAGAAAAACAGAAAAATCCGCTTTGAATAAAGAAAAGGAAAATATCAAGAAATCTATACTTGATGACAGATATATAAAGCATCTTGAAGAACTTGAAAAGGATGCTGATATAAAAATATTTTAACTGATGAGAAGGTGTTTTTATGGATATCAGAGAATTTACTTTCGAAGGTGCAGATAAAAAACCGATTTTTGCAAGAAGATGGGAAAGTAAAACAGATATGCCAACAAAAGGAGTAATTCAGATTGCTCATGGAATGACAGAAACAGGGAAAAGATATGAAAGGTTTGCAAAATTCCTTACAGAAAGAGGATATATTGTATATATAAATGATCATAGGGGTCATGGAGAAACAGAACAGGATATGGAGGGACTTGGATTTTTTGCAGAAAATGAAGGGTTTGATCTTCTTGTTAAAGACATGAAAATACTTACAGATATAATAAAAAAAGAAAATCAGGGGCTTCCAGTATACCTTTTTGGTCATAGTATGGGATCATTTGCATCTCAGAAATATCTTATAGATTATCCAGATGAGGTAAGAGCAGTTGTTCTTGCAGGATCAAATGGAGATTTTGGTCCTTTGATAAAACTGGCGCTTCCACTATTGCATGTTATAGAAAAGATAAAAGGAGCAAGGTACAGAAGTGCATTTATTGAAAATGCAGTATTTGGAGCAAATAATAAAAAGTTTAAAGAAAAAAGAACCAAATATGATTGGCTTTCACGAGACGAAGAAGAAGTAGATAAATATATAAAAGATGAAAAATGTGGTTTTATGTGTACAGTTGAATTTTATAGAGACTTTGTAAAAGGTCTTATATACATAGAATCAGATAAAAATCTGAAAAAACTTTCAAAAAGTGTGCCAATAATGATTATATCGGGTGATGCAGATCCGATAGGTAAAAATGGAGAAGGAGTAAAGAATCTTTACAGAAGATATAAAAAATATGGGGTAAAGGATGTAACTATGAAACTTTATCCAGATGCAAGACACGAGCTTTTAAATGAGATAAACAGAGACGAAATCATGTATGATATAGTTCGGTGGTTTAACTCAAAATAGTATATTTTGATAGGGTATTTTACATAATAACTAATGATGTAAAATGCCCTATTTTTATGGTAGAATATAATTATAACGCTATGTGCAGTACTGAAAGGAAAATAAAAATGAGTTTAAAAGAGTTTGAATTTATAGATAAATCAGTTGATATACTTGCAGAAATGTCTCCAATGCTTGCGGATATATCTGATGATATAGAAGAATACCTTGAAAAAATTCTTAAAGAGAAAGAACAGGAATATATAAGTATATCTTCCAGGGTAAAATCAGAATCAAGCCTTAGAGAAAAAATAATAAGAAACAGATATCTGATAAAGTTTGATACAGCAGACGAGATGATGGAATTTCTTCCGGATCTTATAGGACTTAGAATAGAGTGTAAATTTATAGAAGAAGAGAACAAAATATATAGGCTTTTAAGAAGATACTTTAATAGAACGGACGATAAAGTATATTATTATAACAAAGAAAATAAAAATATACAGCTTAAGCTATCTGAGAGACAGCCAAGCAAACAGAAAAATGGATTTGAAATCTATAAAATAGACGGAATATACAAAATACTCAATAGAAATATAAATTTTGAACTTCAGATAAAATCACTTGTAAATGTGTTCTGGGGAGAAATAGAGCATAAAATAATATATAAAAACAATACTTATCTACTTGCCGATGGATTTATAAAAAATCTTATGGTGACAATAAAACAGAATCTTACTATGATAGACCAGCAGCTTTTAAGCCTGTATAAAACATTCCATGCTCAGAGAGGATTTAATGAATATACAAGTAGAAAAGAAATAGAAAAATTATTTGCAAAATTTGTATATGACATATTTTCTCAGAAAATGCTCGATAATATCGGATTTATTGTAGATTTTAAAAAAGCATGTGAAACAATAATAAATTATTCACTTAACAAGATAGAATCTGACGATAAAATAGGTCAGTTTGTACTTAGAGAATTCAGCAGACTTACAGAAATAGTTTCAAAGGATATCGATTTTAATAATGAAATAGAATTTGAAACAGAGCCTGAATTTAAAGATGAGTTTTCAAAGAGAATAGGTGGACTTTTCAGAGAGAGACTTAATACAGAATTTCCATGGAATCTGTTCTTCAGGATATTATTTGAAATAGAGCCATATAAGAACAGAAAAGATTTTGAGAATTTTGTTTACTATATAAAAGAAACTGTTCTTGATAGAAAAATGAGAGAAAGTATAATTGAAAAATTTGGTGAAGAGGATGGAAACTCTATAATTCATGAAATATATACAGAAGTTGCAAATCTTTTTGAAGATATAAATGGTGTTGAAATCCTTTATAAACAGAATCTGGAAAAAATTGCCGTGATAACATCTGATGTCATGTATTTTACAGTGGAAAATTATGAAAACTGTATAGAGTATGAAGCAGGAAGAGCAGAACTTTTTGCCAAGTTTACAGAGAGATTAGAGGATATATTTGATTAATGGATTTTATAAAAAAGACGGGTGTAATTTTGTGCGGTGGAAAAAGTAGAAGAATGGGAATTGATAAAGGGAGTCTTATTATAAAAAATAAGATGTTTATCTCGTATGCAATAGATGCATTTGAAAGATTTGAAGAGATTATACTTGCCACTGACAGAATTGAGAGACATGATTATCTGGAAATAGTATCAAAAGAGAAAGAAAGAATAAAAATTATTGAGGATATATATCCTGAAAAAGGTCCCATATCGGGAATATATACAGCAATGAAATCTGCAAAATACGATATAGTTGTGATTGCATGCGATATGCCGTTTATCAGTAGGAACCTAACTGAAAATATAGCCGGCAGACTCGATGAATGTGATGAAAAATATAATGTAATTTTATTTTCAGATAAAAGAATTCAGCCGTTGTGTTCTGGATATAGAAAAATATATAAAGATGAAATTAATAGATGTATAATGGAAAATAAATTGAGTCTGGTTGATTTTATAAAAAATAATAAATATATTTTATTTGAAGAAACCAACAAAACGTATGTGAAAAACATAAATTACCCTGAAGAATACAGGAAACTTGACGGGAGGTAGAAATATGATAAACACTGCCATAATAACGTTGAGCGACAGGGCATATAGAGGAGAGAGAGAAGATCTTACAGGTCCTGAACTCAAAAGATTTATAGAAAATAACAAAGATTATAGCGTAAAAGAGGAAGTTTTGATTCCGGATGAATGCGAAAAACTTAGAGATATACTTATAGATATGTGTGATAATAAAAAATATGATTTCATAGTTACAAATGGAGGAACAGGTCTTTCAAAAAGGGATATTACTCCTGAAACCACATTATCTATTATTGACAGAGAGGTTCCGGGGATATCAGAATACATGAGGATGAAGTCATCTGCAATAACGAAAAGAGCAGTTCTCAGCAGAGGAATATGTGGAATAAGAAAAGAAAGCCTTATAATTAATCTTCCGGGAAGTCCAAAGGGAGCTTTAGAGAATATTGAATCTATAATCGACATAATACCGCATGCAATTGATACAATAAAAGGAAATGTATCGGATTGTGGAAAGTGTATCAAAAATGATAGATAGATATGGAAGAGTAATAGATTATCTGAGAATATCTCTTACTGATAAATGTAATTTGAGATGTGTTTACTGTATGCCGGCTGAAAAAAGATTTAGGCCGGGATATGTAAATGATGTGATGAAGCCTGAGGACTTTAAATTCCTTATAAAAGGATTTGCTGATAATGGAATAAAGAAAATAAGATTTACAGGAGGAGAGCCGTTGTTGTATCCTCAGCTTCCTGAGATTATAAAATTTACAAGAGAATGTGGAGTAAAGGATATAGCAATTACAACAAATGGAATAGGACTTGTAGATAAGATAAAGACTTTGAAAGAGTGCGGACTTACTGCAGTAAATATAAGTATGGACTCTCTTAAACAGTATAAATACAGAGCTGTAACGAGAAATGGTAATTTGAATGAAGTAATAAATGCGATAAATGCATGCAGTGCTATAGGGCTTAAAGTGAAAATAAACTGTGTTGCAATAAAGGATTTTAATGATAATGAAATAGTTGACTTTATTGAAATATCCAGAAGAGCATACGTTGATGTGAGATTTATTGAACTGATGCCTATAGGAGAGGCTAAACAGATATATCAAAGGGGTTATCTTGATATAAGAAATGTAATAGAATCACTTCCGGAAATAAGAAAAGTAAAAGAAAGACAACATGGGAGCATAGCAGATTATTATGTCCTACCTGGATCTAAGGGAAGAGTAGGTGTAATAACTCCTTTAAGTTGTTCTTTCTGTGATAGATGTAATAGAGTAAGGATAACTGCAGATGGTATGCTGAAATTATGCCTGCATTCAAAAAATGAAATAGATTTAAAACCTCTTTTACATAAACAGTATCTATTCAATGAAAGTATAAAAGAATATATCTGGGTAAAACCAAGACGGCATAATCTTGTGAAAAGAAAGAGCAGCGACTCTTCAAGAGATATGTACCAGATAGGAGGATAATAATGCTTACACATATAAATAGCCATGGATATGCAAAAATGGTAGACGTAGGAGAAAAAGACATAACAAAGAGAACTGCTATTGCATGTGCTACTGTAAAAATGAGCCGCGATGCCATGAATCTTGTAAAAAATGGAAGTGAAAAAAAAGGTGACGTTATTGCCGTTGCACAGGTTGCAGGGATAATGGGGGCGAAGAATACATCTTTTAATATACCGATGTGTCATCATATAAGTTTAAGCGGATGTGACTTGAAATTCGATATAGATGAAAAAGAATGTTCTATAAAAATAAAATCAACATGTAGTACATTTGCTAAAACCGGTGTTGAAATGGAAGCCTTAAATTCCTGCACTATGGCAGCACTTACTATATATGACATGTGTAAATCTGCAGATAAGAAAATAAGGATAACAGATATACACCTGATGGAAAAAACAGGGGGAAAATCCGGAGATTTTAAAACAGATACCTTAGAAGAGGAAATGTATGTTGAATCTGTAAATTTGAGCTCTGAGAAAGGAACTGTTAAAACGCCTGTAAAATCAGTAGAGTGTATAAAAGATTATGGTATAAAAGGTGATGCCCATGCTGGAAACTGGCATAGGCAGGTAAGTCTTCTTGGGATAGAAAGTATAGAAAAGATGGAAAATATTTCAGGGAGAAAATTTTCCTATGGTGATTTTGCAGAAAATATAACTACAAGGGGAATCGAACTTTATAAGCTTGATCCTGGAACTCTATTAAAAATAGGAAATTGTGTACTTGAAATAACACAGATAGGTAAAAAATGTCATAATGGATGTAGTATAAAGAAAGAAACTGGTCAATGTATAATGCCGACAGAAGGGATATTTGCAAAAGTAATAAAAGAAGGAATAATAAATATAAAAGATAAAATTGAAATAATATAATATATTGCTGCCGATTTATAATCGGCAGTTTTTTTATTGTCATAAAACCTCAAATAAATGATATAAATTATCAAATAAAAGTCTTGATTAATTAAAAATAATGTAGTATTCTATATATAGATGAAATTGATAATTAAAATCAAAACCTGAAGAGTAGGAGGACATAAAAAATGGATATATCTTGTTTGAGATGCAGTATAAAAGGAAATATAGCACTACAGTGTTCCCTGGTTCTTTCAGGGATTAAACCTTCAAATTTACTTATATATAGTAACGAATGTTCCGGGTGTATATCAGAGGAACTGAAGAATACAGGACTTGAACATACAAAACTATATGAAGGTGAGAAGGAAAGTGTGTCGATTATATACAATAGATTCTCTATTGAAAATCTTATAAACGATACAGGAAATATAGATTTTATCAAAAAATATGGATATATCGATACAGATATAGATAATATACTTGTTCGATTATCAGATAGATATACTTCTTTCAGAAATAGAAAATCAGAATTTCCACACGAAATAGGAATACTTTTGGGATATCCTATAGAGGATGTTGTTGGATTTATAGAAAACAATGGACAGAACTTTATATATTCGGGGTATTGGAAAGTATACAAAAACGCTGAGGAAAAAATAAAAACGTTTGCAATGTATAAGGAAATAAAAAGATATTTTATAAAACAAATTGCAAACGGGAAGAAACTGTATCAAATAAGTTCTGAATTTAAAAATATAGATACAGTATTTGGTTTCTAAGATGAAAGTATTGTAGACAGGAGGATATTACAATGAATGAAGTAAAAATAGTTTATTGGAGTGGAACAGGAAATACAGAACAAATGGCGTCAATCATAGCTGACGGAATAAAAGAAGCCGGAAAGGAAGTTTCTCTTATCAATGTTTCCAACGCAAATATAGATGAAATATTAAAAGAGGATTTAATCGTTCTGGGATGCCCTTCAATGGGAAATGAGGAACTTGAAGAATCAGAGATGGAACCATTTGTAGCAGATATAGAAAAATCATTATCAGGTAAGAAAGTGGCTTTATTCGGATCTTATGGATGGGGATCAGGAGAATGGATGGAGTCATGGGAAGAAAGAATGAAAGCTGCAGGTTCTGAGCTTGTAGGAGAAAAAGGCATTATATGCAATGAAGCTCCTTCAGGATCAGATATTGATGAACTCAAAGAATTTGGCAAAATAATAGCTGAATCTATGTAATTGTTTAACTCATTGCGTGGGATATAAGAATTAGCCTAAAAACCCTATTAATCATATCAACTAACCATTAACCTTTTATTAAAATAAATTATTATAATTAGCCACCCACACAATGTACAAATAAATCCTTAAAGAATACCTTGGAAATGCTCTCGATATATTCGGGAGCATTTTTCATATTATTATGTTATACTAATGATATGGAATCATAAGAAAAGGGAGGCAAGAGGATGATTATAACGCTATCTTTGAATCCATCAATAGATAATACTCTTGATGTTGAAAACTACAAGCACAGAGGAGTGAATAACATAATAAACTCTGAGACTGATGCGGGTGGCAAAGGTATAAATACTGCAAAAAATCTAAAAATGATGGGCAAAGAACCTATAACAGTAGGATTTATTGCAGGTGATTCCGGAGTATATCTGAAAAAAATGCTTGATAAATCGGGGATAAAAAACGACTTTATACCAGTGTACGGAGAGACTAGAACAAATACAAAAATAATAGAAGAAAATGGCGAAATAACAGAATTAAATGAAAAGGGACCTGATATATCAGAAGAGCGGATAAAAGAGCTGATGTTCAAACTTGAAGGGTATGCTGTATCCGGTGGAATTTTTGTACTTTCCGGTAATTCAAAAAACTGCTCAGACCAGGATATATACAGAAAAATAATATCGCTGGCACATTCAAGAGATGTTAGAACTGTTGTTGGTATAGACTCAGAAAATCCTATGGATATAATATCCGAAAAACCAGAAGTGTTAAAATTTAAACTTAAAGATATTTGCAGAATGAAAAATATATCTGAAGAAAAAGCTGATGATAAATTTATATCAAATACAATGAAAGAGCTTATAGAATCAGGAATAGATATTATAGCGTTGTCATGTGGTGAAAAAGGTGCTTATTTTGCAGATAAAAGTGGTGTAATAAAATGTCCTGGTCTAAAAATAAAAAAACACTCTACAGTTGGAGCAGGTGATGCGATGCTTGCAGGACTTGTATATGGATATGAAAAAAAATTAGGGTTGGAAAAGATAGCAGAACTTTCTATGGCTATGTCTGCAGGGGCAATAGCTACAATAGGAACAAAACCACCTTCAAAGGAAAATGTAGAAGAACTTAAAGGCATGGTTGAAAAAATATACTTGACATAAGTCTGAAATAATGTTAAAGTCTAGTTAAAACTAAATTAAGAAACTAATGATAGAGGCGCGATATTTATCAGTATACATGGATTCAGGGCAGGGCAGCCGTCTTTGTAGAAAGGAACTATCGCCGAAGAAACAGAGAATGCTTCAGATCTGTTTCTGGGCTACCGCAGAATATGCGATAGACTGTCACATGAGTGGAGAGCTATCTGGTATTATATATATATTATATTAATTGAATTATTGATAGGGAATTATAAGCCATAAATGCTGTGTTCGAAATGTGACATATCATTTGTGGCTTTTTTATTGTATAAAGAGAGGATGAAAAAAATGAGAAACAGAAGAAATTTTCTAAGCGTGGCGACACTGCTTATTGCCATTTTGATAATGACTACGGCAACTGTATTTGCTGAAGGAGATGCAGCTGAATATACTCCGGCTGTATATGCTACATTCTGGGCACTTGTACCACCAGTTGTAGCTATAGTTCTTGCACTTATAACAAAAGAGGTTTATAGTTCACTTCTTATAGGAATAATCGTAGGTGGAGTATTCTATGCAGGTGGAAACTTTGAGCTTGCAATAACACATGTATTCAGTGACGGTATAATATCAGTACTTTCTGATTCTTACAACGTAGGTATACTTATATTCCTTGTAATACTTGGTGCTATGGTAAGCCTTATGAACAGAGCAGGAGGATCAGCAGCATTTGGAGTTTGGGCTGGAAAACATATAAAAACAAGAGTAGGAGCACAGCTTACAACTATTCTTTTAGGATGCCTTATATTTATAGATGACTATTTCAACTGCCTTACAGTAGGTAGTGTTATGAGACCTATAACAGACAGACATAACGTATCAAGAGCTAAACTTGCATATCTTATAGATGCAACAGCTGCTCCGGTATGTATAATAGCACCGATATCTTCATGGGCAGCTGCTGTTACAGGATTTGTTCCGGGAGAAGATGGTCTATCAGTATTTATACAGGCTATACCATATAACTTCTATGCACTTCTTACAATACTGATGATGCTTGGACTTGTTATGTTCAAAGTGGATTATGGTCCTATGAAAGAGCATGAAATAAATGCTGTTAAAAATGGAGATTTATTTACTACAGGTGCAATGCCTTATGCATATACAGATGAAGAAAAAGAAAATACAGACGGACATGTAATAGATCTTCTTATACCTATATTTTCACTTATAGTTTTCTGTGTTATAGGAATGATATACACAGGTGGATTTTTCAGTGGTGAAAGTTTTGCATCATCTTTTTCAAATGCAGATGCTTCACTTGGACTTTCACTAGGAAGTTTCTTTGCATTAGTTGTTACAATACTTTTATATGTATTTAGAAGAGTTCTTAGTTTCAAAAAATGCATGGAATGTATACCAGAAGGTTTCAAATCTATGGTTCCTGCAATAATGATACTTACTTTTGCATGGGCTCTTAAAGCTATGACAGACAGTCTTGGAGCAGCGGTATTCGTTGAGGGAATAATGAAAACTTATGCTCAGGGACTTAGCAATTTCCTTCCAGCTATAATATTTGTTGTTGGATGTTTCCTTGCATTTGCAACAGGAACTTCATGGGGAACATTTGGAATACTTATACCTATAGTTGTTGGAGTATTCTCTAATGATCATACTATGATGATAATATCTATATCAGCATGTATGGCAGGAGCTGTATGTGGAGACCATTGTTCTCCTATATCAGATACTACTATAATGGCATCTGCAGGTTCTCAGAGTGACCATGTGAACCATGTATCTACTCAGCTTCCTTATGCAATGTCTGCAGCAGCAATATCATTTGTAACATATCTTGTTGCAGGATTTACAAAATCAGCTGTGATATCACTTGGATTTGGAATAATAGCAATGCTTGCATTCCTTATGTTCCTGAAAATGAATCATCAGAGTGCTGATGAACTATAAAAAGCAAAGCAGTAAAATTAAAATAAATAAAGAATCACTCTAATCTGAAAAAGAGCCTTACGTATAATAATACATAGGCTCTTTTTCATGTTGAAATCAATTCTTAAGAATGATTAATATTTTCTTTACAAAATAGAACTGTTCATATGATATAATTTAATAGGCTGATTAATTTTTGAACAGGCAGGTGATATTATGCCAGCAATATATGCTCACGATAGATTTGGGAAAAAAGTATATAAGAAACTGGATGGAAATTTAAAGAGAATAGTATCAGAAAACTATGAACAGTACAGAATAGGCCTTCAGGGACCAGATATATTCTTTTTTTATAAACCTCTTAAAAGCAACGATGTAGCTAAATATGGAAATCATCTTCACAGTATATCTGCATATGACTTTTTTGAGAATGCAGTAAATGTACTTAGGAAAAATGAATATGCAGAAAATGAATATGCGTATATTATGGGTTTTATATGCCACTACATATTAGACAGTGAATGTCATGGATACGTAGATGAGATGATAAAAGAGCTTGGAGTTGATCATCTTGAAATAGAAGAAGAATTTGAAAAAATGCTTCTCAAAAAAGATGGTGAGGATCCTATTGGATACCCTCTGAAAAACCTGATATCTCAGGATGAAAAGACAGTTGTTTCAATTGAGCCTTTTTATGATGATATAATAGATAAGGATGTAGTTAGACAGTCATTAAAAGATATGAAAATGGTAAAAGGAGCTCTATACTCAAAGAGCAGATTTGGCCAGTGGGTAAGAAACACGATTTTAAAGCTTGCGGGTAAAGAGGAATATAAATGGATTATGCATCAGATAAAGGATAATCCGATATGTGAAAAAAGCAATACTGGTCTTTATAAAAGATTTGAAAATTCAGTTGACATTGCAGCTGAAATGATAAAGAGTTTTGATGATACTCTTAAAAATGGAGAAGAACTTAATAAAAGATTTGACAGAAATTTTGAATAGGGGAGAAATATGAAAGACAAATTGACAAAACTTGAAAAAGACTGGATTTTGTATGATGTTGGAAATTCAGCTTTTATTCTTTTGACATCGACAATAATGCCGATATATTTTAATTACCTTGCGGACAGTGCTGGAATATCAGAGGTAAACTATCTTGCATACTGGGGATATGCCGCGTCAGTATCTACCATAATAGTTGCGATAATCGGACCTGTCCTTGGAACAATGGCAGATACCAAAAATCTGAAGAAAATACTGTTTACAGCGGCGATGATGATGGGAGTAATTGGATGTGCAGCATTATCTGTACCTACATCGTGGATAGTATTTCTTGCTGTATTTGTAATAGCCAAAGTAGGATACAGCACAAGTCTTATATTCTACGATTCTATGCTTACCGATGTAACTACATCAGAAAGGATGGACATGGTATCATCTCACGGTTATGCATGGGGATATATAGGAAGTTGTATACCATTTGTTATATCTCTTGTATTTGTACTTATGTATGAAAAAATAGGAATAAGTATGAATATGGCCATGACTATAGCATTTGTATTAAATGCAGCCTGGTGGATGATAGTAACAATACCTCTTTTGAAAAATTATAAACAAACAAACTATGTTGAGAATCAGGAGCATATAATAAAGGATAGTTTTGTAAGAATAGCGGAAACTATAAAAGATATAAAAAACCAGAAACATATTTTTATGTATCTTTTATCATTTTTCTTTTTTATAGATGGGGTATATACTATCATAGAAATGGCAACTGCATATGGTAGTGCACTGGGGCTTGATTCTCAGGGACTTTTACTTGCGCTTTTACTTACTCAGATAGTAGCCTTTCCGTGTGCGATAGGTTTTTCTGTGCTTTCTAAAAAATACAAGACAGATTCTCTTATAAAAGCATGTATAATCGCCTATACAGGAATTGCGGTTTTTGCGATACAACTTGATAAACAATGGGAATTCTGGCTTCTTGCAGTACTTGTAGGAGTTTTTCAGGGAGCAATACAGGCTCTCTCACGTTCATACTTTGCAAAAATAATACCTCCAAATAAATCAGGAGAATATTTTGGAATATATGATATATGTGGAAAAGGAGCTTCTTTTATAGGAACAACTCTTGTTGGTATAGTTGCTCAGATAACAGGTATAGCAAATGCAGGGGTTGGAATAATAGCTGTTATATTTGTAATAGGTTTTGTACTTTTCTGCAAATCAGCAAAATTGAACAGAGATATAATAAATAAAAAAGAGCTTCATAAAAATGAAGATATGAAAGGTATGGTTTAATAAATGAAGTTAAATGAAAAAATATCGGGTATAGTTTTTGATATGGATGGTCTGATGTTTAACACTGAGTGGGTGGTTAAACATTCATGGGATCTTGCAGGAAAAGAACTTGGATATGAAAATTTTGGAGATAATATATACAATACATTAGGAATGAACTTTAATGCCAGAAAAGAGTATTTTCTGAATAAATATGGTAATGATTTTGATTTTGAAAAGTTCACAGATATGTACAGAGCACATTCTCTTGGATACTTAGAGGAAAATGGAACGCCGGTAAAAAAGGGATTATTTGAACTTCTTGAATATCTAAAGAAAGAAGAAGTTCCTATGGCTGTTGCAACATCATCTACAGAGCAGTTTGCAATGTCAAAACTTACAGAAACTAAAGTAAAGGATTATTTTGACTATATAATATGCGGAAGTATGGTTGAATTTTCTAAACCTCATCCGCAGATATATCAGATTGCATGCAGAGAACTAGGTATAGATCCCTCAAAGGCAATAGCATTAGAGGATGCGCCAAATGGAATAAGGGCAGCACTCGGTGCAGGAATGAATGTAGTAATGATACCGGATCTTTTAAAAGATGCTCCAATAGAGCTTGAAGAAAAGCTTATGGCTAAGCTTGAAAGTCTGGACAAGGTTATTGAATTACTTGAAGAAATTAATACTTTATAATGAATTGTCATATCGAATAGAATATATGAAATAATCAAAAAGTAGCTTTCACATAGTATCTTTTAGAGATATAAGTGAGGGCTCTTTTTATATTATAAATTTTTATTGATTTTTCTTTGACATAAGATGTATTATAAAATATAAACAAGCAGGGGGGTATTTTATGAAACTTATTGTTGCAGAAGATGAAAAAGAGTTGGCAAAAGCACTCAAAAGAATATTAGAGCACAGCAATTATACAGTAGATACTGTTTATAATGGGGAAGATGCGTTGTATTATATAGAAAATGGAAACTATGATGCCGCTATACTCGATATAATGATGCCCAAAATGGACGGAATAGAGGTGTTAAAAAGGATAAGAAAAGATGGTATAAAAATACCTGTAATAATGCTTACAGCAAAATCTGAGGTTGATGATAAAGTAGAGGGTCTTGATAGTGGAGCAAATGATTATCTTACAAAACCATTTCAGACAAAAGAACTTTTAGCCAGAATCAGAGCTATGACAAGAAATTTATCTGAAAATGCCGTATCATCAGTCCTGGAGTTCGGTAATATAAAACTCGATACAGCATCATATGAAATGTATTCAGAGAATGAGAAGATAAGACTTGCAAATAAGGAATTTCAGATGATGGAAATGCTTATGAATTCGAGAAAACAACCTATCCCAACAGAAGTGTTTATGGAAAAAATATGGGGATACGATTCCGATACAGATATAAGCGTTGTATGGGTGTATATATCGTATTTAAGAAAAAAACTTCAGACACTAAAAGCAGATATAAATATAAAGGCAAGCAGAAACCAGGGATATATGCTTGAAGAAATGGGGAAAAATAAATGATAGAATCGCTTAGAAAAAAATTCATACTTGCATCTATGGTTTCGATTTTTCTTGTTTTGACGATGATTTTATCTGCCATATGTGTGCTGAACTATAATAGAATATCGGAAAATGCAGATAGCCTGATACAGATAATATATAATAATGGTGGTATAATGCCGAAAGTAAAGCTTTCAGACGATAACCCTCCAGATGAGTTGCCAAGAAAAAATATTGGAAACATGTCTCCAGAGACACCATACGAATCTAGATACTTTTCTGTAGATATCAAAAACACTGGTGAAATATCTGATGTAAACACCGGAATGGTTGTAGCAATAGATTCTACAACAGCAGTAAAATATGCACAGGAAGTATATTCAATGAAAAAGGAAAAAGGATTTTATGGAAATTATAGATTTCTGTGTATTGATAATGGGGATACAAAAAATATAGTATTTCTTGACTGTAGAAGAGATTTGGATTCTCTTATAAGCTTTATGATGAATGGAATATTTGTGTCTCTTATCGGTATGACAGCTGTATTTGTTCTGATACTGATAATTTCAAAAAGAGTATTTAAACCGGTAGAAGAAAGTTATAGGAAACAGAAAGAATTCATAACAAATGCCGGGCATGAGATAAAAACTCCTCTTACAATAATAGATGCAAATACTGATATAATAGAAATTGAAAATGGAGAGAGTGAATGGACAGATGGAATAAAAAATCAGGTAACCAGACTTTCAAATCTTACAAATGATCTTATTTCTCTTTCCAGAATGGAAGAATGTAGAGATTTCAATATGAAAGAGTTTTCTATTTCAGAAATGATAGAAAAAGAGGTGGAATCTTTCAGACCTGCAATGTCAAAACGAAATCTTGAAATAAAGAAAAATATAACATCTGATATAACATATATCGGTGATGAAAAATATCTGAGACAACTTATTACAATTCTTATGGATAATGCGGTAAAATATGCAGATGAGAATGGATATATAGAGGTGTCTCTGAAAAAACTTCATGGAAGAAGAAAAGTAGAGATAGTGGTTTATAATACATCAGATAAAATCGACAAAGAAAGTATAGATCAGATATTTGAAAGATTTTTCAGAGGAGATAAATCCAGAAATTCTGATTGCAGAGGGTATGGAATAGGTCTGAGTATAGCAAAAGCTATAGTATCTGCACATAAAGGTAAGATAAAAGCAGAAAGTCAGGATGGAAAATCAATATCTATAAAAGTAAATATATAAAAAGAGAGGCTGAAGGCCTCTTTTTTTATTATTCTTAACTTAAAGTAATTTAAAGTTCATTTAGAGTTCGGAGTGTATACTGTTTCAAGAAGGAGGAATACAGATGGAAGTACAGAAAATTTTTAAAAGATATGAGCTGAAGTTTATAATGAACGATGAACAGAGAAACAAACTTCTTGAGATAATGAAAAAATATATGAAAGAAGACGAGTACGGCGAAAGTACAATAAGGAGTATTTATTTTGATACAGACAGCTTCAGAATAATAAGAAAAACGCTTGAAAAACCAGCATACAGAGAAAAACTTAGAATAAGAAGCTATACAAAAGCAAATTCTGAAAGTGATGTATTTGTTGAACTGAAAAAGAAATATAAATCAGTTGTCTACAAAAGAAGAGTCATTATGAAAGAAAAAGATGCTATGAATTATCTGTGTAATGGAAATGTATCACCAATAAAAAATCAGATTACAGATGAGATAGATTACTTTAAAAGCTATTACGAAAATTTAAGGCCGTCAGTCATGATAAGTTATGATAGAGTAGCTTTTTATGGAATTGATGACAGAGATTTAAGAATTACATTTGACAAAAATATTATGTGGAGAGATTTTGATTTATCTTTATGCAGTGATGTATATGGGAGAAAAATACTGGATGATAACAAAACATTAATGGAAGTAAAAACAACAGGGGCAATGCCGATGTGGCTTGTTGAATTTTTAAGTTTTGAGAAAATATATAAATGCAGATTTTCAAAATACAAGAATGCATATTATGATATGTGTGAAAAAAACGAAAAAATGAAAGTATCGTAGAAAGAAAGTTGAGGTATAAAAATGAGCGGATTATTTAATGGAATATTTGATAGTAATATGGTATCAACGATACCGGTAAATCAGTTTATGATATGCATGGTAACATCTATATTAATAGGAGTAATGATGGCATATACATATATGTACAAAAGCAGATATACTCAAAGTTTTGTTGTAACAATGGCACTTTTACCTATGGTTGTATGCGTTGTCATAATGATGGTAAACGGAAACATAGGAGCAGGGGTAGCCGTTGCAGGAGCGTTCAACCTTGTAAGATTCAGATCAGTACCAGGTACAGCAAAGGAAATTGCGGCAATATTTATAGCAATGGGTGCAGGTCTTATTGTTGGAATGGGATATATAGGATACGCTGTTTTGTTTACAGTTATTGTATGTGCAGTGGATCTTATATATAGACAGATTGGATTTGGAAACGGGAAAAACAGAGAAGTTTTTAAAACTGTAAATATAACAATACCTGAAAACATAGATTATTCAGATGTATTCAAAGATATATTCGAAAAATATACAAGAGATGTTAAACTTGCACAGGTTAAGACGACAAATATGGGAAGTCTTTTTAGATTGACATATCAGATTGAATTTAAAAAGGATATATGCGAAAAAGAATTTATAGATAATATAAGATGCAGAAATGGAAATCTTGAAATAACTGTATCAAATCAGGATACGATGGTTTATGAACTATAATTATAAAGGGGGAATATTATGAAATTCAGAAAGTATATAAAAACGTATATAGTAGCTGCAGCGGTGATTGTTTTACTTGCAGGTTGTAATAAAGATAATAGCACTACAACAGAGGCTTCATCAATGGATCTGAGTGAGAGTGGAATTTCTGTTACGGATATGTTTACCGATAATGATATGGAATCTGGATATGATGAAAGCAACTGTACAAAAATAGAATTGTCTAGAGATAGTGCCACATCAGATGGAGAAAGTATAATAGCTGAAAATGGTGATATCGAGATATCAAAAGAAGGTACATATGTTTTCAGCGGAGAACTCGAAAATGGAAGAATAGTGGTGGATGCAGATAAAAGTGATAAAATAAGAATTGTACTTGATAATGCAAGTATAACAAGAAAAAACAGTTCGGCAATACTTGTAAAAAATGCGGACAAAGTATTTGTAACACTTGCATCTGATTCTGAAAATATATTGTCGTCTTCTGGTACTTTTGAAGCTGAAGACGATATAAATATAGATGCTGCTGTATTTTCGAAAGAGGATATAACCTTCAATGGAAGCGGTAAACTAAGTATAGAATCAGAACGGGGACATGGTATAGTATCAAAGGACGATCTTGTCTTTACAGGAGGAAACTATAGTGTGGTATCAGAAGGTCATGCGCTTAATGGAAAAAACAGTGTAAGAATATGTGATGGAAAATTTGAAATAGAATCAAGTCAGGACGGAATACATGCAGAAAATAAAGATGAGGAAAAGTCAGGATTTGTATATATAAGCGGTGGTGAATTTGAAATAACATCTGTCAATGATGCTATCGATTCAAAATATGCTGTTCAGATAGATGACGGAAACTTCACTTTGAATACAGGCGGTGGAAGTGTAAATGCAAGTACTGATTCAAATGGAAATACAAATGAAAACTGGGGAAAATGGGGTGGAGGAATGACACCTCCAGGTGGAAATCCACAGGATATGCAAAACTCTGAAATGAAAGAACCACCTAAAATAGATGAAAATAGTGAAACGGAAAAAACAACTCCAGACATTCCATCTCAGGACAGTACTACTTCAAACTCATCAGAAAATACGGATACAGAAACAAGTGATACAGAAGAAAGTGCGAAAGGAATAAAGGCTTCATCAAATCTTGTCATAAATGGAGGAAGTTTCAATATAGATTCATCTGATGATTCAGTACATTCAAATTCGGATGTTGTAATAAATGGTGGAGAAATGAAAATTCTATCTGGTGATGATGGTGTTCATGCTGACTCAAATACAAAGATAACAGAAGGAAGTATAAATATTTCAAAAAGTTATGAGGGAATAGAAGGTCAGAGTATAGATATATCTGGTGGAGATATAGATATAGTGTCATCTGATGATGGAATGAACGCAGCTGGAGGAAGTGACCAGAGTGGACTTAATGGAAGACCAGGAGCAGGAAGCTTTGAATCATCTGAAGATTGTTATATAAAAATAAGTGGATCAAATACGAATATAAGTGCTGATGGAGATGGAGTAGATTCAAATGGAACACTTGAAATATCAGGTGGTACTGTATATATAGAAGGTAGTGAAAAAAATCAGGCTGATACAGCTATAGATTATGATGGAACAGGAAAAATAACGGGAGGAACCGTGGTGGCAGTTGGACCTGGTGGAATGTCACAGAATTTCAGTGAAGCAACTCAGGGAACTATAATGGTAAATACAGGAAATCAGAATTCTAAAACAGAAATAGTTCTTACAGATAGTAGTGGAAATGAAATAGTTTCATACACTTCTGAAAAGTCATTTTCAAATGTGATAATAAGCTCTCCTGATATAAAGAAAGGAAGCAGTTATACATTAAAATACGGAGAAAATGAGGAGAATATAACTATGGACGATTATATTTATGGGGAAAGTGGATCAGGAATGAAACAACGCCCTGATGGTATGACAAAACCAGATAATATGCCTCAAAAGAATACTCAAGAAGATAATACGGACTCGAGTGAAACTGTATAGAGAAAAGCATCTTTCATTTTGAAAGATGCTTTTTATTATTTTTTATAAAATTTGTTTTTTAAAAGCTTTAATAGATATAAATTGTGTTATTAAAAAAATAATCGTTGCAAAAACTATGAAAGGGATAATTGTTAAATTATTATATACTAGATTTGGTGATACAGTATGCAGAGCTTTTGAGACAAGATATCCACTGTAACAATACGGGTATATTATCCAAAGAGGAGTATTTGCGATGAATATACTAGATATTATCATTAAAATGTTTAATCCAATAGATACTATTGTTTTTTTTGATATAGTAGCAATCATCCATATGCAACTAACAGCAGGAAGCATGCTTATAAATAATTTTAGAGACCATATTAGCATATATGAAATGGATATATTTTCGTTTATATTTTTTATATTAATCATCATAAATCCAAATATGATAAAAGAAATAAAAAAAATGAGTATTTCTAATGAAAGCAACACTAATATTACGATGAATTTTGATAAATATAAATTTGTTCTACTTATAGGAATAGAAAACATTTTTAACATTCCATTATTTTTAGTTTCTATATTTAAAAGTAAAACACAAATTATAACTATTGAAAAAGGTAGCAAGTAATATCCAAAAAGTAAGGCACTTTGAATAAACATTGCAGTCCAAGCATTTGTATATTCTTGTGTTAAATAGTTACCTATACTAGATATACCTGAAACAACAACCAATATAGGTGGTATAAAAAGAAATATAAATATGGCAGATCTTTTAATTTTTACGAACTCAACCCTTAGTAATTTAAAAGTAGACATATTTATCCCTCCTTTTTGATTATATTTTTTTATTCATAGAAAGAAAGTATCCACTAAAAAAGAAAATGAATGTTTCAACTATAGAAATGATAAGAATTAAAATATTAATATCTGCAGAATAATCTACAGAAGGTCTTATCATAAGTACAAATGGATTAATAAGAAAAATATTAAATTTAGAGATAGACATTGTCATACCGCTAAAAAAACCAATAACACCTACTCCTAATGTGAGCCATATATTTTCTAATATAGAAGATATCATCAGCATAAAACTAAATACTGGTAATGTAGAGAAAAAACAGTAAATTGAATAATTAATAAGTGTAAAAGGTTCAAAAGTATTAGCAGGAAGATATTTAAAACCTATAATATATAAAGAGATATCCTGTAAAAGGGCACATATTGCAACAAAAAACAGTAATATAAAGAATTTATTTCTAAAAATATGAGATATTTTAAATGGAAGAAGATAAAAATTTTTTATAGCATGGTTATGAAATTCTAAGTTATATGTCGCTGTAGTAATAATTATGATTCCAAACATATTAAGCATCATAATTACTCCATACAATTGAGTAAGTAATATATCCATGGGATGAAGAGGAAGACTAAGCAACGAATCTTTACGAAATAAAAAATTTGCAAAAGAGTATAAAGCTCCTAAGACACCCACAAAAGGCATAATTTCGAGGATATAAGTATGTTTATATTTTTTTAGCTCAATAATTATACTTTTCATGAAATCACATCCTTATTTTAATAATTTATTGTCCTTATCTATTATATAAAGAAATATTTCTTCTAGGTTACTATCTTCAAAACCATTTTCTGTTGATAGTTTCTTCAAGTTTTCTAAACTTCCTTCAAAAAGTAATCTTCCATGATTTAGGATACCTATATCATCGCAAATAAGTTCGATTTCGGAAAGCATGTGTGATGATATCAATATAGTACAGTCAAATCTTTTTGGAAGAGACTTGATTAAACCTCGTATTTCATGTATTCCAACAGGATCCAATCCATTTGTAGGTTCATCAAGGATAAGAATAGGTGGTTTTCCAATTAATGCTGAAGCAATGCCAAGTCTTTGTTTCATTCCTAGGGAATAGTGTTTAGCCTGTCTATCTGCAAAAGCTGATAAACCAACAATTTCCAGTGCTTCATCTACGCTTGAAGGAGGAAGAGAAAGAATTCTTCTAATAATCTCCAAGTTTTCTTTTCCTGTCAGGTTTGGATAAAATGAAGGTGACTCGATTAATGATCCAATTTTACTAAGAATTTCTATACGGTTATCAGGAAATTTCATATTATCAATCAAAAATGAACCAGATGTAGGTTTTATAAGCCCTAGAATCATCTTAAGTGTTGTAGTTTTTCCAGCACCATTTGGACCGAGAAAACCATATATATGTCCCTTTTTTATATTTATAGATACTTTATCTACAGCAGTAAAATTTTTATATTCCTTTGTCAAGTTTATTGTTTCAATTATATTTGTCATAATATATACAACTCCTTTCTTAATTTATACTATAACTATACTTGTTTACATTAATCTTCTATTTACCTTAAATTTACCTTACAAATATGAAAAAATACACAGAACTATTTTATAAAAGGTATAATAAAATAAAGGAAAGGAAAAGTGATTAAAATGAATGAAAATTATTTAAGAACAAAGAAAATATTAGTAGTAGATGATGAAGAAAATCTTAGAGAATTATTGATAACTATATTGGAAGAAGAGGGATTTATTAATATAGTAACAGCTGCATCAGTAAAATCTGCAATAGATATTTGTCATAAACAGAAACCGGATATTGCAATATTGGATGTTATGCTCCCAGATGGAGATGGTTTTGAACTTATGAATGAAATAAGAAGTTTTAGTAAAATACCAGTAATATTTTTGACTGCAAAGGACGATATACAAGATAAATATTCAGGGTTTGGATTGGGTGCTGATGATTACATTACAAAACCTTTTTTACCAAGAGAGTTTATTTTTAGATTAAAAGCAGTTCTAAGAAGGTGTTACAAAATAGAAAATACAGTTGTAGAATTATCTGATTGTGAGATAGATTTAAGTAAAGCTCAAGTTATAAAAAACGGATGTATATTTTCACTTACTGCAAAAGAACATGATATTCTAGAGACATTAATAAGAAATGCAAATCACATTGTCACTATAGATTCGTTGTGTGAAGCAGTATGGGGAGAAAATTACTTTGGCTATGGAAATTCATTATCAGTTCATATCAGAAGAATAAGAGAAAAAATAGAAGATAATCCATCTAATCCAAAATCTTTGATAACAGTAAAAGGACTAGGATATAAGTTAAAAATAGAAAGTAGGAGTTAATAGTGTACGAATTCGGGAAGTTTATAAGTAAACATTTATTGATGTATATATTGATACTTATTTTTATTGTTGTGATGAATATTTCAGTATTTTTTATTTCGTATAATAATATAGTTTATGGAATTAATAAAGAAAATCCGATTAAAATTTTAGATATGATATCAGATAATCTATCATATAAAAATGAAAAGTTTGAATTAACCCACAACACAACAAAGATCCTGGAAAAAAATGGGACATGGGCAGTTTTGTTAGATGATGAAGGTTATGTAGTATGGAGTTTCAATATACCTAAAGAAATAGCAACAAAATATACAATACAAGATGCAGTAAATTTTTCAAGAGGATATCTAAGCGATTACCCTGTGTTTACTCAGAAGTATAAAGAAAAAATTCTGGTATTAGGTTATCCTAAAGGCAGCTATTTTAAAATTTTGTCTAATTATCTTCCAATGTCAATTATAAAAAGGGCACCTTATACTATAGCAATAATGCTTGTCTTGGATATAATTATTTTATTTATAGTTTATTATTTATCTAAATATAGAGTTATGAGAAAAATAGCACCTATTCTTGATGGACTATCAAGCCTTTCAAATGGTCAAAATGTAACACTTAATGTGAAAGGAGAACTTGAAAAAATAGGTGAAGGGATAAACAAGACATCAGAACAGTTAAAAAAACAGGATAATGCAAGAGCAAATTGGATAAGCGGAGTCTCACATGATATACGTACACCTTTATCGATGATAATGGGTTATGCAGATCAAATTTCAAAAGCATCGGACATAGGCGATGATACAAAAAGGCAAGCAGAAATTATAAAATTTCAAAGTATAAAAATTAAAAATCTTGTTCAGGATCTAAATCTTGTAAGTCAATTAAATTATAATATACAGCCAATTAAAAAATCCTCTATATATCTATGTAAAATAATAAGACAAATAGTATCAGAATATATGAATAATGATATAGAAGAAATATATGAGTTTGAATTATCCTTAACTGAAGAAAGTGAAGTTGTTAGCATAGAAGCAGATGAAAGGCTTATATATAGAGCAATACAAAATATTATTTCAAATAGTATAACTCATAATGAAAATGGATGTAAAATATCAATAAGTTTGGATATTAAAGAAAATATATTTATTTTAACTATTTCAGATAATGGGAAAGGTATCTCAGATGAAGAGATTAAAATATTACATGAAACACCTCATTACATACAAAGTACAGATGATAGATTAGATTTGCGTCATGGATTAGGAATTTTTATAGTAAAAGAAATTGTAATGCTACATAATGGAAAAATAGAAATGAGCAGTAAGTTAAATAAAGGTTTTTCAACAAAGATATATTTACCTATATAAAAAATAAAAGCGCAAACGAAATCATATATATTCATTTGCGCTTTTATTGTTAAATTTATATTCCTGATTTTCCTATTCATTTATAAATATTGTAGTATTCCCAAAAGGATTAATCTTATTACATTTTTAGTAGTGAGATAATCGATATTAACCATTTAAATATCTTTTATTATTTATATATGCCAGAAATACACTAATTACAATAACGAATATGTTTATTGTTATATTGAACTTATTATTGAAACAAACAAGTCTCATATACCCTTCTATTAAAAAATCAATTACAGCAATAGTACTATATATTTTAAATGTTTCTACAATTATCCCAAAAGGCATAAGTAAAATTTTTTCATACTTCATAATCTTAACCGTTCCTATAATCTATTATTATATAAAAAATTATTTTGCATAACCTGTATATCCTACATATAAACAAAAACAAAATGTAATTATACTGCTTCCTATAGTGGTAGGACTATTAAACGATAGAAGTCTATTAGTATTTTGAAATATACTTTCTATCATCGCTATACTACAGTATACTTTTATCGCTTCTATAATAGTTATCGTAATTTTTCTTACAACAGTTTTATAATCCATGACATCACCAACTTTCAAATCAGCTCTACTTTCCGAAATTATTTATTATACATAAGGCAACATTTTTTCAATACTTGCCGCTATCCTTTTTAGCTAATTCATTGTAAGCAAAGCCATAGATATAAATTTTTTAATTTGTTCATCCTCATAATTATCTATCTCCATTTAACATATTTTTTACATTCGAATGTTTGTCCATATAATACTGTATTTTTTAAAATTTGGAAATATAAATTAATAAATAAGACAATATTGTAATTCTTATTAACGAATTCTTAATTAATTATTAAATTTCTATTGAAAAATTAAGAATTGATTTCTATTTTCAGAATATAAAAATAATACCATTAAATAAAATTTAGTTAAAAGATTATTTTCTGTTATTTTTTTTATATTTAAGACTATATTGTACTACCAAATTATTAATCCTATATCCCATTTTTATCATATTCCTGATTTTTTCAACTCATTTATAAACATTGTTACACTCTCTGAAGGGTTAAATGAATAAAGAAGCCCATAATCAATGCTATAATCCCATTCGACTGGAATAGTAACAAGAGAGGGATGAACATTTTTCCAGCATTCAAGAGATAAAAGAGCACAGTTTTCTTTTAGACATCTATTAAATACATTTATATCATAAAAATAGTCAGCATCCTCAATAATTATTTCAGGATGATTGGTGTTCAAATCGTGTCTGAGATAATCGTTTAGAGGAGAATCTCCTTCTTTTACCATTATAAGTTTTTCACCGTATAGATCTTCAAGTCTCAGTATACTTTTGCAGGCAAGAGGATGATCCATTGGTACTGCAACCATTTTTTTATATTTGCCAAGTCTATATAAATCACATCTGTCAAACCATCTTCTTGAATTACAGACTCCTATTATAAAGTCAAATTCTGTTCCAAGATTTTCAATAACGGATAATATGTCATTGTGGTCATCATCAAAAGGAATTATTTCAAGCTGAAAGTCTAACATACAGTGGCACATTCTAGACCATAAATCTATAAAAGCACTACATGGATTAAGAATAGATGTACCAACTCTTATAACTTTTTTGTTGCTGTTTTCTATAATTCTTGCAGCGTCAATAGATCTTTTTGTATCTTCCTTGATTTTGACAAGATCTCTATAAAGAGATTCACCAGAAGGAGTTATTATTACTCCAGAAGGGCTTCTTTTTATAAGGTTCAGATTTAGCTGTGATTCCAGATTATTCATCTGTTTCATAACAGCTGTAGGAGATATAAAAAGTTTTTCTGCGGCTTTGTTGAAGCTTCCACTTTCAACAACAGCGAGAAATGTATCAATTTTATGGTCAAACAAAACAATCACTTCCTCTGTAAAATATATTATATATAAAATATACTATAAACTTAAAGTTCAAACAATATCAACATATAGAAGATTCAGATTGTATTTATTTGGAGATATAATTAAGTTATAAAAGGAGATGATATATATGGTAAAAGTTACAGCAGGAAGAGATGAAATGGGAAAATTCGCACCAGAATTTGCAAGACTTAATGATGATGTTTTGTTTGGAGAAGTATGGTCAAGGGAAGATAAATTATCTTTAAGAGACAGAAGTATAATAACTGTTACAGCATTAATGTCTACAGGTATACTAGATAGCTCTCTTAAATTTCACATATCAAATGCAAAAAATAATGGTGTAAGTGAAGAGGAAATGGTTGAAATAATAACTCAGACAGGGTTCTATGCTGGATGGCCAAAAGCATGGGCAGCAATGAGAATGGCAAAGGAAATATATTCAGAAAAGTAATTTGAAAAGGAGAAAATACTATGAGCGATATAAAGGAAATAAGTGTATTCAAAACAGGTGAAAAAAATGAACGGTATGCAAAATATTTCAAAGGTCAGAGTTACCTTAATATGTTAAGCACAGAACAGGTAGTTATAGGAAATGTTACATTTGAACCTGGTTGCAGAAATAACTGGCATATACATCATGGTGGAGGTCAGATACTTCTTGTTACAGCTGGAGAAGGATGGTATCAGGAATGGGGCAAAGAAGCTCAGTTTCTAAAACCAGGGGATGTTGTAAATATACCACCTGAAGTAAAACATTGGCATGGAGCTTCAAAAGATAGCTGGTTTTCACATATAGCAGTTGAAGTTCCATCAGAAAATGGATCAAATGAATGGCTTGAAGAAGTCTCAGATGAAGACTATATGAAACTTTAATAATTATAGAAAGAAGTGATTAGATTGAGTAAATCAGCAGTAATATATTTTTCAAGAGCAGAAGAAAATTATTTTGATGGAGCTTTAAGATATATAGAAAAAGGAAATACAAAAGTAATTGCGGAAAAGATAGCTGATGAAACAAATGCTGATATTTTTGAAATAAAAATGTTAAATCCGTATTCAGATAATTATAGAACATGTACAGAACAGGCAAAAGAAGATCTTCAAAAAGGTATAAGACCAGAGATAGAGATAGAACTTAAAAATCTGGATGGATATACTACAGTATATCTTGGTTATCCAAATTATTGGAACACAATACCAATGCCTGTACTTTCAGCTATAGAAAAATTTAACTGGGATGGAATAACGATATGTCCATTCTGCACACATGAGGGAAGTGGACTTGGATGTAGTGTAAAAGATATACAAAAGGCTGCAAAAGGAGCATCTGTATCAGAAGCAATTTCGATATATGGAAGTCAAAGAGATAAATCAGATGATATAATAAAATCATGGATTGGTAGAATACAGAAATAAAGGATGATAAATTGATGGATAAAAACTATAAAATAGGAAATGTTAACCTGGAGAATTTCATAGAATATATGAACAGTAAAAAAGAGATTGAAGCTGGCTCTGATATTCATAAATATATGGGATATCTTGCTCAGGAAGCGCTTAAAATAACAGTGGAAATGAACAGTAAATATCATACTCCTGAGGAAGTACATGAACTTATGGAAAAACTTACAGGAAGAAAAGTGGGAGAAGGATTTGCTATCTTCCCTCCTTTCTATACTGACTGTGGCAAAAATACATTTATAGATAAGAATGTATTCATAAACAGTGGATGTAAATTTCAGGATCAGGGTGGAATTACAATAGGAGAAGGTACTCTTATAGGTCATAATGTAGTGATTGCTACATTAAATCATAATATGAGCCCGGAAAAGAGAGGTAATATGATACCGGCACCTGTTCAGATAGGAAAAAATGTATGGGTTGGATCAAATTCTACAATTTTATCTGGTGTAAAAATAGGTGATGGAGCAGTGATAGCAGCAGGTGCAGTTGTTACAAAGGATGTAGAAAAAAATACTGTTGTAGGAGGAGTTCCTGCAAAGAAAATAAGGGAGGTATAACAATGCTTGGAAATTTTGTTTATTCAAATCCTACTAAAATATATTTTGGCAAGGAATCTCTTGAAAATCTTGAAAAAGAACTTGAAAATTATGGTTAAAATATATTACTTACATATGGTGGAGGATCAATAAAAAAATCAGGACTTTATGATAAAGTTATTAAAATCCTTGAAAATGCCGGAAAGAAAGTAACAGAAGTAAGTGGAGTAATGCCAAATCCTACAGTTGAAAAACTTTATGAGGGATGTAAAAAGGCAAAAGAAAATAATGTTGATCTTATCCTTGCAGTAGGAGGAGGTTCTGTATGCGATTATTCAAAGGCTGTATCAGTATCAACATACTGTGAAGAAGATCCATGGGATAAGTATTTCCTTAGAATGGAAGATGTAGATAATAAAATAATTCCTGTTGGATGTATACTTACAATGGTTGGAACAGGATCTGAAATGAATGGAGGATCAGTTATAACAAATCATGATTCAAAACTGAAAATAGGCCATGTATTTGGAGACAATGTATTCCCTAAATTTTCAATACTGAATCCAGAAGAGACTTTTACAGTTCCTAAATATCAGATGGTATCTGGAATATTTGATATAATGTCGCATATACTTGAACAGTATTTCTCAGGAGAAGACGATTGTGCATCTGATTATATAATGGAAGGAATGCTTAAATCACTCATACATAGTGCAGAAGTAGCTGTAGAAAATCCTCTTGATTATGAAGCAAGAAGTAATATAATGTGGATTTCTACATGGGCGCTTAATACAATGGTGGCAAAAGGTAAATCCACAGACTGGATGGTTCATATGATTGGACAGAGTATAGGTGCATATACAGATGCAACACATGGTATGACTCTTTCTGCGGTATCTATTCCATATTACAAACATATAATGCCATATGCTATGCCAAAATTCAAAAGATATGCAGTGAATGTATGGAATGTAAATCCAGATGGAAAAGATGATAAACAGGTTGCTCTTGAAGGACTTGAAAGAATGGAAGAATTTATGAGAAGTATCGGTGTTGTCATGAATATTTCAGAACTTGGAGTGACTGAGGATATGTTTAGTGGTATTGCAGACGGAACTTTTATAATGAATGGAGGATATAAGGTTCTTGATAAAGATGAAATAATTGAAATATTAAAAGAAAGTATGTAAATAAATATAATTATAGGAAAATATTATGTATTCTGATATAATATTATAGAAAATATTATCCATATTGGAATGTAAATTTTAATCATATTATTTTCAGAAGATGTAGTAGTACCATATTGGAATAAAAACTAGTATTAAAAATAGTCCCTAATCATGTTTTGATTAGGGACTATTTTTAATTATCTAAAATTTATCCTTTTAAACATATTAAATTTAGAATTTTTTTAAATAAACTATTTACAAGGGGAAATTCTGGTGATATTATATAAGTGTAAATATTAAAGAAAGAGGTGAAAAAATGAAGTTTAAAAGATATATTCTGTCATTTGAACTTGACAGACCAGAAATGACGATAGAATATAGGAAGCGGGTTTTAAGTTTCTTGAAAAAGACTCTGACCGAAGCTAATGGTGGTAAATATTTTGAGAAATATTTTGGAAGTACAGCTCCAAAAGATTACTGTTTTTCAGTTGTTCTTCCTGGTGCAAAGTATACTGAGTCTAAAATTATAATAGAGGAGAATATGATAAAGGTTATATTCTCTGCAGACAATAGAGATAAAACTGATTTTGTCATGTACTGTGCACTTTTATCTCAAAAGAACAAACCTTTTCCTCTTGGGAACGGGAATTGCATGGTTTTAAAATCTATCAAAGAAATAAGAATGCCGGAAATAAAAAATTCGAGAATGATATTTAAAACATCAAGGGGAAGTAGTATATGTGTTAGAGAACATAATAGAGAAAATAATAAGGATAAATACTATATATATAGCGATGATAAATTTAGAGAAAAAATAAAAGAAGTACTTGCTTTACAGTTGAGGAAAGTCGCAATAGAGGATGATGTAAATGAAATAAAAATTAACCCTATACAATGTAAAAAAGTTGTAGTAAAGCACTATGGTCAATTTATAGATACAAGTGTCGGAATATTCGAAATATCAGCCAAACCATATATACTCCAATATCTACTTAATGTAGGTATTGGAAGTAGAAAATCTGCCGGATTTGGAATGATAGACCTTGTAACTCAAGATCTTTTTTAGAAAAGAGGTGACATAAGTGAAAATACTTTTAGAAAACGAAGAATATGATAGAAAGTTAATCCCGAGTGATTGGAGATATTCTGCAGCTATATATGGGCTATATAAATATCTAAATCAACGAGGACTAAAGTGTCATTATAGCGATGACGAACTTTTATATAACTCTGATGATATAACTGAAAAGGAAATTTTAGAGTTCATTGAGTACAACTATAATGAAGATATGCACCACATGTATATAGAAAATATACTCAGAAAATCCGAGTTTACAGAAGATGATATATCTCTTGTAAATGAAAAACTTTCTAATAAAAGCGGATCATCAAATACAATAATGAAAAATGTATTTAAAGGAATAAAGTTTGATGGAACAAATAAACAGGATATTATAAAAATTATAGATGAAAATAGAGAAACTCTTATAAGAGAGACTTTCAGAAATAAAAAAAATCTGTATTCAAATTTTGCAAATGTAAATCAGCTTTTTAACGATGATCAGGATTATTGCAGACTTGTAGGATACTGTATAGATGCTCCTAAAAAAGGAAAATCTATTGGATACAACTTTGAGGCTAAGTCATATGTGGGAAATGATATAAAAGAGATGGATTTTATACCGTTTGCTTTTTCTGGAGGAAGGGAAAAGTTCTTTATAAACAATAACTATAGCATTAAGTCTATTATAGGTACAAACAATATTCTTGAGAAAGAAATAAATAGTATAAAAAATACAGAAGATGAAAATATTAAAGGATGGAAAACAAGCACCAGAGGAGTATTATTCAAACTTATACAAAAATCATCTGATTTTATAGACTATGATGTCGAAGTTATAGTTAAAAATCAGGATAATGATTATTTTGAAACTATGTATATAAGAAAAGATTCAATAGAGATATTAAGAGAACTTGAATCGAAACATATAAACTATAACTCTATATGTTTTAGATATAAAGTTAATGACAAGCTATATATAGATTTTGAAAAAGAAGTTACAGATAGAATATTAAATAAGCTAGTCCTTGATGACCTTATAGAATTGATTTTAAAGGATAGAGATAGCAGGGAAAAAAGTACTACAAATCATAGTTGGAAGCTAAAAAATATGATATCTATAAATATACTTATAAGGGGTGAAGAGAATATGGAGAAAAAGACAAAACAAGCATTTGCGTGTGCAAAAAAAGTAGTTGAAAGATTTGTAAGAGACAAATCAGAAAATAAAATAAGTACTTATAGTCAGAAGTTGACAAGCGCTATTGTATTCAAAGACTACGATAGATTCTGCGAAATAATGCTACAGCTTTCAAATTATACAGGAATAGAGTTTGGATTTATATATGACTTATTTGAAGACTTTGAGGGACATAAAGATCTGGCTTACACATTTATAAGTGCATTATCAAAGGAATCTGATAAAGTTGAAGAATAAAAAAGAAACTAAAAATAAAGTAAATGGAGGAAAATAAAATGGCTAAGAGCTTAACACTAACAGTAGTGGCAAACATGACAGCAAACTATTCAGAGGGATTAGGAAATATATCAAGTGTACAAAAGGTATATAAAAATGGAAAGGTATACTCTATAAAAAGTAGAGAAAGTCTAAAAAACGCAATAATGGTGCAGAGTGGTATGTATGACGATCTTCAGACAGAGGTAGATGGAGCTACACAGAAAGTTGCAAATGAAAAACTAAATGCATCAAACTGTAGAGCACTTGAAGGTGGATATATGTACACTAAAGGAAATACTTATGTAAGAAACAGTTCTTTCTATCTTACAGACGCTGTTTCTTGTGAGAGTTTTGTAAATGAAACTAGATTCCATAATAACCTTTATCTAGCAATGACTACTGCAAAGTCTAAAAATATAAATCTTCAGAATAACGCAAAAGATGCAGGGCTTATGCCATATCAGTATGAATACGATAAGTCATTAAAGGTATACAGCCTTACAATAGATCTTGAAATGATAGGAAAAGATGAGAACTTCTGTAATGAGGAAAATTACCAGGAAGCATCAAAGGAAGAAAAAGCCGAAAGAGTAAAATCAATACTTGGAGCAGTTGAGAGTTTAAGCCTTATTGTAAAGGGAAATCTGGATAATGCTGAGCCTCTATTTGTAGTAGGAGGATTATCTGATAGAAAAACACATTATTTTGAGAATGTTGTAAGGGTTGAAAATCAGAAACTTGTAATATCAAAAGACCTTAAAGAAAGATTAGCAAAAGGATATTATGCAGCTCTTGTTGAGGGAGATAATTTTGTAAATGAATCAGATATAAAACTAGAGCTAAATCCAATGAGTGTAACATCATTCTTTGACAAGTTGAGAGAAGATGTAGATAAGTATTATGAAGTTTAGTTAAATTTATTTTCATACAGAGTAAAATATTTATTTACTCTGTATGAAATTATAATTGAGGTGAGAATTGGATGAAAGCTGTGAGAATTCTGCTTAGACAAAGCAGTGCAAACTATAGAAAAGAGGAATCTCTTACAAATAAAATGACATATCCCCTTCCTCCAATATCTACAGTTATAGGCGCTATACATAATGCATGTGGATATAGGGAATATGTTCCTATGGATGTAAGTATACAAGGTAAGTTTGAATCTATGCACAAAGAGCCATATACAGACTATTGCTTTCTGAATTCAACTATGGACGATAGAGGGATTCTGGTAAAAATGAAAAATAGCGATATGTTATCAAAGGCATATGAAAAGGTTGCAAGTGCAAAAAAAAGTCAGGGAAACAGTTTTATAAAGGGAATAACTATACAGGTTCATAATAAAGAGCTTCTTGAAGAATATAGAATCTTGAAGAATCTGAAAAATAAAATTGATGAATATAAAAAGGGCGAGTACAAAGAGAAAGTAAATGAGTATAAATCAAAAATTAAAGAACTTTCAGAGTCTAAAAAGAAATATGATAAAAAATCAGATGAATTTAAAAAAATTCAGGAAGAAGAAAAGGCTGTAAAGCAGGAAAAAAAAGAGTTCGAGGATAAAGTAAAGGGATATGAGCAGATAAACTATACAGAACCGGTATCTAAGTTCAGATCACTTACGACAGCTCTTAGATTTTACGAAGTTTTAGATAATATTGAACTTGTACTACATATAAAAGCAAAAGAAAATGTTATGAATGATATTGTCGAAAATATATATAATCTAAAGGCAATAGGAAGAAGTGAAGATTTTGTTGATGTATTAGAGTGTAAGATTGTAGAACTTGACGAGGATATTGTTTTAGATGAAGAAATATCAAATGAAAAGTATTCTGCATATCTAAAATATGATGATGTACTAAATGAAAAAATATTTTCAGATGATGAGAGAAAAAGTATTGTTGGGACAAAATATTATCTTAATAAAAGATACTATATTGAAAATGGAAAGAGAATATTTGATATAAATAAAGAAGATAGTATTGTAAAAGCAGTTTATACTTCAAAATATTTTATAGAGGAAACATCAGAAAATGTATATATAGATAGGGAAGATAATAGAGATTATATAGTTAATTTTCTATAAAATAGGCAGCAGTTAATCTGCTGCCATATTTTAAATAGGGGGAATAAAATATGAATAATGTGTCGAAGAAAAAATATGAAGTGTTCGAAAAACTAAATAAGCCTATGTTAAATCTTATATCTGAAAGAAATGCAAAACCAGATAAAACTGTAAAAGAACATACAGAAGATTTGCTTAATGTTTTAGACTCGTTAAAAAATATGGGATATATAGAGGATAATATTTATAATCTTACAGAATTAGCATGCTTATATCATGATATAGGAAAAATAAATTCGGAGTTTCAGAAAAGGGTAAATCATGGCGGGAAATTTAATCCTGAAAAGGAGATTACACATAATATATTATCGTATTATTTTATAAATCATGACTTATTTGAAGATGAGGATGATTTTTTTAGAGTTGCTTCGGCAGTACTTAAACACCATAATTACAATAAAAATGTTATTGAAGAAGTGAATAAAAAAGAACTTATATCATCTTTGATAGGAGAGTATTCTCCATATAAAATGAAAAGAAGCTATAATAAAAAAATAGAAAAAATAACAGAAACTCAGGATATAAAAGGTATAAAGATAAAAGGATATCTTCACAAATGTGATTACAGTGCAAGCGGAAATTATACAGCAGAGTATCCGAACGATTTTCTTAGTAAATCACTTGATAATCTTATGGAAAAATGGAAAAAGAATAATTCAAAGGCGGGGTGGAATGAACTTCAGGAATTCTGCATGAATAATAAAGATAAAAATATAATTGCAGTGGCTCAGACAGGAATGGGAAAAACAGAAGCAGGTCTTTTATGGATTGATGATACAAAGGGATTTTTTGTACTTCCGCTTAGAACTGCAATAAATGCTATTTATGATAGGGTAAGAATTGAAATGCTAGAAAATAAAAATATAGATAAAAGAGTGGCAATACTTCATTCGAGTTCTCTTGAATACTATCTAAAAAATATAGCTAAAAAAGATGATATAAATGTTGAAGAAGTAGAAAGCACGGATATATTAAATTATGAAAATCTTGCAAAAAGATGGTCAATACCACTGAATATAAGTACAATGGATCAACTTTTTGATTTTGTATTTAAATATCAGGGATATGAACTTAAACTTACGACATTATCGTATTCAAAGATAGTAATAGATGAGATACAGATGTATTCACCAGAACTTCTTGCATATTTAATGTATGGTATAAAAAAGATATATGAATTAGGTGGGAAAATTGCAATTCTTACGGCTACATTACCACCTTTTATAAGGGATTTACTTAAAGATAAAGAGTATGGAGCTGGTATTACTTTTGAAGAAGGCGAATTTATAAATGAATCAGAAAGTAGACATAATATGAAAGTAATAGAGGATAAGATAAATATAGAGGATATCGTTGATTTATTTGAGAAAAATCAAAATGAAGAAAAAGGAAACAAGATACTTGTCGTATGTAATACAATAAAAGAAGCTCAAAGTATATATAGAAAACTTAGAGAAAAAATAGATAATGAGTCTATAAAATCTAAAGAAAATAGAAAAGAAGATTATGTGAATATGCTGCATAGTAAATTTACGAAAATGGACAGAGCTTCAAAGGAAAAAGACATTATAGAATTTGGAAAAACATTTGATAAAAATGGCAATATTGATATAAAAAATGGTATATGGGTTTCGACATCTATCGTTGAGGCAAGTCTTGATATAGATTTCGATTATTTATTTACAGAGCTAAACGATTTGAATTCATTGTTCCAGAGAATGGGAAGAATAAATAGAAAAGGTAAAAAAGATAATAAAAATACTAATATATTTGTATATACAGATATGGATAATGATATTGTAAATAATTCAATGAAGCTATTAGATGAAACGATATATAATCTATCAAAAGAAGCGATTATAAATCAGGGAGATGGCATAATATCTGAAAAAGATAAATTAGACTGTATAAATACTTATTTAACGTCAGAAAATATGAGGGCAAGCAAATATATGGTATCGTATAGAGATGTATTTAGTAAAATAGCTTTTTTAGAACCACATACGATAGAAGAATCCAATATAGATCTTAGAAAAATCAACTCAATAGACATTATACCATCACCTGTTTATAATAAATATTCAGAAGATATAGAGAATATAAAAGATAGTATACAAATATGTACAGATAAAGAAGAAAGAATAAAATTAAAGGAAGATTTGAAAAAATATATTGTATCTGTAAGAAAATTTGAGGTCAAAGATAAAGTAACAACTATTAAACTAAGCAAATACGAAGAAATAGATGTATATGAATGTGAATACGATGAGTATGAAGGATTCAAAAGAGGAGAATGTAAAGAAACTAATATACTATAAATCTTAGGAGTTGATTTTCATGCAAAGAGAAATAACTGGTATGATGATTTACTATTATATGGTATGTGAAAGGAAGTTGTGGTATTTCTGTAATGAGATACAAATGGAATCTTTTGATGATAATGTGCGGATAGGAAAAGCGCTCGAAGAAAAGAGTTATCAAAAGGAAGATAAGCATATAAATATAGATAACATAGTTAATATAGATTTTATAAGATCTAAAAAGATAATACATGAAGTCAAGAAAAGTAGAAAAATTGAGGAAGCGAGTATACTGCAATTAAAATATTATTTATACTTTCTAAAAAGTAGAGGAATAGATGGTATCTCTGGTAAAATTGATTATCCTCTGCTTAAACAAAGTATAGATGTAGAGTTGAATGAGGAAGATGAAATCTTGTTTGAGGATATGAAGTCTAAAATAAAAGATCTAATAGAGAAAGAAACACCGCCTAAAGAGAATAAAAAAAGTATCTGCAGTAAGTGTGCATACTATGAATTATGTTTTATATAAGAAAAAGGAAGTGCTGATATGAAAAAGAGCTATTATGTATATAACAATGGGACTTTGAAAAGAAAAGATAATTCGATGGTATTTATAAATGAAGAGGGTGAAAAAAGATATATTCCAATAGAAACCGTAGATGAGATATATGTTATGGGAGAAATGGAATTAAATACAAAGCTTATAAATTTTTTCTCGCAACATGGTATCACAGCACATTTTTTCAACTATTACAGTTTTTATTCCGGGAGTTTTTATCCAAGGGAAAAATTGGTGTCAGGTAAACTTCTTGTAAAACAGGTTGAAAGTTATACAGATAAAGAAAAAAGATTAGATATAGCAAAAAGAATTATAGATGGAGCCAGTTTCAATATATATAGAAATTTGAGATACTATAATGGAAGAGGAAAGGATCTCAAATCATATATGGATAAAATCGAGGGATTAAGAAGAGAAATCAGTAAAAGCAAAGATATAAAAGAATTAATGGGATATGAGGGTAATATAAGAAAAATATACTATGAGGCATGGAATATAATTATAAATCAGGAGATTGATTTTACCAAAAGAGTGAAAAATCCACCAGATAATGCTATCAATACTATGATTTCTTTTGCGAATACCTTAGTATATACAAAAGCTATATCTGCTATTTATGAAACTCAGCTGAATCCAACGATAAGTTATCTTCATGAACCTGGAGATAGAAGATTCTCATTGAGTCTTGATATAGCTGAGATATTTAAACCTTTAATAGCGGATAGACTGATATTTTCATTGTTTAATAGAAACCAGATTAATGATAAATGTTTTACAAAAGGACTTAATTATCTGCATCTTAATAAAGAAACTTCTCAAATGATAGTATCTGAGTTTGATCAGAGAATGAAAAAGACACTTAAGCATAAAGATTTAAACAGAAGTGTATCTTATGAACATTTGATAAAACTTGAATGCTATAAGCTAATAAAGCATATTTTAGGTGAAAAAGATTATGAACCATTTAAAATATGGTGGTAATTGGGAGGAAGTATGTATATTATTCTTGTTTATGATATAAAATTAGATAAAGAAGGTCAGAAGGTTCTTAGAAAGACTTTTAATATATGTAAGAGGTATCTTTCACATATACAAAATTCTGTATTTGAAGGTGAGTTGTCAAAATCACAGCTTATGTCATTGAAGTGGGAAATTGGAGAAATAATAAGAGAAGATAAAGATTCTGTAATTTTGTTTGAGAGTAGAAGTGATAGGTGGTTAGACAAGGAAATGTTAGGAATAAAAGAAGATAAGACAAGTAATTTTTTATAATTGTCGACCTATGATAAGTATATAATTGTAGGAGATTGACAATGTTGGAATTTGAGTTTTGAGTAGTTTTTATATTCTTTTTAGATAGGTTTTATGTTATGATTTTTAGTAGGAAGACAAGTTTTAATAGTAGAGGCCTTGTAAAGGCTTGATTGTAGAAGGATTGATTAAAGTAGAACCATATTGGAATGTAAATGTTGCCAGTCTTTTAAAAGCAGATTTTTCTAATGCCGAATTAAAGTAGAACCATATTGGAATGTAAATGTAAATGAGGAAAGCATAGAAGAATATGCAGAATTAATTAAAGTAGAACCATATTGGAATGTAAATTTATACTGACTATTTGTATATATATCTAATACAATAATTAAAGTAGAACCATATTGGAATGTAAATTTCATTATGGTTAGCGCTCGCCAGTCCATGTTGCAGATTAAAGTAGAACCATATTGGAATGTAAATTAAATGAACCATTCAGTTTATCCTCTGGCATCTTTCTATTAAAGTAGAACCATATTGGAATGTAAATTATTACTCACTTAAATCACTCCTTTATTTTTCTTGTATTAAAGTAGAACCATATTGGAATGTAAATAAAAAATTGGCATTCGAAGGATATACAGTTCCAGGCAATTAAAGTAGAACCATATTGGAATGTAAATGAATTGGTGTGTTTGATAATTCATTACTATTTTCAATATTAAAGTAGAACCATATTGGAATGTAAATGAAATAAAGGATGAGCAGACAGTAGAGTTCTACAATATTAAAGTAGAACCATATTGGAATGTAAATAGCTCCATTAACTTTGTATTTATATTGTTTTTTGTTATTAAAGTAGAACCATATTGGAATGTAAATGTTTTTTTAGGATTATATGGAAATTTAGATAGCTCTATTAAAGTAGAACCATATTGGAATGTAAATTTAAATATATTTATATAAATATTTTACAATTAAAAAATTAAAGTAGAACCATATTGGAATGTAAATTTAAGTAAGTGGGACTGTGCAGGTTTCGCACCTGCATTAAAGTAGAACCATATTGGAATGTAAATAAAAAATTGGCATTCGAAGGATATACAGTTCCAGGCATTAAAGTAGAACCATATTGGAATGTAAATGTTTAGATAAGTTATAGCACTTTTATAATCGTTGAATATTAAAGTAGAACCATATTGGAATGTAAATTATGAATGAAAATGTCAAAAAAGGAAACTATATAGAATTAAAGTAGAACCATATTGGAATGTAAATGACGCTGGAATTACTTCATAAGAGAAATAGAGCAGGATTAAAGTAGAACCATATTGGAATGTAAATGCAGTATGGAATGAAATATCTCTTGAAGAGTGGCCAATTAAAGTAGAACCATATTGGAATGTAAATATTTGGGTATTTGACAGAAGAGCAATAGAATTCTTCATTAAAGTAGAACCATATTGGAATGTAAATAGATAGTAGCTATAGTAAAGGAAATAGAATCAACTAATTAAAGTAGAACCATATTGGAATGTAAATTGTAAGCCCACATGCTTCTCCTGGTCTTAATCCCATGATTAAAGTAGAACCATATTGGAATGTAAATCTACAAAAGAGCAGGTAATGCAGTTTATAAAATATACATTAAAGTAGAACCATATTGGAATGTAAATTGTTGCAGCTTCACCTATTAATTTAACTATAGCTTCATTAAAGTAGAACCATATTGGAATGTAAATCCAAAAGAAACTGAGAATTTATATATTTTAGCTAGGATTAAAGTAGAACCATATTGGAATGTAAATTTATCTCTGTTCATTTCTGCTGCATCATAATATGCTAATTAAAGTAGAACCATATTGGAATGTAAATTTCGCTGGAATACACCAATCTGCATTGAAATAGCAAATTAAAGTAGAACCATATTGGAATGTAAATTTTTGATACATCAAATCATAGATTTTGTTGTATAGAATTAAAGTAGAACCATATTGGAATGTAAATGATCTTGTTGGAAATAAGGTATTTATGACTGGAATTATTAAAGTAGAACCATATTGGAATGTAAATTAGATAGATGCATTTGCTATTTTAGCTTGACCTACTATTAAAGTAGAACCATATTGGAATGTAAATATGACTGCCCAGGAAGTGGCGGACAGATTAGGTAAGTGATTAAAGTAGAACCATATTGGAATGTAAATACCAACAGTTCTTCCGCCTTTATTTATGTCTTTATGCATTAAAGTAGAACCATATTGGAATGTAAATGTTGAACGTTGGTTTGGTTCAGAGATACTTGAGCATATTAAAGTAGAACCATATTGGAATGTAAATGAAGGATTTAAAAACATTGTAATTGCAGATACATATGATTAAAGTAGAACCATATTGGAATGTAAATTTTGCATTTACTATTTCTTTACCTCTCATGATTTTAATTAAAGTAGAACCATATTGGAATGTAAATATTTTACATTCAGCTTTATTTGCTACAGCAGCAAATATTAAAGTAGAACCATATTGGAATGTAAATACTTTTGAATTATTTGTTTAGCATTTCTTTTATTGAATTAAAGTAGAACCATATTGGAATGTAAATCCATGGAAAAGATAGAAAGGCAAATAGTATGAAATTATTAAAGTAGAACCATATTGGAATGTAAATGATAAAAAAGGCAATCTGAGAACAGTATATTATGTGTATTAAAGTAGAACCATATTGGAATGTAAATCTATAAGAAGTGCACCTGCACCACACGTCGGGTCAATTAAAGTAGAACCATATTGGAATGTAAATACTGGAGAAATATTAAAAGCAAAAATTGAGCTATCTATTAAAGTAGAACCATATTGGAATGTAAATAAATATAGTGTATCTTCAGTTTCATATATGATATTCATTAAAGTAGAACCATATTGGAATGTAAATCAGGGTGAAAAGGGTGATAAAGGAGACCCTGGTAAAATTAAAGTAGAACCATATTGGAATGTAAATGACGAACTTAGATATAAAATTCAAGATGCAGCGACTTATTAAAGTAGAACCATATTGGAATGTAAATATTGTATGTATATCTGTTCTTGATACAACTGTTCAATTAAAGTAGAACCATATTGGAATGTAAATGGGAAAAAACATTTATTAATACAATGTCTTACTTATATTAAAGTAGAACCATATTGGAATGTAAATGGATCAATTTGGTTTTGTCTTGACTCAGCTTTAATGATTAAAGTAGAACCATATTGGAATGTAAATGACATACTTTGTGAATAAGTTTTTAAACCCAGAAATATTAAAGTAGAACCATATTGGAATGTAAATTTTACATTATCATATTATGAAAACAATAGAAAAAATATTAAAGTAGAACCATATTGGAATGTAAATGACAGAAAATATAACTGTAGAAGACGACCAGATAGATTAAAGTAGAACCATATTGGAATGTAAATATATGGCTCTGCTGAAAATGAGTAAAAGCTTAACAATTAAAGTAGAACCATATTGGAATGTAAATTCTTTTTTTGCATATCGACTTAGAAAAGACGGTGGATTAAAGTAGAACCATATTGGAATGTAAATTTTCCTGTTGGTTTAGGTTTTTTAACTCTTATTTCTTATTAAAGTAGAACCATATTGGAATGTAAATTCAGATATTAAAACTTTCTGAAACTCATCTAATAGAATTAAAGTAGAACCATATTGGAATGTAAATATCATATACTTTTATAAAAAATATTCCTCCGTCCAATTAAAGTAGAACCATATTGGAATGTAAATGGAATGTTCCCATCTTCTGTATTATTTATAAATTGAATTAAAGTAGAACCATATTGGAATGTAAATGAAGATAATTTTGATAAAAAGTCAAAAGAATACAAGCATTAAAGTAGAACCATATTGGAATGTAAATATGATTCGGCTTGCTCAAATGATAAAGGATTTAATAATTAAAGTAGAACCATATTGGAATGTAAATATTTAAACGAAGTTCTACCTCTCTTTTTGTTTTTTTAATTAAAGTAGAACCATATTGGAATGTAAATACCGTATGGACCAGACCAAAAACAAGGATTAGATCAATTAAAGTAGAACCATATTGGAATGTAAATAGTGCTGTTGTAGCACCAGTTGCAACTGCCTGTGCTGATTAAAGTAGAACCATATTGGAATGTAAATGAAAGCACAATCGAAAACAAGGCAATAAATGATTAATTAAAGTAGAACCATATTGGAATGTAAATAAGTTTATAGTGGTTCACGAAACGGATAATACTGATATTAAAGTAGAACCATATTGGAATGTAAATCTTCTGAAATTTCCTCTGATACCGGACCTACGCTGAATTAAAGTAGAACCATATTGGAATGTAAATTTTTAATAGGAGGTAGAGTAGATATGAATAATGATATATTAAAGTAGAACCATATTGGAATGTAAATTACTTCCACTAAAACGTTCATCCATCAAACTTAAAAATTAAAGTAGAACCATATTGGAATGTAAATAGATCAGTAAGTCCTGCAACTGCAAGTTTATTTGACATTAAAGTAGAACCATATTGGAATGTAAATGAAGCAATATTGTAGCATGAGTATGTCTAAATGTATGATTAAAGTAGAACCATATTGGAATGTAAATGTGAATTTAGAATTCACTCCTAAAAAAGTAATATTAATTAAAGTAGAACCATATTGGAATGTAAATTTTACTTACAGTTATTCTTTCAGGCGGTTTTAATAATTAAAGTAGAACCATATTGGAATGTAAATTTGCTCGTTCATCAAGATCATGTGTTGATTTGAAAAATTAAAGTAGAACCATATTGGAATGTAAATAACAATCATTCGCTGATTTTTCAGATAGACTAAGCGATTAAAGTAGAACCATATTGGAATGTAAATCTTGATGATTATAACAGACCAATACCGTATCCGCTTATTAAAGTAGAACCATATTGGAATGTAAATGCGGAAGGTCTTTAGGATTATACTTTTTACCATCTCATTAAAGTAGAACCATATTGGAATGTAAATATTTCTTAGTTTTCTTTTTTATCTCTTCATTTTGCCATTAAAGTAGAACCATATTGGAATGTAAATTTTAGCATTGGATCATCTTCTTTATTTTTCTTTTCTAATTAAAGTAGAACCATATTGGAATGTAAATTGAAAAAGTGAATATCATATATGAAACTGAAGATACAATTAAAGTAGAACCATATTGGAATGTAAATTAATGCCAATGCCTTTTATCTGAAGGCAGATTTTTTAAATTAAAGTAGAACCATATTGGAATGTAAATGAAGAGGATGACGAGGAAAATATGCTCGAACTTGAGATTAAAGTAGAACCATATTGGAATGTAAATCTATATCTTCGATAGCATTGCTTAAAGCTTCTAGTGATTAAAGTAGAACCATATTGGAATGTAAATTCAGTTTATCAATTCCACTTCTTATTTGTTCGATTGATTAAAGTAGAACCATATTGGAATGTAAATTTGCACAACATTTACAATAAAACATTGTATGTGGTGGATTAAAGTAGAACCATATTGGAATGTAAATTTGAAGTTCCCCATCGCTTATTCTTCTTGTTAACTTTATTAAAGTAGAACCATATTGGAATGTAAATAGTGAATTACTCGTTGCAGGACTTATACCAACGGCATTAAAGTAGAACCATATTGGAATGTAAATACAAAGGGAGAATTTAGAGAATATCTTAATAATAGATTAAAGTAGAACCATATTGGAATGTAAATGAAAAAACAAAGATATATGAACAGCAGATAAGAGCAGATTAAAGTAGAACCATATTGGAATGTAAATGTTCTTCAATCTATCATACTGGTTCTTCTTAGATTCATTAAAGTAGAACCATATTGGAATGTAAATTAGCTTCTTTTTTTCCTATTTTCAAAGAAAAATATCTATTAAAGTAGAACCATATTGGAATGTAAATATGTGAATTTCGTGGCTATTGTTTTAGCTATATTAGTATTAAAGTAGAACCATATTGGAATGTAAATATAGATACCGTATCGATAGACTATGGGGAAAAAGAAATTAAAGTAGAACCATATTGGAATGTAAATAATAATAAAAACGCGGTTTCAACAGGAGAGTACGAAATTAAAGTAGAACCATATTGGAATGTAAATGTTATGGGGAAAAACACATGATAAAAAACATATACTATTAAAGTAGAACCATATTGGAATGTAAATATTCAAAGGCAATGGGAATGAGGCTTGTAAATGTAAAATTAAAGTAGAACCATATTGGAATGTAAATGATACTTGGCGTAGTCTTTAAGCGGGTTGTAGCCGTATTAAAGTAGAACCATATTGGAATGTAAATGCTTGCGTTTTTACGAAGCCTAACGTATTTGATAGAATTAAAGTAGAACCATATTGGAATGTAAATAAAATCACCGGAAAAGGGCAAAGATATTTTGTTGATAATTAAAGTAGAACCATATTGGAATGTAAATTAGAAGCGTTGTCTCCTAGTGTTGACAGCTTTCCAGATTAAAGTAGAACCATATTGGAATGTAAATTCGCTAAGCCATCTTGAAGAAACTCGTTTAAATTTTCATTAAAGTAGAACCATATTGGAATGTAAATATTACAATTTCTGTTATATTCGATTTTATATCATCAATTAAAGTAGAACCATATTGGAATGTAAATCTTGCAAAGTCTTCAAGGCAATTTTTTAAACTTTTCATTAAAGTAGAACCATATTGGAATGTAAATATGTTTAATCAAATACATTTGCGATGTCTGAATCGCATTAAAGTAGAACCATATTGGAATGTAAATCAGAATCGGGAACAACTGCATAAGTTCTTTTTCTTGATTAAAGTAGAACCATATTGGAATGTAAATTTTAAATCGACAACAGTTGTAATATCCTTATCAACTTATTAAAGTAGAACCATATTGGAATGTAAATACATACATGTCGAACTCATATTCTTTTTCAGAAGAAATTAAAGTAGAACCATATTGGAATGTAAATTATGCTTGAAGCAAGAGAGGAAACTCCATTTTTTATATTAAAGTAGAACCATATTGGAATGTAAATATGTTTAATCAAATACATTTGCGATGTCTGAATCGCATTAAAGTAGAACCATATTGGAATGTAAATTTGATATTCCAATCGTTTTATCATATTCAAAAATAACATTAAAGTAGAACCATATTGGAATGTAAATAGTATCCCACCTTTCAGCATTGCCAGATTTAAAAGTATTAAAGTAGAACCATATTGGAATGTAAATATTCGCCTTGCTACTCTGTTCACGTTCCAACTTTATTATTAAAGTAGAACCATATTGGAATGTAAATTCTTCTGGGGTTTTAAGCAATAGCATATTAAAAGACATTAAAGTAGAACCATATTGGAATGTAAATTTTTTCACACTCTTATTTTTTAGATTTCTTTTTTAATTAAAGTAGAACCATATTGGAATGTAAATGAGCTTGATGCATATTCAGAAACAACATGGTATGGAATTAAAGTAGAACCATATTGGAATGTAAATGATGAGGTTCTAAAAATGGCTGATTTATACAAGAACGATTAAAGTAGAACCATATTGGAATGTAAATAGAGGGTTCTTTTTTTATACTTTATTTTTGGAAAGGATTAAAGTAGAACCATATTGGAATGTAAATAAATGATAGAAGGTGGTAAAAATGTTTTTTTAGATTTATTAAAGTAGAACCATATTGGAATGTAAATTCATCCAGCGATATTAGGATACAATTCTTTTGCAGCATTAAAGTAGAACCATATTGGAATGTAAATATGATCCTGGAAATACAACTGTATCAGATGAAAAAAATTAAAGTAGAACCATATTGGAATGTAAATTTAAATATTTAAGCAAATTCAAAAGGCGGGGGGACTATTAAAGTAGAACCATATTGGAATGTAAATGCTGCTTCTTTATAAGAGCCAGTATATCTTTCTTTAATTAAAGTAGAACCATATTGGAATGTAAATATCTGGAAAATTACTTTCTTCTTTTTTTCGCATTGATTAAAGTAGAACCATATTGGAATGTAAATTTACTATTTCTTTCAAGATAGTAGTCTGTACCCTCTATTAAAGTAGAACCATATTGGAATGTAAATTTTGTTCTTCCTCCTACTTCACTAAAAAATATTGAATTAAAGTAGAACCATATTGGAATGTAAATTAATTTGAGCCATCTGCTGACATTAACTTAGCATCTATTAAAGTAGAACCATATTGGAATGTAAATCATAGATTCAAACTTACCTTGTATACTTACATCCATATTAAAGTAGAACCATATTGGAATGTAAATGAAGATGTATGTATAAGAATTAAAGAACTTGCAGAAATTAAAGTAGAACCATATTGGAATGTAAATCAAGCAAATAATAGAAATAGGCTAGGGCTTTCAAAGATTAAAGTAGAACCATATTGGAATGTAAATGCAAAACAATAGCCCCGCCTATTGCCATCATCTTTTATTAAAGTAGAACCATATTGGAATGTAAATAAAACTCCTCAGAAAGTGAAAATAACGGTTAGTGTGAATTAAAGTAGAACCATATTGGAATGTAAATTCGAGTGTTACTCGTTCCCATTGAGGTCGCCTTTTAATTAAAGTAGAACCATATTGGAATGTAAATTATGCTTCACCACTCATAACATGGAATCGCCCTTCTTATTAAAGTAGAACCATATTGGAATGTAAATTACCAACTGTTCTGTATCCGTATATCCAAGCGTCTGCAATTAAAGTAGAACCATATTGGAATGTAAATGCTTAGACCCTTAACCTGATTTGGATAATGCCAAATTAAAGTAGAACCATATTGGAATGTAAATCCTGTAACCACTCCTGCAGGTACTTTTGTATCTGTAATTAAAGTAGAACCATATTGGAATGTAAATTTTTTCTCCTTTACTGGATACATTTCTTCATATATCATTAAAGTAGAACCATATTGGAATGTAAATTATTTCTGATTTTGATTTAATTATTTTGTATCTTTATTAAAGTAGAACCATATTGGAATGTAAATAAATATTTTCTTGAATTAAACTTTGAAAAAACTATTTATTAAAGTAGAACCATATTGGAATGTAAATGCTTTATATATTTTAGGTAATATTGGATATAGTTTAATTAAAGTAGAACCATATTGGAATGTAAATTTCTGTAAGCCTTTCTGAGCCTTTTTTTATTGCTTGATTAAAGTAGAACCATATTGGAATGTAAATTTAATAATATTTTTTCGTTTAGTGTTTCAACAGAAATTAAAGTAGAACCATATTGGAATGTAAATTTGGTAATTTTGTTATATCTATTTTTGTTATATCACATTAAAGTAGAACCATATTGGAATGTAAATTTCATCAATGCCTTTATTTATTATTTTTTTTAATTTATTAAAGTAGAACCATATTGGAATGTAAATCAGATTACAATAAATGGTTATAATTTCAATGTTTTTGGATTAAAGTAGAACCATATTGGAATGTAAATGAAGAAATAATTTTTAAACTTATTAAAGAAAAATAGATTAAAGTAGAACCATATTGGAATGTAAATCAAAACAATAGCCCCGCCTATTGCCATCATTCTCTCATTAAAGTAGAACCATATTGGAATGTAAATTCTTATAAAATATATATTATATCTTCAAGCCCTTGTATTAAAGTAGAACCATATTGGAATGTAAATGATATTGATGTAGATAAAGCTGATTATGAATATCGAATTAAAGTAGAACCATATTGGAATGTAAATTCATCTGGAACTGGAGTTCATCTTTATTATGTTCATTAAAGTAGAACCATATTGGAATGTAAATGATGAAACAAATTATATTGTAAACACGGAGATAATAATTAAAGTAGAACCATATTGGAATGTAAATTTTTTTGGCGATCTTAAATTATCTGATATAGATGCAATTAAAGTAGAACCATATTGGAATGTAAATGAGGTGTGGAACTGGGCAAAGCCCAGTAATACTCTCAATTAAAGTAGAACCATATTGGAATGTAAATGTAATATGTTTGGTGGTGATGATGATTATGCGTTCATTAAAGTAGAACCATATTGGAATGTAAATATCTGGTATCCGGATGAAACAAACTACATCATAAATATTAAAGTAGAACCATATTGGAATGTAAATTTCATCTCAGCTACGCAAATATAGTCAGGATTTGATGATTAAAGTAGAACCATATTGGAATGTAAATGTAACTATAACAGTTATAGCAAGTAAATCTCAGGCATTAAAGTAGAACCATATTGGAATGTAAATGAATTTTCAGCAGAAACAACAAGAAATGCTGAAAAATTAAAGTAGAACCATATTGGAATGTAAATTTACAATACAGATAATATTCATATACATGTCGCAATATTAAAGTAGAACCATATTGGAATGTAAATATATGGCTGATGTATATATAAAAACCGGTATTGCAATTAAAGTAGAACCATATTGGAATGTAAATATATGAGTTATACCAGTTAGATGAGTTTCCTAATACATTAAAGTAGAACCATATTGGAATGTAAATACTGAGGAACTAGACCCTGAATTAGTTAGGATAAATAATTAAAGTAGAACCATATTGGAATGTAAATGAAGATAGTGGAATATTCGCAAGACTTGGAAACAATTAAAGTAGAACCATATTGGAATGTAAATATAAATATAGCAAGTCCTGAGCAGATATCTATATTATATTAAAGTAGAACCATATTGGAATGTAAATATAAATATAGCAAGTCCTGAGCAGATATCTATATTATATTAAAGTAGAACCATATTGGAATGTAAATATAAATATAGCAAGTCCTGAGCAGATATCTATATTATATTAAAGTAGAACCATATTGGAATGTAAATATAAATATAGCAAGTCCTGAGCAGATATCTATATTATATTAAAGTAGAACCATATTGGAATGTAAATATAAATATAGCAAGTCCTGAGCAGATATCTATATTATATTAAAGTAGAACCATATTGGAATGTAAATTTTTAACATTGATTGAAAAGCCTCAGCAAATGTTACTATTAAAGTAGAACCATATTGGAATGTAAATGTACTTGCTATAAACTCAATGTTCTTAACTACACCCATTAAAGTAGAACCATATTGGAATGTAAATTAAATGGGTCTAAAATAGTTTCATTTTTAAAAGTTGATTAAAGTAGAACCATATTGGAATGTAAATCAGTATCTTTATCATAAGCTCCACCTCTGTTCGACATTAAAGTAGAACCATATTGGAATGTAAATGTGCATTAACTAACAGTGATATTCTATCTAATGAAATTAAAGTAGAACCATATTGGAATGTAAATATATAGGCATCTGTCAACTCAATATCACTATGTATATTAAAGTAGAACCATATTGGAATGTAAATGTGTAAATATATTTCCTGCAACAATACCTATAAAAATTAAAGTAGAACCATATTGGAATGTAAATTTGAATTATTCAAATAGTAGGCTAGACGGAAAATTGATTAAAGTAGAACCATATTGGAATGTAAATTAAGTGAAAGGTTTTTTATAGTGATAGCTATTTCTATTAAAGTAGAACCATATTGGAATGTAAATGGCTAAATCATTAGAAAATATGTCGCTGTGTCATGTGATTAAAGTAGAACCATATTGGAATGTAAATATACCTATCATTGTAGAAATTTATTTTCTGCCTTATTAAAGTAGAACCATATTGGAATGTAAATTTTGTTTTATCAAATTTCTTTTTATTGAAATTATCTAATTAAAGTAGAACCATATTGGAATGTAAATTAGGATTTCCGTTTATATCAGTTAGTACAGTATCTGTATTAAAGTAGAACCATATTGGAATGTAAATATGCTATCATCAGTAAAATCTAAATTGAAAGAAACAAATTAAAGTAGAACCATATTGGAATGTAAATGAATTATATGATTGCTGGGATGTTGATTTTTCAAAAATTAAAGTAGAACCATATTGGAATGTAAATTTCTATAATTAAATTTTTTATATTATTTTTGACTTTAATTAAAGTAGAACCATATTGGAATGTAAATTATTACTCACTTAAATCACTCCTTTATTTTTCTTGTATTAAAGTAGAACCATATTGGAATGTAAATAAATATAGTTCAGATACAGAATTATATTATAAAAGCATTAAAGTAGAACCATATTGGAATGTAAATTTTGTGTTTCAATTGATTTTACTACTTCACCATTCATTAAAGTAGAACCATATTGGAATGTAAATCTAAAGCTACTTTTATATCTATGGTCGGTACTATATATTAAAGTAGAACCATATTGGAATGTAAATTATTATATCTTTTTACATAAGCTATAACATCTCTTTATTAAAGTAGAACCATATTGGAATGTAAATATACTTTTACTGTTTCCAGTTTCATGTCCAGCGTGATTAAAGTAGAACCATATTGGAATGTAAATTTATTAAAATTGTTGTGAGTCTGGATTACTTCAATGTATTAAAGTAGAACCATATTGGAATGTAAATTTATAGACATCTACCTCACCTGCTTTTACTATAGATTAAAGTAGAACCATATTGGAATGTAAATACGAACGGGAAAAAGTTACTTTCAGCCATTTATACTATTAAAGTAGAACCATATTGGAATGTAAATTATAACGAAGTGTTATACTTGGAGATGAATGATTGATTAAAGTAGAACCATATTGGAATGTAAATTCGAGTATGCTTCCGCTACTGTCTTAATGGCCTGATTAAAGTAGAACCATATTGGAATGTAAATGATATCCAGATAGTCAGCAAAAGACATATCTGTCTCAATTAAAGTAGAACCATATTGGAATGTAAATGATGCAATGTTTGATAGAGTAGAACCTTCCATCTTATTAAAGTAGAACCATATTGGAATGTAAATGGTAAAACTGTATCAGACGCAATGGAAGCACTTGATTAAAGTAGAACCATATTGGAATGTAAATGATTCTAGCAATATTTCTTTTTCTACTTCTGTTAGAATTAAAGTAGAACCATATTGGAATGTAAATAGCGGTTTTCTTGCTTTATCAACAACTGCTTTTTCAATTAAAGTAGAACCATATTGGAATGTAAATAAATCAATCGCATTCAACACTCAAATACAAGTGCTCGATTAAAGTAGAACCATATTGGAATGTAAATATTGAAATCATCATAAGTTCATCTATTGCCATCTTTATTAAAGTAGAACCATATTGGAATGTAAATAGCGTTCAGACATTCGTAGATACAATTCAGAAAGCGAATTAAAGTAGAACCATATTGGAATGTAAATGTAATAATCTGAATCTTATGCGTCTTTCTTCCTGGTGGATTAAAGTAGAACCATATTGGAATGTAAATTACACAAGCATGAGATTAAAGGCACTAAAATATATTATTAAAGTAGAACCATATTGGAATGTAAATTATATAAAAAAACATGTTGACGTATTTCAAGCTAAATTAAAGTAGAACCATATTGGAATGTAAATTCAAGCGTCATATCCAATCCAACTATTGCAGGATGAATTAAAGTAGAACCATATTGGAATGTAAATAATTCTTATCAATCATTTCATACCTTGCAATTTGAATATTAAAGTAGAACCATATTGGAATGTAAATGGAGATGATAAAAGAACATGAAGAGTATAAGCAACTGATTAAAGTAGAACCATATTGGAATGTAAATGTTTTTACTGTTTCTGATTTAACTTCTTTTCTTGTAATTAAAGTAGAACCATATTGGAATGTAAATGAGCTTGAAAGTCATACTCTTATAGATTTATGTAATATTAAAGTAGAACCATATTGGAATGTAAATTTACTTCTGCAGTCGAGAATGGAGTCTTGTTAGCAATTAAAGTAGAACCATATTGGAATGTAAATGTAAATGAGGAAAGCATAGAAGAATATGCAGAATTAATTAAAGTAGAACCATATTGGAATGTAAATTGATATAAGAGATAAAAGAGATAGGTTATATTACATATTAAAGTAGAACCATATTGGAATGTAAATACTGATAAATTTAAATTTAACAATGACAAAACCTCATTAAAGTAGAACCATATTGGAATGTAAATGAGACACACTTTGGGGGCTTGCCAAAAAATACTATGATTAAAGTAGAACCATATTGGAATGTAAATATGAAGCGATAGAGATTATATCAAATATCGAAACAGATTAAAGTAGAACCATATTGGAATGTAAATATTTATCTTCAGCTTTTTATTAATCTTTCTGATGTTATTAAAGTAGAACCATATTGGAATGTAAATTTGCTGCAGCATTATCATCTGTTGGTTTAGAAGCAGATTAAAGTAGAACCATATTGGAATGTAAATTGCAAAAGATTTTTTCAAAAAAGCAACTGAAGATATGATTAAAGTAGAACCATATTGGAATGTAAATACGGAAGTAAAAAATACAATTGCAGCATGGACTAAAATTAAAGTAGAACCATATTGGAATGTAAATGTAAAAACATTTATTAATGAAAAAGGTGAAGAAAAGATTAAAGTAGAACCATATTGGAATGTAAATCCTTTTACTTTTACTGTAAAAGCACTTGGAGATTGTATTAAAGTAGAACCATATTGGAATATAAATAAGACTTGAACTAATGGACAGAATTTCTCATAAAGATGAAAGTATAATCATGTTGGAATATAATTAAATCTGTTATATTTGACATAATATTTGTATAAACTTAACACATCAATTAAATACAGAATATTAAAAATAAAATCCCCCTCAAAATACTAATAGTGATATAATCTTAATATGAAAAGAAAAGAGGTGACAACTTGCTACAAATCAAAAACATAAAAAAAGAATACAAAACAGGGGGACTTGTACAAAAGGCACTTGACGATGTAAGTCTAAACCTTAGAGACAATGAATTCGTTGCAATACTTGGGCCAAGTGGATCTGGAAAAACAACTCTTCTTAATATAATAGGAGGTCTTGACAGATATGACAGTGGAGATCTTGTCATAAATGGAATATCTACCAAGGAGTATAAAGATAGAGATTGGGACTCATACAGAAATCATACAATAGGATTTGTATTCCAAAGCTACAATCTTATTCCACATCAGACAGTTCTTTCAAATGTTGAACTTGCACTTACAATATCAGGAGTTTCAAAATCACAGAGAAGAGAGATGGCAAAGGAAGCTCTTGAAAAAGTAGGGCTTATAAAACATATACACAAAAAACCGAATCAGCTTTCAGGTGGGCAGATGCAGCGTGTTGCAATAGCCAGAGCACTTGTAAACGATCCTGATATAGTACTTGCTGATGAGCCAACAGGAGCTCTTGATAGCGAGACAAGTGTACAGGTAATGGAACTTTTGAAAGAAGTTGCTAAAGATAGACTTGTTGTAATGGTAACGCACAACCCAGAACTTGCAGAGGAGTATGCTACAAGGATAGTTACATTGAAAGACGGTAAAATACTTGATGATACAGATAGATTTGATGTATCAGAAGCTGACATAGTATCTGAAAAAAGTCAGAATATGGGGAAAACGTCGATGTCTTTTCTTACATCGCTTTCTCTTAGCTTTAATAACCTGAAAACCAAAAAAGGAAGAACAATTCTTACAGCATTTGCAGGTTCTATTGGTATTATAGGAATTGCACTTATTTTATCATTATCTAACGGAATTAATAATTATATAAACGATATTGAAGAAGAAACATTGTCAGAATATCCGCTTCAGATTCAGAAAGCAGGATATGATATGTCGTCTTTATTTCGGAGTATGTCAGGTTCAAATTCAAAGGATTCTGACAGCAAAAAAACAAAAGAAGATATGCGGGTTCAGGAGACACTTACAGGAATGTTTTCAACTGTAGGTTCAAATGACCTGAAATCACTTAAAAAGTATTTTGATTCAGGAAAATCAGGTATAGAGAAACATACAAAAGCTATAGAATATTCATATGGCATAGAGCCGCAGATATACAGTGCAGATACTGATAATATAAGACAGGTTCATCCTGATAAATCATTTTCTGCTATGGGTTTAGGTTCTGAAAGTACTACAAATAGTATGATGTCATCTATGATGAGTACAAATGTGTTTATGCAGATGCCGGAGAATAAGAGTCTTTATCAGAATCAATACGATGTAAAGGCTGGGAAATGGCCTTCAAAATATAATGAATGTGTACTTGTTCTTTATCCAGATGGAAGTATAAGCGATTATTTTCTTTATGCTCTTAATCTAAGGGATCCAGAAGAACTTGATAAGATGGTAAAACAGTTTGCAAAAGAAGAGGAAGTTAAAATCCCAGAAGGTAAAAACGGATATTCATATGAAGAAGTATTGAATGCAGAGTTCAGACTTGTAAATGCAGCGGACTGTTATCAATATGACTCATCTTATAAAGTATGGAAAGATAAGAAAAATGATGAAAAGTATATGAAATCTCTGGTTGAAAAAGGCGAGAAAATAAAAATAGTGGGTATAGTTCAGCCTAAGAAAGATGCTTCTATATCAATGCTTATGCCTGGAATATACTATACACCTGAACTTTCCAAACATGTTATAGAAAAAGCTTCTGAAAGCGAGATTGTAAAACAGCAGTTAAAAAATGAAGATATAAATGTATTTACAGGCAAAGAATTTAATTCAAAATCATCAGAAGGTGGATTTGATATGAAATCTTTATTCAAAGTTGATGAATCAAAATTTGCATCAGCTTTTCAGATGGATCCAAGCCGGATAAATGTCGATTTAAGCAATCTTAATAACCTTATGGGACAGGTATCTCTTCCAGGTATAAATATTTCTGATATTATAAGTAAAATAGATATAAATATATCTACTGAACAGATAAACAGTATGATATCGGATTTGGCAGCTGGGTATATGGATTATGTAAAGAATAGGCCTGAAATGGATTTTAGTATGTTGGATATTCAGGTTATGTCATATCTGAACAGTCCTCAGGTCGAAAAACTTCTTATCGACCAGGTTGAACAGGCTATAAAGGAAAATGGTGAAATAAAGCTTACAGATGCTCAGATGAAGGAAATTCTAAATACTATAATAGACGAGTTCTATAAGTATTCAGAGGAAAATAATCTTCCAGACATAATGAAAATGGGACAGTATTTTATGGAGTATATACAGACTGATGAAGCAAAAAAAATTATAAATAAACATCTTGATGAAATAGCGCGGTCAAACTCAATAGAGGAACAGATATATTCTATTCTTAAAGGATATATGGGATCTGTAACAGGTTCAATTTCATCTGCTCTTGAAAAAGAAATAACAAATAGCATGAGAAAGTTAAGTGCTTCAATGGCAAATGCTTTTAAATTTGATATGAGTGCTTTTTCTGGAGCTATGAATATGGATATGAGCGAAGAGGAAATAATGGAACTTATGACAGCAATGATGTATCAGGAAGACGAGACAAGCGAAAACAACCTTAAAAAGCTTGGATACGCAGACTTCAGTAATCCATCAGAAATATCTATATATCCTAAAGACTTTGAAGAAAAGGAAAAGGTAATAGATATATTGGATTCATACAATGAAAGAATGGAAAAAGCGGGACGGGATGACCAGGTTATATCATACACTGATATGGTCGGAAGTCTTATGTCTTCTGTAACAACAATAATAAATGCGATAAGTTATGTTCTTGTGGCATTTGTTGCAATATCTCTTGTCGTTTCATCTATAATGATAGGTGTAATAACATATATAAGTGTACTTGAGCGTAAAAAAGAAATAGGAGTTCTTAGAGCAATTGGAGCTTCAAAGAAAAATATTTCACAGGTTTTCAATGCTGAGACATTTATAATAGGAGCATTATCCGGAATAATCGGAATAGGAATGACGATTATACTTATCGTTCCTATAAATCAGATAATACACTCAGTAACAGGTAAGGATAATATAAATGCAGCACTTCCGATATTTGCAGGAATAGTTCTTATAGTTATAAGTATTCTGCTTACTCTTATAGGGGGAATAATACCTTCAAGAAAAGCTGCAAAGGAAGATCCTGTTACGGCACTTAGAACAGAATAAATTTTTAAGTAAATATAATACTCTCTGATATAATACCATCAGGGAGTATTTTGCTGTTATAAAATAAAATCAATAGGGATTATAAAAGTTGTACTTGGGGTAATATAGATATTATAAAATATAAAGGAGTTGTAATATGAGAAATATAGAAATAAAAAGATTATATAGACATTTCAAAGGAAATCTTTATTATGTACATGATATAGCTGTTCACAGTGAGACAGGAGAAAAAATGGTTGTATATCAGGCTATGTATGGTGATTATGGTATGTTTGTAAGACCTTTTGATATGTTTATCGAAGAGGTAGAGGAAGGAAGAAAAGATAATATTACAAATCAGAAATATAGATTTGAGATATTTGAAAAATAATAAATTGCAAGGTTATTAATAAGATTACAATAAAATTACAATATTCAGAAAATATTTTCTTTGAATCGTAAAAATGATAGAATCAAAAAAAGATGATTTCTGTCATAGGAGGAAGCTATATGAAAAAGAGCAGATTTTTTGTATTTATTGTAGTTTTAGCTGCCATAAGTATTGCAGGGACGTACTATTTTGTAAATAATTTTAACAAAGACAAATTTATAGGAGTATTTATTACAACAGAATCTGTAAGCAATGAATCTGGAAATGAAAAAATTTATGCTCGGGTATCAGATAAAAAAGACGGAGAATTTGTCGAAAAGGATGTAACATTTAAAAATCTGAAAGGAATAAGATTTATGGCACCTACTTTTGCCGATAAAAATGGAGAAAGTACAACTTATACAATAAGTGATCCAGAGATAATCAATTCAAATGTAGATGTTGGGGATAGAGGTACAGTAATATCTGGAGAGATATATACGTTGACAGGTGACAATAACAATTTGCCGACATATTTTTTCAATGAAGTATATCAGGAATCTAATGGAAGGATATATATTAGTAGAGATAGAGAGTTTGGTTATGAAGCAGATTCAAGAGACGAAGAAGGAGAAATGATGACTTTTTCTACCATAAAAGATGACAAGAAGACTGATTCATATGCTAAAATGTCGATATATGCAATATTTGATATCAAAGGGATAAATATATATCAGATGGATAAAAATAATACTGTTATTTCAAAATCAGAGATAGATCCGTCAAATATACCAGAAAGTATAAAGAAAACTGACGGTGCAGAGTATGTTGTTGTTGAATACGATAAAGTAGATTTAAAAGGAAATAAAGTTGTTACAAGAAATTTTTTTGAGAAAGATTATGAAGGAGATTTATTTGTAAATTTAAAATCAAAGAGTGGAAAATATATATTTAAAGAGACTAGTATAGAGATTAAATAAATATCATACCCCCAGAACTTATAATTTTAATTCTGGGGGTTATTTTTATATTCTAAAGAAACGTCGATATATAAAGATTCCAATTAATATGAGAACTGCCACAAAAATTAATGAGATAACTGTATTTCTAAAAAATCTAACCCTTCTGTAGTGATAATATTCAGACTGATTTTCTTCAAGTATTTTCTCGGCTTCTTCCTCTGAATATCCTTTAGCCATTAATTCTTCAACTATATCATCATCGGTTATACTATGGTGATTACCGCTAAGCATATGAGAAATTCCGTACATTCTAAAAAAGTTATTTGTAAGGTGTGTATTTCCAATATAGTTATAATTATTTTTATAGTTGTTTTTTCCTGAAGTATTTGATTTATTAGTGATTCTTGGAATCTTAAATGATTTTTTAGTAGTATATGAATGGTTTGTTCTTCTGAGAGAAGATGTTCCTCTACTAAAACTTCTCATTTTTGCATAAGATGTATTTGAGATGCTAACTAATGAGAAGATTAGCATTGTTGATAATAATATTAATAAGGTTTTTCTTTTCATAAATATATCTCCCTCTTTTGTTTTTTAGCTAATATATATTATACATGTTAATAGTATAATTTAATAGAATAGATGTATATATTCAAAAGTATATAGACTGATTTATACCGGGGATTGGTTTTGAAGTTAATTAATAATACTATTGATGAGGTTGTATAATAGATAGTGATTAGATAAAATAAAAAGGTTATATTTTAAGATGTGTAAAAATAGGGGCTATGCCCCTATTTTTTTCTGTATGGATAGATTTTAAAAAGAAAATAACCGAACCAGTACAAGAGGAAAAATACGTGAGAAAAATAGTTACATATCATGGAGATACTGATGCAGCTTTAATCATATCTCATAAATACAAAGCAGCTTTAATGAAGGAGTCAGATTATTATTCAAAAGAACCAAGGGCTAATTAGGTAATAAAAGTAGGTGGCAATGCTACAGACATATATATGCTACATTCAAGAATGCAGAATCGAGTTGACTCAAAACAAAACTCGAAAAAACTCGAAAGAATTTTAAATGTGATGATTATGTGATAATAATCGAAATCAATGGAGGTATATAAAAACTAAAATATTTAAAAAAATATCCTTAATAATACACAAAATGAGTAGGGGCGGAGTTGCACTTACCCATTTTGTTTTATAGAAAATGTAGAATTTTTATATAAACTATGATATTATAAATATACAATATTCTTAGGAGGAGAGAAAATGGGTTTTGTATTATTTTTATTAGTTGTTGTATGTGTAATATTTTATATTGAAAATAAAAAGCAAAATATTACACATAAAAAGTATAATAGTGTTGAATTATCATCAATTGATGATATAAATAATGCTATTCTTGAAAAAGAAAATATAATATCAGAGATTAAGGAAAAAAACGATAATTGCCAAAAGAGAATCGATAGCATAAAAAATGCAATAGCAGCTATGGATGAGTCTGTATCGGATGAGGATAAAGATGTTTTTAATGACAAGATAAAGGTCATTGAAGCTGAGATTCTTGAAAATAATAGCAATATGGATAAGCTAGAATCTGAGAAAGAGAAATTAATGAGGGATTTAGAAACAAAAAACAAAGAGCAGGAATTATCAAAAGCAGACATAAAAGAGGAGGATAGTTCTGAAGAAATCATAAATGATAAGAATGTTAAAGATATTAAAGAAGAAAATAAAATAACTACTACAAACAATAAAAAGAATTGGAAAAAAATTATACTTAGAAAAGAAACGATAATTCCGTTTGTAGTAGGGATTATAATAGGAGCATTTATATTTAATGATAGTAGTAGTATAGCTGAATATCAGGCTCAGATTGAAGAAAAAGATTCTAAAATACAGGAATTACAGGCAAAAGTTGATGAGGCGGCTCCTTGGTTTGAAATGACTGCAGCAGAACAGGCTAAAAAAGAAGCTCAGCTTCAGGCTGAAAAAGAAGCTCAGGAAAAAGCTGAAGCTGAAAAACAGGAAGCTGAAAGAAAGAAACGGGAAGAGGAAGCAAAAAAAGGATATGAAACTGGAATAACTTTTGAACAATTAGCGAGAACTCCAGATGATTATTTAGCTAAAAAAGTTAAATTTAGCGGAAAAGTTGTTCAGTCTATGGAAGATGGAACATCTGTAACTATAAGATTAGCAGTAGATGGTGATTATGATAAAATTATATTAGGAAGTTATGATTCAAGTATAATATCAGAAAGAATCCTAGAAGAAGATTATATAACAGTATATGGTTTAAGTACTGGAATATATACTTATGAATCTACAATGGGAGCTAGTATAAGTGTTCCATCTATGACTATAGATAAGATATCAAGATAGTATTATATTATTTAAAGGTGCTGTCGCATTAACGTTTTTTATAACGTTTTGCGACAGCATTTTTTCTTGTTATCAGTAAATAGTGGTTGTAAA